>NZ_SOEM01000004.1:0-428972 GCF_004368875.1 Neorhizobium sp. R1-B
TCAACGCGCAGCCGTCATCAGCTGGTGGCTGATTCCGGACACTATATCCAGTTCACTCGGCCCGATGTGGTCATTGCCGCCATTCTCGAGGTTGTGGATACAGTGCGGGTGGAAAACAACGGTGTTGGCGATTTTCGTTGATGGAAGGTGTCCTGTTGGGCCTCGCATTCTCAAACAAACAAACAAATGAAGGACCAGGACAATATGTCAGTTAAACTTCTTTCGGTTTTCGCACTGCTTGCAGCTTGGCCTCCAGCGGCGGTCGCCGCTGACGACTTTCCAAAGCGTCAGACAGGTTTGTGGGTATTCGACTCGCCAGATAATCGCTTGGTAAAAGGGAGTTTGTGCGTCGATGACACTCATACCAACTTCATCGAGACGGATGTCTGGTCGACTTTCGCGCAGGAGTGTGTGGTATCCAACAGGATGGCTACGCTCGGGTCCCGGAAAATCGAGGCGAACTGCCAATCCTCGATGACGGGCAAGGTAAAGCTTACTGTCACCTATGAAGGAGATTTCACATCCCGTTACCACTTTGTTTCCGCCAGTTTGTTCGAGGGAATAGGCGGGAAAGGAGACAAGCTGATTTCGACGGTCGAGGCCGTGTATCAAGGACAATGCCCGGACGGCATGAAGCCAGGCATGCGAAGACCTCGCGGCTGAGGATCTCTTAAAGCCCGGCAGGTCTCTTCGCTGGGTATCTCTATAAATGTATATAACCACATGACATATTCCATCAGCTTCCGCGAACGCATTATCCTCTATGCCCTTCTGACCTCGTTGACCTCGCTGAGCATCGATGCGCTCCTGCCGGCATTACGCCAGATCGGAGAAGAGGTTGGTGTCGCGCCGCCGCTATCCACGCAGCACGTCATATCGCTGTTCATCTTCGGCATGGTGTTCGGGGAATTGCTGTTAGGGCCGTTGTCCGATGCGATAGGGCGCAAGAAGGCGCTCGTGCTCGGCCTTTGCCTCTATGCGATCGGGACCGTCACGTCGATGCTGGCAGGCTCGCTCGAAATAGTGATCCTGGGCCGGTTCCTTCAGGGTGTAGGCGTGTCCGGGCCGAAGATCGCGACACGCGCGATGATCCGCGATCAGTTCGAAGGCGACGCGATGGCGCGCGTTATGTCCTTCATGTTCACGCTCTTTATTCTCGTGCCGATGCTGGCTCCTGCCCTGGGTCAGGGTGTGATCTCGCTTGCCGGTTGGCGCAGCGTCTTCGGTATCTGTCTCTTGATCACGGTCCTGCTTGGCATCTGGCTGGAAATGCGACACCCGGAAACATTGCCGGTCGCTAAACGTATAGAATTCCGGCCGAAACTGTTGGTTCGGAATAGCGGGCGGATCCTGTCGAAGCGCCGTGTGGCCCTGCTGATCATCGCGACCGGGATCGTGTTCGGCGCGCAGCTCCTCTACCTAAGTACGGCGGCCGAACGCGGCAGTCTCGTCCACTATGTCGGTCCAGTGAGATCGTCAAGGTTGGCCGGGCAATGACTCAGGGGCGGGGCCCTATCCAAGATGCGGCCGAAACAGCGCCACGACGCTTTCAGGGGCGCCCTCGCCAAAGAACCAGTCCAGATTTTTCGCCGTCAGAGACGCGATACGGGCACTTCGAGGAAAGAGCTTCTCCTCATAGCGACCGAGGGCCGCTTCCAGGTCGTCCGGCGACGCGATGAGCGCCTCGGCGAGGTCTGCACCGTCATAAAGCGCCAGATTAGCCCCTTCCCCTGCAAAGGGAGACATGAGATGCGCCGCATCGCCCAGCAAAGTCACGCCGGGCCTGCGCGACCAGCGGTGCTCAACCGGCAGCGCATAGATCGGACGGAACACGAGCGCGGTGTCGCTCTCGGTCGCAAGCGTCAGCAAAGGCTCCGACCATCCTTCGAAGTCGACGGCAATCCGAGCCAGGGCCCCCCTGGTATCGGTCAGGTCTATCGACTTCGTCCAATCCTCGGGCTTGCGCAGGGCGATATAGGTATGGAGCGTTCCGTCCGCATGACGATGGGCGAGGATGGCCTGACCGGGCGCGACAGCCATCAGCGTGCCTTCGCCAATTGCCTCGGCAATGGCCGGGAACCGCCGATCCCCATCGAGCAGCATCGTTTCGATGAATGAGATCCCCGAGTAAATGGGCTTCGCATCGGAGACAAGCGGACGAACCTTCGACCATGCGCCGTCCGCCCCCAAAAGGAGATCGGTCTCTACGCTTGTCCCATTGGCAAACGTGGCACGACGGCGGCCTCCCTCCAGAGACGTGACGGATGTCAGCTTGTGCCCCCACTTGATCGCATCGGCCGGGATCGAGTTGATCAGCATCGCGCGCAGATCGCCCCGGTCGACTTCCGGACTCCGGAAAGACCCGTCTCCGGGATGCTCGAACAGAACCGCACCATTCCTATCGACCACGCGTTTGGCGTCCTCACCGGGACGGACGAGACCGAGAAATTTTTCATAAAGTCCTGCGGCCTTGAGTGCGATCTGGCCGTTGTGTTCGTGAATGTCGAGCAGGCCGCCCTGTGAACGAGCATTGGCGGTGGGTTCGGCTTCGTAGATGATTACCGCAATAGCGTGAAGATGAAGAATTCGTGCGAGGGTCAGGCCGGCAAGGCCGGCACCGATAATCGTGATGGAATGACGCATGTAAGCGCTCCTGCAGATAGATCTGTTGCTTCGGGAGACGCTGGTGCGGCCAGGACAAAAGTCATGACGGACGTATCTGCGACTGCCAGGACCGGCAGCCGATTTTCGCGACGGATGTAACCCTATATAAGCTGATCGGATCACGCAATGACACCGTCAAGTTAACAGGCTGCGGTCAAAAGCCTCGCCCGCCACTTCGCTTACGCTGCCTGCAGGTGAGCGATTTCATTCCACTTCTGCATGGCTGCGGCTCTCAGTTCGCGATGATGGTCGGACGGTCACCTATCCTCACTGGCAGAGGTTCGCGGGTAGGAGGCCCCTCGATAATTCTTGTACCGAGTAAGGGACGTCCGCCACCCGGCCACCCAAGTACAATAGGAAGGTAGTGGAGCGTAAGAGGCTTCTCGCAACCTCGCCCGGAAAATTCGGGTAACGGAGGAGGCGCCGCTCGCAGCCACTACCTAGTGTTTGAGACGAGGGGAGGTTTGACTGCCGCCTTCGTCACAAAGGCGTTTGATCAAGAGGTTTTGGTGAACCTTAGCGTACTGGCAAGGGTTCCAGCCCGGTCCACCACGAGCGGGCATTCTGTCCAGTGATCAGCAGGCCGTTCTGAACCGGATAAAAGGTGGCTATCAACTGCCTGTCGTCACGCCCCAAATGGTAATGCGCGCGCTGCATCTTCATGTTCTGAGCCGTTGGCCCGCAGTCAACGAAATGCTATTGGGAACAGATGTCAAATCCTGCTTCGTCGATCGGATTCAGCGCCGGTATTCGAACCGCCCTTCAACTATTGCATCTGACGGCCTCCCTGCTTTGGCGTTTCTGGCCGCAACTGGCGGCGCTCTGGCTGCTGGGGTTTATCGGCAATCTCCTGCTGAACGAGGCCGCAGCCATGATCGGGCGATGGAATTCGCTGGCCGGCCTGTCGGCGCTGGCGTTAGTGGTCCTGCTGAAGCTCGTCGTCGTCGTTGCTTTGTTCGAGACGGTCCGCCGCGGCCTGCCGGCCCTCGACGCGGCCTCGCGGACGCTGACGGGACAGCCGCATGCCGAGATCGAAACGGTTCCCGGCAATTTCGTGAGCGCTCTGGCTCTCACTCTGGTCCCCTTCTTCGCCTTCTACGCAGCCTGGGGTTTTCTGGGCGACACCGTGCGCGACTACTCCCGCCTGTCTCTCAGTCTCCTTCTTTCGGGCGAGGCAGTCGGCCTGCTTGACGTATCGGGTAGCGCATGGCTGATCGCGCCCGTGGTCGTCGCCTGGGCCGTGCGCCGTTTCGCAAAGGCTATGCACAAACGTTCGCGTGCCTCGATATGGCCGATCCTTATCGTGATTTGCGAAGCCAACTGGGCTTTTATCGGCCTCTTCGTCCTCTCTGAATGGGAGGATGACGTTCGAGCCTGGTTCAGTCATCTGCCGGAAACGATGGGCATGCTGCTTAGCTCCCTGACGCCGGTAGCAGACGCCGCCGCACAGCAAGCCATTCCGCTGCCTCCAGAATTTTCCCCCCTGCCGCTCCACACACGACTAGTCGGGCTATTCTTCTATTCGCTCTACCCCGTGGTCTGGTTGACGCTCGCAGCTCTTGTCTACGGCTATGACATCCACGGCGAGCCCGCGTTAGGTGAGGGGCGTTTCGCTCGTGCCGTTTCCCGCTGGCAGACGCTGCCGAAATCCGTACGCGATTTCATTTCGCACTTCGTTGAGGGCACACTTAAACGGTATCGCGCCCTCGCCGAGGGCGTCGGCCTCGCGCTGAACTCCGGCATCGTCGCGATCCTCGCCGCCATTCTTGTCTATCGCCTGCTGGATTGGGGATCCGCGTGGGCCTGGTACGGTCTCACGCAGTTCATTGGCCCACATGACCTGTCGCTCTGGCAGATCATCGCGCAGACCATCTCACCCTTCATAGGCACGCCAAGCGAGCCGGGCGAAGGACTACTGGTGACGCCGATCAAGATCTGCCTTCTGGCGGCCACGCTCGAGATCGGATTCGCACAAGGGCGAGAGTGGAGGGGCCGAAAATGAAGGCGGAGCGCCGCGACTTCAATTCAAATCAAGAGCAAAACCGATTGCTTTCGGCCGCAAGGCAGCTGTGCTCAATTTGACCGAGAGGACCGGAACTGCCTCAGCCGGAACCACGAACTTCTCTTCGATCAGGGCAGCATGATCCTTTGGAGGCGGTTTCAGCGACGTGATACCGCAGCCACTGACGGGTTCCCTGCCAGGATCGAGGTCGCGGCTGATATCGTTTGACAGGCTGACGTCGAGCGGCAACCAGCGACGCCCCGTTCCATCCGTCAGGCTGACCTCGCATTGTCCCCAGGCATCACCGATGTCGCGCGTGGCTGTCGCTACCAAGCGAACGATGACAAGTCGCATCTGACCGGGAAGGCGCAGTTTGGCGTCCCGGCCATCACCAAGCAGGCGTACGTTTTCGAGCCGCCACGTCGCGCCTGCGTAATCGAGGTGATCCGGCCCTTGCGTGATATCGGTCTCGATGCGGTGCCTGTAATTCTCGATATTGCGCCAGGCATTGATCACGACGGCGACAGCGACGAGCGCTGGCAGGCTGGCGAGCGAAAGCCACCACATCTTCCGCTCGCCGTCAAACACCATCTTTGCCAATCTCCAGCCTGTCGCGCGAGGCCGTTCCATCGTCTTCGAGAAACACGCCGATCTCGTCCTTCAGTTGTGGATCATATTGCTCCGAAAGCACGAGCTTCATGCCTAGTGTCTCGTCGTCGGGGAGCTCGAAAACGAAAATGCCTGTCGTCGGCAAGCCAGGCTGAACGACTTTCGCCGAGAGAATGCCTGGAGCCTCCCCTGCGCGCCGAGACTGGCGATACGATCGGCCGGAGGCGCCGATGAGGGTCGCTGCGCGAACCGGCATCGTTTTCTGGAAGGCCCGCAGCTCGGCGGAGACCACGATCCAAACTCCGGAAGTCTGCAGTTGGACTGCCCGCCCGAACCGCGCGTAGGCAATCGTTCCGGCCTTCAATACGCGATGGACCTTCACGCCGAAGGTCGTGCTCAAAACCGTCTCGGTCTGGTGCCCTGTCGTGCGGATTGGGCCGGTCAGCATGGCATAGGGCGGCGTCGTTGCTTGCAACGCCGCGAGGAGCGCAGCGACGGGGACTATTGTGAGGACCATCGGGGCTTGCCGCGTCATGGCTCAATCCCCACATTGAGGGGCAATGCTACCTCCGCAACGCTGCCCGAAGGAAACCAGCCGGGCGCGGCATAGAGATTGTCCCGCGGTTTGAAGATGGCGCCCTCGATCCGTAGCCGCAAAACAGTCGGTAGCGAAAGTGTCGCCGGAACCTCCCAGACTGCAGTTACAGCTTCAGGCATTCTCGGATGCAAGTCCCACAATATGGCCCGGTCACGCTTCAAATAGTATTGTGGCTTTGATGCATCGTGGACATTGGCGAGCTTGATCAGGTTGCCATAGAGGTTCGAGCTTTCCGCCGAGATATTCTCTAGCATCATCTCGACGACGACCGCCTTCTTGCCTGGCGATATTCGTGCCCCGTTCGGCATCGCTGCGTCGATAGTGCTTCTGCTGACGGAAACCTTCCAGCGTCCGGCTTCAACCGGCGTCGCCGCTTCCACCTGCGGAATCATGTCGGCTTCGCGCTGCTCGTATAGGGAATATCCTAGGGAAAGCGCTGCGGCCAACAGTCCGCCCGCACCGGCGAGCAGCTTTGTGAGCCAAGCCCTGCTCATCTTCCGCGTCATTGCCGGCTTCGGTCCGCAAAATCGATCATGCCGAGATAGATAGTCGAAGTCTCCCGTTTTTTCGACCCGATGGGTTGTTTTTATGCACCGACCCTGCTGCACAGCGGATGTATGCCGGCCCTAATTCTGGGGGTCTGCTTTTCTTCGAAAGCGTTTGACCCTTGCGTGCGTGCCGCAGGTTGCATTGGAACACCAAAGACGGCGCCCGCCCTTCGAAGTGTCGAGAAACAGCCAGCCGCAATTATCGCCTTTGCATTCTCGCACCGGACGGCGCTCATGTCGCCTGATGAGCAGTTCAGACGCCTGCCAGGCGAACAGGTCCACAAGGTCGGTAAGTTCGCTAATCGGCTGCAGCCACTGAAAGCCTTCTTTTGTTTCGAAGAGACGCTGCCGCGCACGCGCGCGCCTGGCCCTCTCGTGGATAACTGCAAACGGCTTGTCCGGGTAGGGCTGATTTGTGTCTTCCACCACGAAGAGGTCGTATATCGCCTCCCGCAAGCTGATCGCCTCTTCAACTAAGGTTCCTGCTTGTTGCGGCCGCCTCTTAGCAAGTTGGTCAAGGATGACCGCCTGCTTCTCATCGATCAGGCCAACCCGCGCCGCCAGGACGATAAGGTCGTCGCAACACCGCAGCAGGTCAGGGCCCCATCGTCCCCTTCGGCTGTCAACCGTGTTGACGAAGTCAAGAGCCGGATGGCCGCCATTCAGCGGCATGTCTCTCGTCGAAGTCGCCATGTCACCACCGGAACAAGTTCGCCGGCACCTTGTTGTAACGTATGTAATGCATTTAAACCGTTACATAGGATAAGCCCAGTGACATCTGTTGGCAACTTCACCAAGTTCCTCATCCTTTGCCTCGTTTGGGGACTGACATGGATCGCCGTCAAAATCGGCGTCACAACCGTTCCTCCGATGCTCTTTGCCGCGACACGTTTCATCTGCGCAGGGATCGTGCTCCTGGGATGGGGTGCGATCCGGCGCTCCCTGACGCTGATGCAGGGGCAGCACGTAGTTCGGCTGCTCGTCACCAGTCTGCTTATGATTACCCTTTGTTATGGTCCCTTGTTTTGGGGGATGAAATTCGTCCCCTCCGGCACGGCCGCCGTGCTGGAGATGTCATTGACGCCGCTGGCTCTGCTTGTTTTCGGCATCGCGCTGAGTGAGGAGGGCTGGAGCATCGTTCGCTTTGGCGCCATGGTGCTCGGCATGGCTGGACTGGCCGTTCTCTTCGCACCTGCGCTCGCGGCGACCAATGCAGGCTCGTCGGCAGTGCTCGGTCTTGTAGCGGTTGCCTGGGCAGCGATCTCCTCGGCATGGGGATCGGTGCTCGCGCGACCGCTCATATCGCGCTATGGAAGCGTGGTCCTGTCTGGATCAACGACGCTGATCGGCGGTGGCGTGCTGCTCGCAGTTTCCTTCATCATGGAGCCGGATGCCACGGCCGCCATCGGGACCATGTGGAGCTGGCGCGCAATCGCGGGATGGCTCTTTCTTGTCATCTTCGGTTCCTTGATCGGATACAGCATTTACATGCAGCTCTTGCGGGACATTGGCCCGTCGCGAGCCGGCAGTTTTGCCTTCGTATCTCCGGCGATCGCCGTCGGCGTGGGTGCTTTGCTGGCAGGGGAGGCGATCACCCTGCAGAGCGTCACCGGAATGATCTTGATGATGCTGGCCGCGGGGGGATGCCTGTTCGCCGACCGGCTTGAGAGCCTTCTTCTGGCGGCAAGGAAAGCTGGGCAATAACCGGTTGCCGGACCTTCCTTACGGTCCGGCTTCGAAGTTCGAGTCCGGCGCGAAATGCTGTGTTTCGCCAACCGAGCCACCACCTGACCTTATGGTTTAGGGTCTGAGATGCGGGCTGAGTCCTTTGATCCCGCCTCTCTTGATCGGTCAGGCTCCGGCTCGCTACGTGTTTGCCACAGCGAATACGCAATACCGGCTGCGATCAACGCGAAGGTGACGCCAAGGCTTACCGCAGGCGGGAACTTATCTCCTCCGAGCCAGAAGTCAGCGACGAAGATCTTTGTTCCGATGAACACGAGCACCGCCGCAAGCGCGTATTTCAGGTAGTGGAAGCGGTGAACCATGGCCGCGAGCGCGAAATAAAGCGCGCGCAGACCCAGGATCGCCATGATGTTGGAGGTGTAGACGATGAATGTGTCGGTGGTGATTGCAAAAATGGCCGGCACGCTGTCCACCGCGAACACGAGATCCGCCAGGTTGATCACGACGAGCGCGAGGAACAGTGGCGTCGCCGCAATGACCGGCTTGCCCGTCTTTCCGTCCCGCACACGCGCAAAAAAGCGCTGGCCATGCAGTTCCCTGGTGACCGGCATATGGGTCGAGATGAACCGTACCGCGCGGTTGTTCGCGACGTCCATCGGCTGGTCGCCCGCAAAGAACATCTTCACGCCTGTGAAGATCAGGAATGCCGCAAAGAGGTAGAGGACCCAATACGCCTCATTCACCAGCGCCGCGCCACCGGCGATCATCAGGCCGCGCAACACGATCACAGCCAGGATGCCCCACAGCAGCGCCCGGTACTGGTATTTGGGCGGGATCGCGAAATAGGTGAAGATCAGGCTGATGACGAAGACATTGTCGATCGAAAGCGCCTTCTCGATGAAGAAGCCGGTGAAGTATTGCATGCCGGGTTCAGGCCCGCGCGCATACCAGACCCAGGCCCCGAACAGCAGGGCAATCCCGATATAGAAGGCTGAGAGCTTCAAGCTCTCGCTGATCCCCATTTCGCGATCCTCCTTGTGAAGGACCCCGAGGTCGAATGCGGTGAGCGCGGCGACGAGGCCAAGAAATGCCAGCCAGAACCAGACAGGCGTGCCAAGCAAGTCGGTGAAGAGAAAATCCATTTTGTCGCTCCTCTTGATCGGAAATGATCGGAGCGACCGCACATGACTGTGGCGCGAATGCCGGGCTGTCAGAGCATCGGGATCGTTCCGATGCGGTCCGACATCACGAGGCTTGATCAGCCTCCGCGAGAGGGGCCCGGTCCGCAATAGCCAGATAGGTTTGCAGGCTCTTTGGATCAAGGATCGATCGCGAATTTTCCCGACAGTGGCTGCAGCGTCGACGACTCCCTAAAAATCTCGGAGCTGGGTTGGGCCGCATTTCCTGCAATAGCACCTAAACCACGGATGGCGACCGTGGTGCGCTCTATGATGGCCGGGATCGTCCAGACTTGGTGATCGAATATCTTCCGGCCCAAATCGGTAATTCTTTCTCGGCTGCGGCCGACGTATGTTATAAGTGCAGTCGAGATGATAAGTTGATCTTGACAACCAGATCGGCAGTTCACATCCCTTCAACGGCCAGATTTCGGAATGCCTAGATAGATGGTTAGGTCCCCCATTAGGCCGGATGGCGTTCAAACGCACGCTGCTCATTATGGAACGTCAGGCCGCAACATCCACGACATTGCCCCCGTTCGTCGTCAGCATCGCCTCACGGATCTGTTGCCGTAACCATGTGCAGCCAAGATCGCTATCCATCTGAAGCGGCCAGACCATTGCGACCGGTGGAAAAGAAAGCGCCAGTGGCACCGGGCTGACCTCAAGGCCCAGCAGCGGCCCGTAACGAAGCGCAATGCGCGATGAGACGGTGGCAATCACCGCTGATGAATGTGCAGTCGCCAATACCGACATGAAATCGGGAGCTGCCGCCACCACTTCCAGTTCTGCACCCGCATGCTCCAGCGCATCCTTGACACAGCCATGCAGGCTGTCGGTTTGCGAGATCACCGCATGCTGTGCTGCCATATAGGCATCAAGGCCCACCGGATTGAAAAGCTTCAGCAAATGCGGATTGAAACAGCACAATACGCTGGACTGATACAGCGGCTCGCAATGGTGCCGTGAGTCCGGTAGATAGCTGCACCCCACAGACAGATCGATGACGCCCGCATCCAGCATCGCGTCGACCTCTGCCGCATCACCTCCGCGAGCCAGAATGCGTATGCCCGGTGCGGTTTCTCGCAGGCGTGCCGTCAGATCGGGCAGCAACAGCAGTTCCACTTCGCTGGAAAGTCCCAGCCGGAACGTGCGTTGCTCGGTGGCCGGATCGAATACGTCCGCCATCAAGACGGCCGCTTGCGCCTGCCGTAGAGCTTGCCGTACCGGACCGGCCAGATTGAGCGCTCGTGCCGTGGGCTTCATCACCTGTCCTATACGGATGAAGAGCTCATCCTGAAACAAGGTCCGCAGGGTCGATATATTGTGGCTCATGGCAGGCTGCTGAATTTTCAGCCGCTGCGCTGCACGGGTGACGCTCATTTCTTCCATCATGGCATCGAAAGCTACGAGAAGATTGAGATCGAATGAACGTAGATTGAAGTGATCGATGACTTGCATAAGTGGTATCGATTTGATTGCTGATCGAGACATCCTTAGCTGATGACGAGGAACTTGCAAGTCACTCCGCACCCTCAATCAAGGATCAAATTTATGCCATCCCGCCGTTCCATTCTCAAAAGCGCTCTGACCGGCCTGGTCGTCGTACCTTTTGTCGTGCCGTCAGTCACTTTCGCCAAAGCACCCTTTGCAGCTGTTCAAGCACCCGGATTCTACCGGTTAAAAATCGGCACTGTGGAGGTTACGGCCCTGTCGGACGGAACTGTAGCCCTGCCGCTTGCCAAGCTCTACACCAACACCAGCGAGCACGATGCACAAAACGCGCTGAAAGATGCGTTTCTGCCGGACATGGTCCCAACCTCCGTCAACGCTTTCCTTGTCAATACTGGAGAAAGACTGGTGCTGATCGATGCAGGCACCGGTGCCTATCTAGGGCCATCGCTCGGCAAACTCGTGTCCAGCATTGAGGCTTCCGGTTACAAGGTGGATGACATCGATGATGTCGTCCTCACTCATATTCATACCGATCACTCCGGCGGGTTGATGAGCAATGGCAAACGTACCTTCCCGAACGCCATGTTGCGGGTCAATGAACGAGAGGCAAAATTCTGGCTGAGTGCGGCGAATGCGAAGGCAGCCTCGGGCATCGTCAAGCAGCAGTTCGTCGAGGCGGATCAATGTGTAACACCATATGCTGAAGCTGGAAAATTCGAGACCTTCGCGGATAACGCGGCACCTGTTCCCGGTCTCGGTTCCATTCTTTATGCGGGGCATACGCCGGGTCACAGCGCCATCACGCTGGAAAGCGAAGGCCAGAAGATCGTATTCTGGGGCGACATCACCCATGGCGATATCGTGCAATTCGATGAACCGGGCGTCGCCATTGAATTCGACATCGACCAGACAGGCGCCGTGGCCGCACGCGACATTGCCTTCAAGCAGGCGGTGGAAGGCAGATATCTTGTGGCAGGCGCGCATATCGCCTTTCCGGGCATCGGCCATGTGCGCAAAGACAGCACGAATTACGACTGGCTGCCGATCAACTACGGTTAAGGTCCGACAACCGGCTGTCATCCGGTGAAACAAGCGGATCAGTGAAGAGGCTGCACAACAGCCTCTTCTTCGGCAGTTAAGAACGTCGTCTTGCCGAGGGTTCCTGCTGATTTCGTCTTTTGAATGAGTACAAATGCTCAACAGGCGCCGCGGTCGGAAATGGTTAAAATCCTCCGGCCATTCTTCGATGGTGCTGCGGGCACGATCAACGCCGAAGAACAGGCTTTCGTACAAGAGATCGCCACGCATACGGCCGGTGGAGGACTCGACATAGCCGTTCTGCCTCGGCTTTCCCGGTGCGATGTAGTGCCACTCGACGTTGTGATGCCTCGAAGAGCCGCACTCTCCGTGCGTCGTCGGCATAAACTCAGCGGCCGACATTCGGACGCTCAGTGAAGATCCGTCGGAAAGTGGTGATGATACCAGGTAAATCCGGCCACCGGCTCAGGTAAGTCCGTGGCATTACTACGATCACTGGCATCAGCAAGATAGCGCGTGTCCGCGTCTGAGATTCTGAACTTGAGTTTAGCTGGCGGAACTCTGTCGCGCTAACAGACGTTAAACAGCGTTTTTGATGCGCCGGGGGTGCTAATGGCTAATGCGTGGATCGCGATCGATGACGGATTGATGGATTCCGGGCCGAATATTCTGCAGGCGCCTCTTACTCTACATCCGGTTGCCGAACTCCTGAAAACGGTTGACTTCGCACGCACATCCCTTGGCCCGCCGGACTGTTGGGATCCCTCTCTCAAATCGGTGATAGCCCTGATGGTCGATAGCCAGTTCCCCATGTTCGTGGCATGGGGTGACGAACTGGCCTTCCTTTACAACGACGCCTATGCGCAGATACTCGGTGGAAAGCATCCGGCCGCCTTTGGCGCGCGGTTCAAGGATATATGGCACGAGATTTGGGACGACATCTTCCCTCTTATTGATAGAGCGATGAGGGGCATCGCCACCTTCAGCGAGGACCTTCCGCTGATTATGAACCGCGCCGGCTATGACGAACAGAGCTGGTTTACCTTTTCGTATTCGCCGGTACGGGATCACCATGGCGCCGTGCGGGGAATGTTCTGCGCCGTCACTGAAACCACCCAGCGCGTTATGCTGGAGAAGAGGCAAGCCTTTCATCTCGCGTTGGAGGAAACGCTGAGGGATATCGCAGATCCAGTTGCAGTGATGGCCGCAGCTTCCGAAGCACTGGGCAGAGCGCTCGGCGTAGCAAGAGTTGGTTACGGTGAAATCGATGATGAAGAAGAACACGTCATCGTGGAGCGCGATTGGACAGACGGGCGAATCGCGAGTGCTGCTGGCAAATACCGCATGAATGACTTCGGCCCGTCGATCATCGAAGAGCTCAAACACGGTCGAGTCCTGTGCGTAGACGACGTCGACCAGGATGATCGGATCGGGAGCATGGCTGCGGTGTTCCATGCAATCGGATCGCGAACCGTCTTGGCAGTGCCCCTGATCAAACATGGCCAATTAAGAGCTATGTTATTTCTTCACCATCCGCTTCCACTCAAGTGGACGCATAACGATGTTGCTCTTGCGACCGAGGTTGCCGAACGGACGTGGTCGGCTGTCGAGCGCGCAAAATCGGAAGCTGAAAAGGCACGGTATACGGCGCGGCTGGATTTCCTCGATGCGCTAGGAAAGACGACGTCTCCGCTAAAGGATGCGGACGCCATATTGGAAACCAGCACCCGTATGCTCGGCGAACAACTGGGCGTATCCGTTTGCGCCTACGCCGACATGGACGCTGACGAGGACGGCTTCACCATACGAGGAGACTGGGCGGCCCCCGGTTCCGACCACATTACTGGCCGATATCATCTCAGAGATTTTGGCAGATTAGCCGTTGACGAGCTTTCTGCGGGACGCCCCCTCGTGATCAGTGACAATTTGAAGGAACTTGCCCCGGAAGAAGCAGCCACGTTCAGGAAAATTGGCATCGCGGCGACGATCTGCTTGCCACTGGTGAAAAATGGAAAACTTACGGCTCTCATGGCCGTCCATCGCAAGCTGCCGCATAATTGGACGTCTCATGAACTTGCGCTGGTCCAGGAAGTCACCGAGCGCTCATGGGCCCATATTGAACGCGTAAGATCAGAGGCCGAGTTGTTCGCGAGCCAGGCGGAGTTGCGTCGCGCCAACGAGTCATTGGAGGCAACGGTCGCGGAGCGCACTGGCGAACTCATGGCAGCGGAGGAAACTCTGCGGCACGCGCAAAAGATGGAGGCCGTAGGGCAACTCGCCGGCGGGCTGGCCCATGACTTCAACAATCTCCTGGCAGGGATCCTCGGCAGTCTCGAGGTGATGAGGAGCCGCGTGGCAGAGGGGCGTTTGAGCGATATCGATCGTTATCTGACTGCTGCAACTGGCGCGGCCGCGCGCGGCGCATCTTTAACGCAGCGTATGCTCGCGTTCTCCCGGAGACAAACGCTTGCTCCCAAGCCCACGGATGTCAACAAGCTCATAACTTCGATGGAGGAGCTGGTGCGTCGGAGCGTTGGCCCCGCAGTCGCCGTCGAGGTCGTTCAGGGATCCGGAGCATGGCCGACACTTGTCGATCCGGGTCAATTGGAAGGCGCGCTTCTGAACCTGTGTATCAACGGACGCGACGCGATGCCATCCGGCGGCACGTTGACGATCGAAACGGCAAACCATTGGATTGATGATCGCATGGCGCCTGCTCTGGGGTTGAAGGCCGGTCAATATCTATCGGTTTCTGTCTCGGACACGGGTACGGGCATGGCACCAGAAACAGTCGCTCGCGCCTTTGATCCATTCTTTACTACGAAGCCCATCGGCCAGGGGACCGGCCTCGGCTTGTCGATGGTATGGGGGTTCGCCGGCCAATCCGGCGGCAGCGTCAGGATCTTTTCGGAGCTGGGCGAAGGTACGGCTGTATTCATCTACCTGCCTAGGTTCACGGGGGAGGTTGGCGCGGACGAGACGATACCTGCCGGCAGGCCGACTGCTGCGGCGCCAAGTCAGACAATCCTTCTCGTGGACGACGAGCCTCTGATCCGCATGGTCGCTGCTGAACAACTGGAGGAATTGGGTTATGTGGTCATTGAGGCTGGTGACGCACGTGAGGCAACCGAGGTCCTGGAAGCAGATCGACAGATCGACCTGTTGCTGACCGATGTGGGGCTGCCAAATGGCATGAATGGCCGCCAGCTTGCAGATCGTGCCCGCGAGACGCGGCCGAACCTACCTGTCCTGTTTGTGACGGGCTACGCGGAGAATGCAGTGTTAAACCAAGGGCATCTATTGCCAGGCATGGAGGTTTTGACCAAGCCGTTCGACATGGATACGCTGGCACGACGGGTGAAGGTGTCCATCGAAGGTGAATAGCCCACGCGAGATCCCAGCCTTACGACCGCCCGATTTCCAGCACGCTCTGGCCGAAAACCGATATCGCTGGTCCAACTCCCATTAAGGTGTGAGCAGCTGTTAAGGTAATCCGGGCGCCGCGACCGGCGGCATTGAGCTGTTGTTGTGGCAACACCGGACTTGCTTGTGCAAGCGCCTAAACACATCAGAACGTCAGTCTGCCTTCAGCGCCGCACTGCAGTTCCAACATAAGCTCTCGCCCGAGAGCGTGGTAACGCGATCGAGCGTCTGGTTATTGCCGAACGAAACCCGCGAGACGGACCATTTGGGTAGCGCGACCGGCCTGAAGCATGGGGTTCATCCGTTCCATAACCGCGGGGTTTGGCTCGCCGTAAATCTCGAACGCGACAACCGTGCAATACCGCATAACTTCAGCGATGTAGGGATCGGCATGCCGCCAGTGTTCGAGGATTGCTTCGGAATCTCGATAAAGTTGATAGCTGATGGCGGTCAGTTGCTCTTCGTCGATGAAAGTCTGCACCATCAGTTGTGGACCATTTTCGCTTACGAAATCGACTGCCGCGTAAATGGCTTGCTTGAAGGCGCGACGAAGGCAGAGAGGGAGCACCCTATTTGGCAAGCAGTAGGGGACCGTAGAACTCGCTTTCCACCACCCGCTGAGCCGCTCCGGTAATCCCCCATTCTTAACGGGGCTCGGCAGTAAAATTCACGCGGCCATTTTCAGTTTCTGTGCGGGCGTTATGCCGCCGATGCCCATATTGGGCCGTTCGTTGTTGTACATCCAGAGCCACTGCGTGGCGAATTCCTGCGCCTCCTCAATGCTTTCGATGATGTACTGGTCAAGCCATTCATGTCGGACGGTGCGGTTGTAGCGCTCGACATAGGCATTCTGTTGCGGCTTTCCGGGCTGGATATGGCTCAAGGCAATTCCTTGCGTTGCTGCCCACTCCATCAGTTTGCCACTGACATACTGAGGTCCGTTATCCACACGAATTGCGAATGGTCTGCCTCGCCATTCGATGATCTGGTTCAGGCTGCGGATGACGCCTTCAGCAGGCAGCGAAAAGTCCACCTCGATGCCCAGCCCCTCGCGGTTGAAGTCGTCCAAGACATTCAACAGTCGGAATTGCCGACCATCCTCCAAACGATCCGCCACGAAATCCATTGACCAGACCAGGTTCGGCGCATCCGGCACAGTCAGAGCGTCCGGCTTGTCCCGCTTCAAACGCTTGCGTGGCTTGATTCTGAGGTTCAACTCCAGCTCACGGTAGATGCGGTATACGCGCTTGTGGTTCCAGCGATGTCCTCGGACATTCCGCAGGTAAAGGAAGCACAGGCCAAAGCCCCAGGTCTTCTTTGCCCGCGTCAGTCCGATGAGGAGATCGGCGATCTGCTCGTTCTCGTCGTTCAGCTTGGCGCTGTAACGATAGCAGGTCTCGCTGACCTCGAAGGTGCGGCAGGCAAGCGCAATGCTCACCCCGTGCAACGCCACTGCTTTCCCGGCCATCCCTTGGCCGATAGGCAAATGCTCGCATTTGCCGTAAGGCTCTCGGCGTTGAGACGGCCGTGTTATTTTTTTCCCAAGGCTTCCTTCAGCGTTCTGCCATCATGCGGATCTTTCCTTTCGGCCGAGCAGCCAGAGAAGGTAGGGACCGCCGATCAGCGCGGCAAAGAGGCCGACCGGCACCTGATAGGGATAGATGACAACCCGCGACAGCCAGTCGGCCATCATCATCACGCCTGCGCCGATCAGGATCGCCGCGGCAAGATTGTATTGCAGCTTCTGGAAGCCGAGAAGCCGGGCGAGATGCGGCGCGATCAATCCCGCCAGGCTCAAGGGGCCAATGAGGAAAGATGAGATCGCCGTCATCAATGCAGCAAGAATGGCGAGCAAAAGGCGGGACAGCAGGACATGAAGACCGATGCTGCGGGAGAGGCTGGTGCCGAGCGGCAGGATGGCGAGCCAGCGGGTCATCAGGAAAAGCGGTGCTGTCAACACCACGAGCGTGATCATTGCCGTCCAGGCTTCGACAGCGCCAGCGCGATTGGTCGATCCCGACATCCAGGTGAGCAGGACATAACTGCGCATGTCGCCCTGGGCGAGCACCATGCTGACGATTGCCATACAGAAGGCGCTGATGGCGATGCCGGCAAGCAGCAGCCGTTCGGCCGAAAATCCGGAGCGGCCGGCAATTGCGATCGTCACCAGGAAGGCGCCAAGCGAGCCGAGCGCCATGCTGAGAAGCACGATTGCAGGTGACGGGACACCGAAGACGAAGAGAGCGATCGTCAAACCGGCGCCGCCGCCGCTCGAAACACCGAGTACTTCAGGGCTTGCGATCGGATTGCCTGTCACCCGCTGCATGGTGAAACCGGCTGCTCCGAGCAGCGCGCCGGCCCCGCCGGCTGCCAGGATACGCGGCAGGCGGAAGGGCAGGAGCTCGGAAAAGAGCGGACCAAGTGCAACGCTCAAGCCCCTATCCGTTGGGCCCAAAGTCAGCACGAGTGCGAGGATGACGGCAAGCGCCGCTGCCAGGAGCGACAGCGCGACGGCAGGCTTTCGAAACTGTCGCGAGGTGGCATCGGCTGTTGCGGTCATGGCAGAGAATCCGTTGACGCGCGGCAGAAGGAGGAGAAGCAACGGCCCGCCGAGCAGCGCGGTTGCGGCACCTGTCGGTACGAGATCGGAAAAACCTGGACCCAGCAATTGCGTCAGGCAATCGGCCAGAAAGAGAACCGCGGCTCCCGCAAGAGGAGACGTTATCATCACCTGTCCGGTTGTTCGCGCGCCGCAGAACCTTGCCATGGCGGGCGCTGCAAGCCCCAGAAAGCCGATGATGCCGACTGTTGCCGTGACCGAGGCGGATAGCCAGACGGCGAGGATAAGGATCGAAAACCGGACCCCGTGCAGCGCCACGCCGAGGCTTTTAGCGCTGGAATCATCAAGGGCCAGGACATTCAGCGGTCGCAACAACATCGCCGCGGCGACGATGCCCGCTCCGAGCCGCGGCGCGAGCGAGTTGACGCCACTCCAGTCCTGTTGGTTGAGGGCACCCGCACCCCATATATGGATCGACATCGCATATTCGCCGCGCGCCAGGATGAGCGTCACGCTGAGCGAGGCCGCGATCAGGCTGACAATCATCCCCGAGATCGCTACCGTGACCGGATCGAGCCCGCGCCGCCAGCTCAGCGCCAGCACGATGGCGACCGCCACAAAGCCGCCGGCAAAAGCGATCAGCTCGCGGGAGATGCCGCCCAGAAGCGGCAGGAAACCGAGACTGAAAACCAGCGCCAGTTCCGCACCCGATGCGATGCCGAGGGTCGAGGCATCGGCGATCGGATTGCGCAGCACCCTTTGCAGCAGCGCACCGGAAAGGCCGAGCGCGGCACCGGCGATCAAAGCGATTGCAGCGCGGGGCAGAAGGCTGTTCCACAGCAGGATTGCGTCGAGCGCCGCGGTCGGCGCTGCCTCCCCCGGAACGTGCGGGCGAAACGCCAGCAGCAGAATGAACGACGTAACGCAAGCGATGCCGAGCACGACGGCAGGGAGAAAGTGGGGCAGGCCGGCACGTATGGGCATGGGGAGACTAACCGTTCCGGACATAAGAAAACCCTTTCACCACGAACTCGGCAAAGCGGCTTGCTGCGGGCAGAGCCCCGTAGGGATTGATCGATCCGACCGTCAGAACGCGGTTTTCCCGCACCGCCGGCAAGGCCTTCCAGAACACGCTTTCGGTCAGTGCCGCAAAGGCATCCTCCGGATGCGGAGGAATGAGGACGATCCAGGCTTCGGGCATCGAAGCCAGCGTCTCGATGCCCATCGGCGCCATGGCCGAATAGCTGGTCGCGCCTACCCATGCATTGGCCAGCCCCATGCGTTTCAGCACCTCGCCGAACAGGCTGTCGGACCCGAAGACCCTGTAGTGGCGCGCATCGCCGAGGTTGATCGGCAGGAGGGGACGGCCGTCACCCTTGGCAAAGAGGTTCTTATAGCGATCGAGCCTGTCCGCGAGATCCTCGACCATCCGGCGGGCTGCGGGGAGCCGCAGGCGCTCGCCGATCGCCAGCGTCGCCTGTTCTGCGAGGATATATGGACTTTCGCCGGGCTTATAGATCGGATGACTTTCGACCGGCGCGATACGGCTCATCAGCGGATCGGCCCAGGCATAGAAGTTCGAGTTGAAGATCAGGTCGGGGCGGGCGAAACGCAGCGCCTCGAAATTCGGCGTGCCCCGCAGGCCGAGATCGGCGACGCCCTGCGGCACATCGGGCTTGACCGCAACCTGGCGGAACTGGCGAAGCTCGGTTGCAGCCACGACATTGGCGCCGACCGCAAGCAGCGTTTCAAGAAGTGCCCAGTCGAGAGTCGCAATCCGCGGACCCGCATCTTGCGCGCGCAGGACGCGCGCCGCAGCCGACGCAGCGGCGGCTGAAAGGATGGCTCTGCGGCTAAATCGGTGCACTCTTGACATGTCTCCCAAGGCACAGGAAGGCCAAAATGGCCTTCCTGCAAAACTTGTCTAAGATTGTCAAATTACCAGACCTTGCTGATCTTGAAGTTGACGGTGCGTGCCTCGCCGTAGCCGCAGAAATATTGCGTGTTGCAGCCTGCGACATATTCCTTGTCGAACAGGTTGGTGACGTTGAGCGACGCCTTCCAGTCGTTCTTCTCGTAGTGGATCGCTGCGTCGAAGACGGTCGCATCCGGAACGCGCAGGGTATTCGCATTGTCCGCCCAGGACTTGCCGCGGTAACGCACGCCGGCGCCGAAGCCGAGCCCTTCCAGCGGTCCTTCCGTGACGGTGTAGTCGAGCCAGAGCGAGGCCAGGACATCTGGCACGACATTGGGCGTCTTTCCAATCAGCGTCGGATCGTCCTTGGTGATCTCGATGTCGGTATAGGACGCTGCCGCTATGACTTTCCAGTTCTGGTCCAGGTTGAATTTACCTTCCACTTCGATACCGCGAGAGCGGACTTCGCCGATCTGGCTGGTTATCCCGCCGGTCGTGATCGTGTAATTTTGCTTGGTGATCTCGAACACCGAGGCCGTCAGGCTGCCATCGAGCCAGGTCGGCTCGTATTTGACACCTGCCTCGAGCTGGTAGCCTTCCTCGGGCTTCGGCGCGGCGCCCCCCGTCAGGCCGACGATCGGGCTGAAGAAGCTTGCGGCGCTGACATAGGGCGTCAGGCCGTTGGCGAACTCGTAGGCCAGGCCCGCGCGGCCGCTCCAGGCACGATCGTTACTGGAATAGTTCTGCGTTCCCGCGAGCAGGTCCTCGATCTCGTTGTGGACGTAATCGTAGCGGCCGTTCAAGGTGACGATCCAGCCGTCGCCGAACTTGATCTGGTCCTGGGCGTAAACGCCGACCTGGTTGATCGTATAGACCTGGTGCAGGTTGCGGGCGACCGGCGGCAGGGCGACGCCGTAGGCGGGGTTGGCGGGATCGAAAGCGGGCACTGATCCGAAGGCGCTCGCGAACTGGTCGGTATCGAGGCGGTAATATCGATAATCCAGGCCCGCCATGACCTTGTGCGAGGCGCCGCCCAGGTCGAATTCGTTTTCAATCCGGTTGTCGACGTTGAAGGCGTTGGCCTTCGAAGTGATGTCCTCGCTATAGCGGCCGACCACCGCGTCCGTCTGGTCGATATCGAACGGATAAACGTATTGCTCCCGCTTGAAGAGGTTGGAATAGCGCAGGTTCTGCGTGTACTTCCAGCCGCCTTCGAATTCGTGCTCGAACTCGTAACCAACCATCTTCTGGACGACCGTGCCGTCGTCGAAATTGGGGTCTCCGAGGAACATGTCGCGCGGGATCTTGCCGTAGCCGGCGCTGACGACCGTGCCGCCGTAGGGCAGCAGGCCGTTCGTCGTATGGACCTGATCCAGGCCGCTGATATAACCCCAGACCGTCAGGCTGGTGCCCGCGTCCGGCGAGAAGGTGAACTGCGGCATGATGAAGCCGCGCAGGTCCTCGCTGTAATCGGTATAGTTGTCACCGCCCGCCAGCTTGCCGGTCAGGCGATAGCTGAAGCTGCCGTCAGGCGTGATCTTGTCCGAGAGATCGAAGCCGAAGAAGGCGTTGCCGTTCGTGTTGATGCCGGTTTCTGTGTAGTAATAAGGCTCGTCGGTCGGGCGCTTGCGGATCAGGTTGACGACGCCGCCTGCGTTGGCGCCACCGAGCAGGACGGAGGCCGGTCCCTTGAGGACCTCGACGCGCTCGAGCATGAACGGATCAAGCTGGAAGCCGCCGTAGGAGTGACTGGTGAGCGCCAGGCTGTCGAAGAACACGCCCGTCTGCGATGCGTTGAAGCCGCGAACATAGATCCAGTCGGTGTCTGGATCCGAGCCATAGGGCTGACCGAACACGCCGGGCGTGTAGAGGAGCACCTGATCGATCTTGCTGACGGCGCCGCGGTCGTCCATCTCTTCCCTGCCGATGACCGACACGGATTGGGGGATTTCCCTGAGCGGCATATCGGTCTTGGAGCCGGTCGTCGATTTCTTCGCGACATAACCCTTGACCGGGCCGGTTCCATCGCCTTCGCCTTCGCCATGAAGAACGATCGGCGCCAGTGTCGTATCGGCATTCTGCGCGTGCGCCGCCCAGGCGGCGCAAAGGGCTGCCAGTGCTACACCCGTACCCAGTCCTAGCCTTGCCCCCAAGGCCGCTTCTCTCTTTTCCATTTCAAGCCCCACTCACACGAACTTTTCCGCCGCTCGCGAGAAGCGGCATCGCAATAAGATGAGCAGCTAGCTCATATTTAAAGTTTCGGCTTGGTTCGATCAGCGGCAATTGGACGTTTTTGGGCAAATTCAGAAACGGCGGGCAAATATATGCAAAAATGCATCACTCCTGCTTCGCCTTCCGCCAGCGGGCCGGGGTCGTTCCGATATGCTTGCGGAAGACCTTGGTAAAATGCGCCTGATCCGAGAACCCGGTTTCAGCAGCGATTTCTGTCAAAGGATAGGCATCTGACACCAGCAAATCCTTCGCACGTTCCAGCCGGGCATTCATCTGCCAGTCGTGGGGCGCCATGCCAGTCGACGCCTTGAACGAATGGCTGAAATGCGATGGTGACAGCCCCGTCAAGTCCGCGAGTTCCTGCAGACGGATATTGCGCATGCAGTTTGCGGTGATGAAATCTGTGGCGCGCTGAAGCTGGGAGATTGCCAGCGTTCCTCGCCGCCGCGGCGGTGTCTTCACCATTTTCAGGACATCGATGAGGAGCGCCAGGGTAAGCCCGTCCCCGTAGAGATCGTGCAACGGCTCGGGATTGCAAATCTCGGCGGCAATCAGTCCGGCAAGCGCCATGACGCGCTGGTCCGAGAACAGCAGTTGGGGGTCCTTGAGCTTTTTCGGGTCGATTTCTTCCATGAGCCGACGGCCGAGGATATCCGCGTCGAAGTGGATATCGAGATGACGCACATACTGCACGTCGGCAAAGTCCATCCAGAGATCCATGCCGGCGGGAATGTACGAGATCGGGCTCTGGTTGCTGTCCTGTGGGGCGCCGCGGGATTTCGGCGAAAGCTTGACCAGAGGACGCCCGTGGCCGCGCTGGTCGAGCAGGATGAACAGTCTTGGATCCCGTGCCACATAGTGGCCGCCCGCATAGGCGGCGCATTCCACGTCCCACAGGTCGGCGGTCATGCCGTTCCAGTAGCGGCGCTTCAGCCCGCCCATCACCGAAAAACCCTCGATCCTGTTCTGCATTCGTGGCTGGAAAGTCATGCAGCTATCCTGATCGAATAAACATGTGTATAGTTATCAACTTTAATGCAGGGTATCAATCCTGCCTGCGTGTGGTCTTCAAGCAGGCCATCTGTTGATAACAAAGGAAGCCTACCCTTGCAGTTTATGGATGATGCACTATGCCGCTGAACGCAAACGAGCGTGAGATCGCCAAGCCAAGTCCTCCTCTCCTCTCATTGAAGGAGGTGAGCTTTGCAATCGAAGGTCGCGTCCTGTTGCATCCGCTGACGGTCGATCTTCGGGCAGGCCGGTCCATTGCTCTGATTGGTCACAATGGCTCCGGCAAATCAACAATGTTGAAGTTGATCGGCCGGCAGCAGGCGGCGAGCGCGGGCACTATCCAGTTCGAAGGCAAGCCCCTTGAAGGCTGGGGTACACGGGAACTCGCCCGCCGGCTCGCCTATCTGCCGCAGCGGACGCCGGCAGCGCCCGGCATGTTGGTCAAGGAGCTGGTGGCGCTGGGCCGTTATCCCTGGCACGGCGCGCTCGGCCGGTTCCGCGCCATCGACAGGCAGAAGGTGGAGGAGGCAATTGAACTCACCGGTATAGGTCCTTTTGCCGAGCGCATGGTGGACAGCCTGTCGGGCGGCGAACGCCAGCGTGTCTGGCTTGCCATGCTCGTGGCGCAGGATGCCGCCTGCCTTCTGCTCGACGAACCCATTTCCGCACTCGACATCGGCCATCAGCTGGACGTCCTGTCTCTGACGCACCATCTTTGCCGCGACAAGGGCATCACCATCATCACCGTACTGCACGACATCAACATGGCCGCCCGCTTCTGCGATGAGATTGTTGCACTGCATTCCGGCCGGCTGATTGCCCATGGCACTCCGGGAGAGGTCATGACGACCGAGGAACTTGTTCGCATCTACGACGTCCGGATGGACATCATGCGCCAGCCTTCAAGCGGTCGGCTGGCGGCTCTGGCCCAGTAATCTCAAGAAGGCTCTGTCGCAATTTGGTATGGATGTCATGCAGCGGGATCGTGCGAGGCGATGCCTGTTCTCGGGGCGCAGATAAGGACTTATCCCGTCGCGCAGCTGGCGCCCGGCGCTCGTCATCCGGCGTGGGCCGATTATCATCTATCGTTCGCTCCTTGTCGATCCAGCGTGCGATGGCTTCAAGGCCTGGCAGCAGGTTCTTCTTAAGCGCCGCCGTCAGCTCGTCTTCGAGACCGCATGCATCGCTTATTGAACGCCAGTTGATGCAGTTCATCCGCATCGGCGGGTGTTTGCGGTAGATGATTTTGCGGTAGATGATCAGGCTAGTCAGGTACGGCTTGATGTTGTCCAGTGTTCATTTCGAGACGAGCGGGGCCAGGCGGACGTTGCAGAATTCGGCAATTTTACACTGAAAAGGAATGGATGAAGCAGTTTGGTTTCTCATGCCGATCTTGGATTCGTATTCGTCGCCGGCACCAATGCCGGGGCGTGGATCGAGGAGGCACTTGCATTCCTGCAGCAGCAGCGCCAGTCGGGGGTCGATGCTATGGAAGCATGCCTCAAGTCGGATGAAGGCCTTGCCCCTCAAGGCGAAGGTTCTCATGTCGCTCAAGAGCATCGATCTGCGAACCGCATGCTTCCTGATTGCCGGCCTTCCCGAACTGGGGCTGATTGGCAAAGGCGAGATTGCTAAGCTGGTCGGCGTTACGCCCGTCAATCGCGACAGTGGTCTGATGCGCGGCAAGAGGATGATCGCAGGTGGTCGCAAGCCCGTGCGAGACGCCCTTTACATCGCAGCGTTGCCCGCTATCCGCTTCGATCCCGCCATGAAAGCCGTCTTCGAACCACTGAAGGCGGTTTGACGGCGACCGCCGCGAAGCGGGCAGGTGATCCGCCAGCCAACCGGCCCTCCGGCTCGGACAGACGAAGCCTGCTTGGTAGCTGTGGCTATCATGGCAATGGGGCGATACTCGACCGTCGGGGGTGCATCCTTATGTTTTCTTTATCTCCACCACGCGCCTTCCCAATCGAAGCCTAACCCGAAACGCCCTTAATTCTCCTCCTGTATCAACAGGAGACCCGGACATGTCCGACCTCATCTTTATCGCGCTCGGCGGCGGCACGCTTCTCATGCTGGCCCTTTATGCCCGCGCGCTCGACCGGCTGTGAGGGCAACGCAAATGCTTGAACCTCTCTTCGGCCTCGCTGTCGCCATCGCCCTCGGCGTCTATCTCGTCGTGACGCTCCTGCGTCCCGAACGCTTCTGATCGGAGCAGATCCATGACCATTGTCGGATGGCTGCAGATCAGCCTCCTCTTCCTCGCCGTTCTCATCGTCATCAAACCACTCGGCCTCTACATGGCGCGGGTGTTTTCCGGTGAGCGGACCTTTTTGTCCTCCATTCTCGGCCGCGTGGAGCGTGATCTCTACCGGGTAAGCGGCATCAACCCGGAGAAGGAGCAGAGCTGGCTCGGCTATACGCTCGCCATGCTCGCCTTCTCGCTTGCCGGCTTCCTTGTCCTCTATGCGATGCTGCGCCTTCAGGGCTATCTGCCGCTGAACCCCCAAGGCTTTGCCGGCATGGCGCCGGACCTCGCCTTCAACACGGCCGTCTCTTTCGTCACCAATACCAACTGGCAGAACTATGGCGGCGAAACCACGCTGAGTCATTTCAGCCAGATGGCCGGCCTCACCGTGCAGAACTTTCTGTCTGCAGCGATTGGCCTGGCGCTCGCCATCGCAGTGACCCGTGCGCTTGCCCGATCCAAAGTGTCCACGCTCGGCAATTTCTGGGTCGATGTAACGAGAGCCACGCTCTACGTGCTGCTGCCGCTCGCCATTGTCGTCGCACTCGCTTTCGTCGCCATGGGCCTGCCGCAAACGCTCGCCGGCTCGGTCACGGCCACGACGCTGGAAGGCGCCAATCAGGTGATTTCACTCGGCCCCGTCGCCTCCCAGGAAGCGATCAAGCAGCTCGGCACCAATGGCGGTGGCTTCTTCAACGTCAATGCTGCCCATCCCTTCGAGAACCCGACCGCCTGGTCGAACTATCTCAACATCTTCGCCATGCTGTCGATCTCGGCCGCCATGGCCTACACTTTCGGCCAGATGGTCGGAAACCGCAGGCAGGGCTGGGCGCTGATCTCGGCCATGGCGTTCCTGCTCATCTCAGGCGTGGCCGTCACCTACTGGGCCGAAGCCCAGGGCAACACCATTCTGACGGCGATCGGTGTCGATCCGGCACTTGGCAATATGGAAGGCAAGGAAGTCCGCTTCGGCCAGGCAATGACCGCGCTCTATGCGGCGGTGACGACTGGCCTCTCGGATGGTGGCGTCAACGGCATGCACGGCTCGTTCACGGGCTTGGGCGGTCTCGTGCCGATGTTCCTCATCCAGCTCGGCGAAGTGCTCCCCGGCGGTGTCGGCTCGGGTCTCTACGGCATGCTGGTCTTCGCAATTCTCTCCGTCTTCGTCGCCGGCCTGATGGTCGGACGCACGCCGGAATTCCTCGGCAAGAAGATCGAGGGCCGCGAGATGAAGTTCGCCATGCTGGCCGTGCTCATCCTGCCGCTGGTCATCCTCGGCTTCACATCCGTCTCGGCCATGCTGCCCTTCGCAGTGGCAAGCGTCGGTACGGCTGGCCCGCACGGTCTGTCGGAAATCCTCTATGCCTATACCTCGGCAGCCGGCAACAACGGCTCGGCCTTCGGCGGCCTCACAGGCAACACGCCCTGGTACAACACCACGCTCGGGATCGCGATGCTGCTTGGCCGCTTCGCCTATGTCGTGCCGGTCATGGCGATCGCTGGATCGCTCGCCGCCAAGGTCAAGTCGCCTGCCTCTGCTGGCACTTTCCCGACGGACGGCCCGCTCTTCGTTGGCCTCTTGATCGGCATCATCCTCATTCTCGGCGGCCTGCAATTCCTGCCCGCATTGGTGCTCGGCCCCATCGTCGAACACTTCGCCATGCTCGCCGGCCAGACCTTCTAAGGAACCATCATGTCAAAAGACCACCAAGCTCCAGGTCTTCTCGACCCCTCGATCCTGTTTCCGGCGATCCGCGATGCGTTCGTCAAGCTCGATCCGCGCAAGCTCTTGCGCAATCCGGTCATCTTCGTGACCGAGATCGTCGCCGTTGTCGTGACGATCCTCTTCATCCGCGACCTCGCCGGAAATCCCGGTGAGGCCGGCTTCTCCGGCCAGATCGCCGCCTGGCTCTGGTTCACCGTGCTCTTCGCCACCTTCGCCGAAGCAGTGGCGGAGGGCCGTGGCCGCGCCCAGGCCGACAGCCTGAAGAAGACCAAGTCCGAACTCGTCGCCCGTCGTCTTGCCGCTAACGGCAAGACGGAAACCATCCCGGCCTCCAGCCTCAAGGTCGGCGACATCGTGCTGGTCGCGGCCGGTGAACTCATCCCCGGCGATGGCGAAGTGATCGAAGGTGTTGCCTCGGTCAACGAAAGCGCCATCACCGGCGAATCCGCGCCTGTCATCCGGGAATCCGGCGGCGACCGCTCGGCGGTGACAGGCGGCACGCAGGTTCTGTCAGACGAAATCAAGATCAAGATCACCGTCCAGCCCGGTTCGTCCTTCGTCGACCGTATGATTGCGCTGATCGAAGGCGCCCAGCGCCAGAAGACTCCGAACGAGATCGCCCTGTCGATCCTGCTCTCGGGGCTGACGCTGATCTTCCTGTTCGTCTGCGTCGCGATCTGGGGCTTGGCCGGCTATTCCGGCACGGTGCTCTCGGTCACGGTGCTGGCAGCCCTTCTCGTCACCCTGATCCCGACGACGATCGGCGGCCTTCTCTCGGCCATCGGCATCGCCGGCATGGACCGCCTGGTGCGCTTCAACGTCATCGCCACCTCCGGCCGCGCCGTCGAGGCAGCCGGTGATGTCGACACGCTGCTTCTCGACAAGACGGGCACGATCACCTTCGGCAACCGCATGGCGAGCGACTTCCTGGCCGCCCCCGGTGTGACGCCGAGCGAACTGGCAGAGGCAGCCCTTATCGCCTCGCTGTCCGACGAAACGCCCGAGGGACGCTCCGTCGTGGCACTGGCGACAGGCGAATTCGGTGTACCCATGCCGAAGACCGAGTTCGATGCCGTCATCGGCTTCACTGCCGAAACCCGCCTTTCTGGCGTCGACATCGGTCAGCGCCGGCTGCGCAAGGGCGCTGTCGACGCGGTCTTGAAGTTCGCCGGTCTGACCGATCAGGATGCGCCGGCCGAATTCCGCCGCGCCGTCGACCAGGTCGCCCGCACCGGCGGCACACCGCTCGCCGTTGCCGACGGAGACCGCCTGCTCGGCGTCATCCACCTCAAGGATGTTGTGAAGCCCGGCATCAAAGAACGCTTTGCGGCGCTCCGCGCCATGGGCATTCGCACGGTCATGGTAACGGGCGACAACCCGGTCACGGCCGCCGCGATTGCTTCGGAAGCCGGCGTCGACGACTTCCTCGCCCAGGCGACCCCGGAAGACAAGCTTGCCTATATCCGCCGGGAACAGCAGGGCGGTCGCCTGATTGCCATGTGCGGCGACGGCACCAATGATGCGCCGGCGCTTGCCCAGGCCGATGTCGGTGTCGCCATGCAGACCGGCACCCAGGCCGCCCGCGAGGCCGCCAATATGGTGGACCTCGATTCTAGTCCGACCAAGCTCATCGAGATCGTCGAGATCGGCAAGCAGCTCCTGATGACACGCGGATCGCTGACGACCTTTTCGATTGCCAATGACGTGGCCAAGTACTTCGCCATCATCCCGGCCTTGTTCGTGGCCACCTATCCGGCGCTCGAAGCGCTCAATATCATGGGGCTTGCCTCGCCGCAGTCGGCCATCCTCTCGGCCGTCATCTTCAATGCGCTGATCATCGTGGCGCTGATCCCGCTGGCGCTGAAAGGCGTCGCCTATCGCCCCTCCGGTGCGGCAGCGCTGCTTCGCCGCAACCTGCTGGTCTATGGCCTCGGTGGGCTCGTTCTTCCCTTCGCCGGCATCAAGGTCATCGACCTTGCCGTCAGCGCCCTTCGTCTGGTGTAATTATGCTCAACCATCTCAGGCCCGCACTCACCCTCGTTGTCGCCCTGACCGCACTCACCGGTCTCGCCTATCCCCTGGCGATCAACAGCATTGCCCAGGCGGTCATGCCAGCAAAAGCCAATGGCAGCCTGATCGAACGCGACGGCACAGTCATCGGCTCAGTGCTGATCGGCCAGAACTTCACTTCCGACCGCTACTTCTGGCCGCGTCCTTCGGCCACGGATCCTGACCCGTACAACGCAGCCGCTTCGTCCGGTTCGAACCTCGGCACGACCTCGGTGAAGCTCAAGGATCGGGTCGTTGCCGACGTCGAAAGGCTGAAGGGAACGGGACTTGCCGCACCCGTTCCGGGCGATGCTGTCACCGCCTCGGGCTCCGGCCTCGACCCGCATATCTCGCCCCCCTTTGCCGAGGCGCAAGTTGCCCGTATCGCGCAGGCGAGGGGGCTGCAGCCCACTGTTGTCGCAGAACTTGTCGCCCGGTCGATCGAAAACCCGGCCTTCGGCATTATCGGCGAAGCAAGGGTCAACGTGCTAGAGCTCAATCTGGCGCTCGACGCCCTGAAGATGTGAGAGCCTGATGGCGGATGACGACCGTAAGGACGAAAGACGTCCCGATCCCGATGCCCTGCTTGCCCTGGCGGAGAAAGACCGCCGGGGCAAACTCACCATTTTTCTGGGGGCTGCGCCCGGCGTTGGAAAGACCTATGCGATGCTGTCGCGCGCCCGGCGCCTGAAGGTCGATGGCAGCGATGTCGTCGTGGGCCTGGTTGAAACCCATGGGCGAAGCGAAACGGCAGGCCTGCTCGACGGACTGGAGATCCTGCCGCGCCGGCGTGTTGCCCATCGCGGACGGATGCTGGAGGAGTTCGATCTCGATGCGGCTCTCGCAAGGCGTCCCCGCATCATCATCGTCGACGAGCTGGCCCACTCCAATCCGGAAGACAGCCGCCATCCCAAGCGCTACCAGGACATCGAGGAACTGATTTCGGCCGGCATCGACGTCTGGACGGCACTCAACATCCAGCACCTCGAAAGTCTGGCCGATCTCGTCGCCCAGATCACCGGTGTCACCGTGCGCGAACGCGTGCCCGACGTGGTCCTCAAACGTGCCGATGAAGTGCTTCTCGTCGACCTGGCGCCCTCGGAGCTGATCGAACGCCTGAAGGAGGGCAAGGTCTATCTGCCGGAAAGCGCCAACCGCGCCGTCGATCGCTTCTTCCGCCTCGGCAACCTGACGGCGCTTCGGGAACTGGCGCTGCGCCGCACCGCCGACCGGGTCGACGACCAGATGGTCGACTACCTGAAGCAAAATGCCATCGACGGCCCCTGGGCCACCGGCGAACGGCTCCTGGTCTGCGTCGGTTCGGATCTGCTGTCGGAAAAGGTGGTGCGCGTGGCAAGCCGTCTCGCCTCGGGTTTGAACGCACCGTGGCTAGTCGTCTCGATCGAGAGGGCCGACCGAGAGGTGGAGACACCGGAACGCTTGCAGCGGATTGAAACGCTCTTTCGTCTCGCCGAGCAGTTGGGCGCGGAAACGCGCCGTGTCGTCGGCAATGATTTCGTTGAGGAAATCCTGAAGCTCGCGCGTCGAGAGCATGCGACGCAGATCGTCATCGGCACGCGCAAGCGCAGCCGCTGGCAGAAGCTCGTCTCCCGCTCGCTGCCCGATGCGCTGGCGCGCGAGGCCTCGGGTCTCGGTGTCCACATCGTCACACCGGAGGGGTCGCCCCCTGAACGCGCGCGGCCCTCAGTCAGCCTGCCGAGGGCTTCCGCGCTCAGGCAATCGGCAATCTGGGCTCTCGGTTTCGTCGCCCCGACGACGGTCGTGGGCAAGGGGATCGACGTCTTCGTTGAGTTGCCGAACATATCGCTGCTCTTTCTCCTGGCAGTTCTCGGAGCCTCGGTGGTCGGCGGCTACGCTTCGGCATTCCTGGCCGCTATCCTGTCGGCGCTGGCCTACAACTTCTTCTTCATCGATCCCCGCCACACCTTCACCATCGCGGCCCCGCACGAGGTCTTCGCGCTCTTCGTCTTTCTTGCCGTTGCCATCATTGCTGGCGGTCTAGCCTCGCGCATCCGCGAACAGGCGGAGGTGGCGCGGATCCGCGCGGCCGCGCTGCAATCGCTTTACGATTTCTCCCGCAAGCTCGCGAGCACGGCAAAGGGCGAGGACGCGATCTGGCTCGCTGTTTCACAACTGCAGGCGAGCCTGAAGCGCAATGTCGTGCTTCTCGTGCCGCGTAAGGGAGACCTTGCCGTGACGGCCGCCTGGCCGCCGGACACCGAACTCGACGTGACCGACATGACCGCCGCCCGCTGGACCCATGACAAGCGCGAGCCCGCCGGCCATGGCACCGGGACGCTGCCGAACAGCCGCTTCGAATTTCGGCCGCTTCTTGGACCGCACGGCATTGTCGGCGTCTGCGGCATCGAGCATTCGGGCGCAAGCCTGGATCTCAACGCTGAACGTTCGCTGACTGCCATTCTCGACCAGACTGCGATTGCACTGGACCGCGCGCGCCTCGCCGACGAGACGGTGGAGCAGGCAGCCCGGCTGGAGGGCGAGCGCTACCGCGAAGCCCTTCTGTCATCGATCTCGCACGATCTGCGCACGCCGCTCGCGACGATCACTGGTGCCGTCACGGGTCTCCGCCAGCTCGGCGAGCGGATGACGCCGGAAAACCGCGACGATCTGTTGCAGTCGATCGAGGAAGAAAGCAGCCGCATGAGCCGCTTTGTTGCCAATCTTCTGGATATGACAAGGATCGAGGCTGGCACGCTGAAGCCAAAGCAGGACTGGGTAGATGTCGCCGATGTCGTCCAGTCCGCCGTCGAACGCACACGAAAGCATGCGCCAGGGCGCATCATCGAAACCGGCATAGCCGCTGACATGCCGCTGATCCGAGGCGACAGCGTGCTGATCGGCCAGGTCCTCTTCAACCTTCTCGACAACGCCGTGAAATACGGCGGTGAAGAGCCGATCAACGTCTATGCAAGACGTGACGGCAGGGACGTGCTGATCTCGGTCACCGATCAGGGTAAGGGCATTCCGCCCGAAGATCTGGACCGCATCTTCGAAAAATTCTATCGCAGGGGAAAGCCGGACGGGCGCGCGCCGGGAACGGGGCTCGGGCTTTCCATTGCCCGTGGCTTCGTCGAGGCCATGGGTGGCAAGATTCATGCGGAGAGCCCGGCCTTGAAGAAGAGGGGCACGCGAATCGTCATGCGCTTTCCAGCAAGCAGTGAAGCCAGGGACGACGTCAGATGAACCAGTCCCGCATCCTGGTTGTCGACGACGAGCCGCAGATCCAGCGTTTCCTCAAACCTTCTCTCTCCGCTGCCGGATACGAGGTGGTCGAGGCCGGCACGGGCGCCGAAGCGCTGAAGGCCGTGGCGACCCAGGCACCTGACCTGGTGATCCTCGATCTCGGCCTTCCCGACATGGATGGCAAGGAAGTCATCACCAGCCTGCGCGGCTGGTCGGACATCCCGATCCTCATCCTGTCGGCCCGTGACCGCGAAAGCGAAAAGATCGCGGCGCTCGATCTTGGGGCAGACGATTATGTCGAGAAACCGTTCGGCATCGGCGAACTGACCGCCCGGATCCGCACCGCGCTCCGCCACCGCGGGCGGCGCGACGCGATCCCGGCCGTTACGGAGATCGACGGTTTGACGATCGACCCGATCAAGAGACGGGTCACCCGCGATGGCGAAACGGTTCACCTGACGCCCAAGGAATACGACCTGCTTTTGCTGCTTGCGCGCCATGCCGGCCGCGTCGTGACACATCGTGCTCTCCTGACGACCGTCTGGGGTCCCGCCCATGGTGACGACTTGCATTATCTGCGAGTCTTCATCGGTCAGTTGCGCCAGAAGATCGAACGGGATCCGACGCAGCCGAGGATCGTCAGGACGGAGCCTGGCGTGGGCTATCGAATGGCCGAGCAAGAGTGAAGCCGAAATCTAATGACCTGTATCAGGTGTCGTTCCAGGAGTGACCTGGATATGAACTCGTGCTGTCCGCAGGAGGACTGGAGGCCGAACGGGCAGTGCGGGCACGTGTTGTCGCGGAATGCAAAAGAAGTCCGCGACGAACTGACCTGGCTACCGGCGAACGGAGTCGCCGATAGCTAGTGCCATGAGGCAGCCGGCAAGCAAGTGACCACTCATGAGGCGTGGTTGCGTTACATCCGCAATCGATTCGATAGCAGACGTCACCCGCGCTTCTCTTCTCGCCCGAAAAGCGCGTCAATTGATGATAGTCGTAAAAAGCGATGCAGCAAGATTCCGGCCTTCATACGTTGCAAGAATCCAGGTCATCTGATGGAAGATCGGATAGGCTAGCGCGGGAATCGCTTCATTCGACAGTAAATCCCTGAGGGCGCAGATGACGTATGATAGACAACGACTGAACTATGTTCTGCTCCTCATTGCGGGCTCCGGATTCGTGACCATCGCCCGCGCCATGACGCTGTCGTTCCTCGCTATCAAATTGCAGCAGTCATTCGGGCTCGGTCCGGCCATGATTGGTGCGCTTCTCGGGATCGGCCCCCTGCTTGGCGCTCTCACGGCTCCCTTCGCAGGCACACTGTCGGATAGGGTGGGGCGCAAGACAGTGCTGGTGCTTACCTTGCTTTCAATGGCTCTTGCCTTGGTTGGTATGGGGCTCGCCGAAACGGTTGTTGCATTTTGCATTGCTCAGATCGCTGCTGCCGTCGCTCTTGCGATCTACGAGCCGATTTCACGCGCCCTGATGAGTGATGTGTGCCCCGAGCCGCTGCGTCTCAAATATTTTTCGTGGCGTTATACGGCCACGAATGTCGGCTGGGCCGTTGGACCATTGATGGGGATCGCTGCCGGTGCAGCGTCCACCACTCTTTTCGTTATTGCGGGCTTTATCTATGCAATGTTCGCGCTGGTCCTGCATCTATTGAAGGTACCGGTGTACCGGCGCGATGGTGTTTCCAAAGCATCGGCCTCCTTGCCGTTGATCGAGAGTCTGAAGGCGGCGGTCCGCGATCCACGGTTGGCTTTCTTTGTCGGTGGCGGCACATTGCTGATTGCAGTTTATGGCCAATGGTCGGCGACGCTTGCCCCCTACCTGACGGGAAACGTCACCGGGGGCATGGAAATCTACGCCTATCTCGTTTCGATCAACGGTGCGGTCGTCCTGATCGGGAACCCGTTCGCCCGGCGCATCATCGAACGCGCGGGCGCCCTCAACGGTCTTGTGGTCGGCTGCGTCCTGTTTGCGCTGGGTGAGATCGGTTTCCTTGGTGCTGTCGGTTTCTGGGGGCTGGCGTTCTCGATGATCGTGTTCACGATCGGCGAGATCCTCGTCGTGCCATCTGAATATATGCTGGTCGATGGTATCTCCAACAATCGGAACAGAGGCAGCTATTTCGGCGCGCACTCGTTTTCGACCATCGGCAATTTCATCGGGCCGACTCTCGGCGGCTTCATGCTCGGCGCTTTTGGCGGACCTGGCATGTTCCTGCTGTTTGCCGGGTTTGCGGCCGTCAGTGCAGTTCTGTTCGCGATCGGCACGCGCATGCCACCGCCGAAAGCCGCCAAACAGCGTTCCCCGGCAGGCTCGCCGGGAGCTGCAACGGGGCCACATTTGCGGGGCGCCTATCCTGCTTCATGAACCGCGACATTCGCGGGGAGGAGCTGCAATTCGGCCACCGCGAAAATGGACGTTTCACGACGTTCTCCGCGGCGGTTCAGAGGAGACTGGCCCATTTCAGCGCGCTATGCAAAACGATGACGATAGGTCAACGGGCTGACGCCATAATGTCGACCAAACTGCAGCCTCAGGTTTTCCGCGCTTCCGAGTCCGGTCACGCTTGCGATGTCATCAGGCTCGGCAGAATCAGTCTCCAGCAAGATGCGGGCTTGCTCCAGCCGCTCCCTGAGGATCCACTTGAGCGGTGGTAAGCCGGTCAGGGCATGAAAGCGACGCTGAAAGGTGCGTTCGCTCATGCCCGCGTGGTGAGCGAGAGAACTTATCGTATGTGGATGGTGAAGGTTGGCCAGAATGTGGTCCAGGATCGAGGATAACCGATCGGCCTCCCGCCGGAGCGGCACGGGGCGCTCGATGAACTGGGATTGCCCGCCCTGGCGATGGCTATACATCACGAGGCGACGCGCCACCATATTGGCGAGCTCTGCCCCGAAATCCGAACGGACGATATGCAGGCACAGATCAATGCCTGCCGAGCTGCCCGCCGAAGTCAGAATGTCACCCTCATCGACATAGAGACAGCTCGCGTCGATCTCGATAGCAGGATAGCGGCGGGCCAGATCCTCGGCGAAACGCCAATGTGTCGTCGCACGGCGGCCATCTAGCAGGCCGGCGGCCGCAAGCACATAAGCGCCCCCGCAGATGGAAACAATGCGAGCGCCGCCCTCGTGAGCGTGAACCAATGCCTTACAAATCTGTTCCGGTACCGGTTCATCGGGTCCTCGCCAACCGGGGACGATGATTGTTCCGGCCCGATGCAGATCGGCTTCAGTGCCTGTTGCTGCGATCGTCAGACCACCACAGGCATGAAGAAACTGATCCTCCAGCGAGACCGATTTGAACTGATACCAGTCGGGCCCTGCTTCAGGGCGGTCCAATCCGAAGACTTCGGCCGTGATCCCGAACTCGAAGGTACAGAGGCCGTCGTAGACGAGGCTGACGACACGTCTGTTTGCGAGAAGGCGTGGATTCTCAGTTTTTGGCATGAATGCCGTCTTATCTGGCAATCCTGCCGCTGGCAACTCGAACTGCCGGTGTGCGAAACGGTCACTCGCCAACAAATCCGGAGAAGCCAGATGAGCCGCGATACAGAGCTGCTAAACGCCATCCAAACCTATTTCGATGCCCTCTACGCCTGCGATCTCTCGCTCTTTGATCAGGTCTTTCATCCGGCCTCAAGCCTGTTCGACGCTGACGAAGGCGCAATCACGGTGGACCCGATTGCAGATTATCGGCAGGTGATTGCAAAGCGCGAATCTCCCGCAAGTCGCTCGCAGGAACGTGAAGACGAAATCATCCTGATCGATTGGCTTTCGCCGGCTGCAGCCACCGTGAAGGTCAGGCTGCGGATCCACGCGAACGTCTTCGTCGATCACCTTTGCTTCGTGAAAGGGACTGAGGGCTGGCGGATCGTCGCCAAGGTCTGGCATCTCGAACGTGTGAAGACAACATCATAGCAGCCGAGATTGTGAGAGGAGAGTAAAACATGATTTTGTCTTACGACGAACGGTCGCCATCGGTCGATTCCGACGCCTGGGTTGCGCAGGACGCGACGGTCTGCGGTGATGTTACCATCGGTGCGGGCAGCAGAATCATGCATGGAGCTCGCTTGGTGGCGGAAGCCGGCGGCTCCATCCTCATCGAACGGAATTGCATCGTGCTCGAGAATGCGGTGATCCGCGCCACCAGTCGCCATGCCTGTTCCATTGGGGACCATTGCATCGTCGGTCCTAACAGCCACGTGGTTGGTGCTCAAATCGACGGGGAAGTTTTCATCGCCACCGGGGCAGCCGTATTTCACGGGGCGCAGATCGGGCGCGGGTCCGAAGTTCGCATCAACGGAACCGTGCACCTGCGAACCCGACTGGAACCGGGCTCGACCGTGCCGATCGGATGGATCGCTGTCGGTGACCCGGCACAAATTCTGCCCCCCGACCAGCATGAAGCCATATGGACAGTCCAGAAGACACTGGATTTTCCTGGTTTCGTCTATGGTGTAGATAGAAGCTCGCCCGATCTGATGAAAAACATTACGTCGCGCTTGTCGGATGGTCTTGGGATTCATCGAGCCGAAAGCAGTTGTTAGATGTCTGCTTGTTAACGCGGTCGCAGAGGTTATTTGTGTGTCTGTTCAGTAGGTTACACGTCGGCGAGAGTCTGGTTAGCGGTTCGGATCCCTTTTAAATGCAAGAATGCCGTCAGCAGGCTGGGACGGGTGCGCTGCCACCAGATCTACAGGCGTGCTGAGGACGCTTGCTACGGCACGACGCTCTTCAAGCGGACTCTGCCGACGTACCCCTTGCTGCCCTCGATCAGGGTGCGGGTGTAGGGGTGTGCCACGGTGCCCTTCAACAACTGAGCCTTTGCTGCCGCCTCCACGAAGCCGCCGTTCTGCATGATGTCAACGCGGTCGCAGAGATGGGCGACCACGGCGAGGTCGTGGCTGACTAGGATGTATGTCAGCTTCTCGCGGTCGCGCAGGTGTCATTAATGGAATAAGGCTGGCATTATGCTCAACGAGCTCCGGTAGCCCACAATTAAGACCCTCTGACCGTAATTTGCCGAATATGCCGATCGGGAAGAATGGTCAGCCGCTCGCTTCCTATCGGCAATCACCGAGCGCGAACTGACCGAGCGTGCCCATCGCAGGACGGGAAGGGATCTCGGCGAAATGAAAGTCTCGATGTCCTACCGATACACTCTTTCAAGGCGCATTCGGAAAAAGCTCTCTTAGACGTAGACATTGCAAGGAGCCAGTTGCTGAAGTGCGGCTTCGGCCTCAGCGCGCGAGGGCATGCCGACGCGTCCCCCAAAAACGGTGCATTTCAAAGCTGCTGCAACCGAGCCCAGCCGCACAGCATTTCCAACATCGAGGCCCTCGGCAATGCCAAGAGCGAAGGCGCCGTGAAATGCATCGCCCGCAGCAAGCGTATCGACCGGAACGATCGGCAAAGCAGGTTGGTGAAATAGAGTTTGGCTCCGGAGATCCTGCCAATAGGCACCGCCCGGTCCGAAAGTTACGCACACAAGAGCATGGGGAAAACGTGCGGCGAGGGTGCGAACAAGTTCGCTTTCCTCCCGGAGGTCACAAAGCGCGCGCGCCGCAGGCTCCGAAAAGATGATGTAGTCAGCCGCATGGGCAAGACGTTCCAGTATTTCCACCTGCGCGACATCACCATCCAGAATGGCAGGGATACCCGCCTCTCGGGCTAGTTTCAGCACTTCGAGCGCGAGCGCAGGCCAGCGCACATCCACCAACACCGCATTGAAGCGGCCAATCTCCGCCCTGGTGACCGGTGGCAAGGTGGCGTGAAGCCGGGTATCGTAAAACGGCACAATCAGCCGATCGCCCCGGTCGTCCAGCAGAATTGTGGAAATTGCGGAGGGCGCGCCGGCTACAATTGTCATTTCGCTGACGTCGATACCGTCGCGAGCCAAATCGCCGCGTATTCTTTTACCCGTTTCATCTGTTCCGACGGCGCCCCAAAGCGAGGCGCTGCCGCCCAACCGCACGATGGCGTAGGCGGCGCTGGCGGCCATGCCTTCCGCAATCTGCACCATCTGCGAAGGCAGGATCTTGCCTTCGCCCTTCGGCAATTCGTGGACGCGAAAGATCGTGTCGAGTACAGCTGCTCCGACGCAAAGAACGCGCTTTTGCATAGATCAGAGCCTGCGGCCGGTCTGCTTATCGAACAGATGCACGCGAGCCGGATCGATAACCATATGGACCGTATCGCCAAAGCGGATGTCGAACCTTTCGCGGAACAGGCAGGCAATATCCTCACCCTTGGCATCCAGCCGGGCGAAAATCTCCGATCCCGTGCCTTCCACAAGGATTGCCCGGCCTTCGATACCTTGCGGCTCGGCGCGAATATGTTCCGGACGAATACCATAGATCAGCTCGCGGCCTCCCACATCGGCAGGCAGGGATTGCGGCAGCGGCAGAATGAGCCCCTTGGAAGTGCGGAATGCACCTTCTTCCACGCGACCGTGGATGAGGTTCATCGCGGGCGAGCCGATGAAGCCAGCCACGAAGATGTTGGCTGGGCGGTCGTAAAGCTCCAGCGGCGCGCCGATCTGCTCGATATAGCCGTCGTGAAGAACGACGATCTTGTCGGCCATTGTCATGGCTTCCACCTGATCATGCGTGACGTAGATCGTGGTGGTGCCGATCCGCTGATGCATGGTCTTGATCTCGCCGCGCATTTGCACGCGCAGTTTCGCATCGAGATTAGAGAGCGGCTCATCGAACAGGAACACCTGCGGATCGCGGACGATGGCGCGTCCCATGGCGACGCGTTGGCGCTGGCCGCCGGACAATTGTTTCGGATAACGGTCCAAAAGCTTCTCAAGGCCGAGAATAGCCGCTGCCCGTCCCACCTTGGCGCGGATCTCCGACTGATCGACCTTCTTCAGTTTCAGCGCAAAGCCCATATTGTCGGCCACCGTCATGTGCGGATAAAGGGCGTAGTTTTGAAACACCATGGCGATGTCGCGATCACGCGCGGGCATATGCGAGACTTCGCGCGGCCCGATCCGGATTTCGCCGCCGCTTACCTCCTCAAGACCAGCGATCATGCGCAAAAGCGTGGACTTGCCGCAGCCGGAAGGGCCAACGAGAACCACGAACTCGCCGTCCGCGATGTCTATATCGACGCCATGGATGACCTTCACCGAGCCGTAGTTCTTCTGGATATTTTGAATGTTCACGGTTGCCATGGTCGTTTCCTGAGATCTGTGGGTACTGGCGAGAAATTCGGTGCCTTTAACCGCCCTTGACGGCACCGGCGGTGAGACCGGCCACGATCTGCTTTTGCGCAAACATGGTCAGCAATAGCACGGGCAGGGTGACGATCAGGGCTGCGGCTGCAAGCGGCCCCCAGCTGACCTGCTCGAAGGAGAGCATGTTGTAGACGGCGACCGGCAGCGTTCTTGTTTCGCGATTGGCAAGCACTATGCCGAAGACGAAGTTGTTCCACGAAAAGATGAGCGCCAGAATGAAGGAGACGACGATACCCGGCTTGGCGATAGGCAGTGCCACCATCCGGAAGACCTGCCACGGTGTCGCGCCATCGATGCTGGCGGCCTCTTCCAGTTCCATTGGTGTCGTTTCGAAGTAACCGATCATAATCCAGACCACGATGGGAACCGTGACGACGAGATGAATGATGATCTGCGGCCAGAGCGTGCCGATGAGGCCAGTCCATTGGAATAGCAGGAAGAGGGGGATGAGGAAGGAGAGGCCGGGCGTCATGCGGGCGATCATGATGACGACAGCCGATTTTTCCGCCTTCAACCGGGCAATTCCATAGCCGGATGGCACCCCGATGATCAGCGCCAGCAGCGTGGCCGAACCTGTGACCAGAACGGAATTCCAAAAGTAGAGGAGGAAATTGTTTTCCTCGAACACCTTCGCATAATTCGACCAGGCGAACGTTTCAGGGATGAGGATCGGCGGATAGGCACCGTTGTCGATCTCGTATTTCAGCGACAGCGAAATCATCCAGAGAAAAAACAGGATGACGGGCGAAACCATGACGAAGGCGACGAAAAGAAGGCCGACCTGATCGAGCGTCTTCTTGCGAATGATGCGGCTGGTCATCAGCGGTCCTCCATATCCGACCACTGAGCGCGCTGGCGAACCATCAGAAGAACGAAGGAGAGCGCAATGATGATCAGGAAAAAGACCACGGCCATGGCTGAGCCGTAACCAATGTCATAATAGGCGAATGCCGTATTGTAGAGATAGATATTGATGGTTTCCGAGGCCGTGCCCGGTCCGCCCTGCGTCATCGCATAAATGATGTCGAAGCTCTTGATCGCATCGATGGAGCGGATGATGACGGCAATCATCAGAAAGGGCGCGATCATCGGCATGGTGAGGTAGCGGAATTTCTGCCAGGCATTGGCACCGTCTATTTCCGCGCTTTCATAGGGTTCGCGCGGTACGGCAGCCAGCCCGCCCAGCACGATCAGCATGACGAGCGGTGTCCACTGCCAGGTTTCGACAAGCACCAGGGACGGGATGACGGTGAACTGGTTGTAGATCCATTCCTGCGGCCCGACACCGATGAAGGACAGCATATAGTTCAAAACGCCAAGTTGCGGATGGAACATCATGGTCCAGACCAGTGCCACGGCCACCGGCGTTGCCATCATCGGCATCACGAAGACGCCGCGGAGCAAGCCACGGAACGGGAATTTTGCATCGAAAACCAATGCTGCCAGCGTGCCTAAGAACAGCGGGAGGACGACAGAAAGGGCCGTGTATGTCGTGGTGTGCCACAGGGATTCCCAGAACCGCATATCCTGCGCCAGCGGCACAAAATTGGCAAAACCGATGAAGGTGCGTGGCTGCCCCAATGTCCAGCTATTGACGCTCATCCACAGCGTGAAGAGCCATGGAAAAACGATGACCGCCGACACGACCAGCAGGGATGGCAAAACGAAAGGCCAGTAATTGGGAGCAAGCCGTGATGGCTTGCCCCTCTTTGCCTTGCCGTCAGCCATCGAGTTTTCGATGCCCAACGATGCCATTATCCCTCGCTTCGCGCCAGAACCGGCTCGAACTGGGCCGTTGCGTTCTTCAATTCTGTTTCAGGATCGGCACCGCCGATCATATTGGTGAGCGCAACCCCGTAGATATCGCGGAATTCGGTAACCGGGATCACAACCGGTAGCGCGAGCTTGGAAATCTTGCCGGAACCAGCGACCGCATCCAGCCATGCGCCCGGCATCTTTACACCTTCGCGCACCTTGGGATCGGACAGGATGGACTGCCGGAACGGAACCCCAGCACCGGCCTGCAACAGGCGTGCGCCCATATCGTGCGAGATGGCCCACTGGCAAAACAGGTAGGCTGCCTCCTTGTTGGCGGAAGCTTCGACAACGCCAAGGCCATCGCCGAAGGTGCCGGAAGCCTGTGCCGCTGGACCCTTGGGCATCACGCCATAGCCGGTCTTGCCGACCACCCGCGACTTCTGCGGATCCTCGATTGGCGGCGCAAAGCCCACACCATCGAACCACATACCGATCTTGCCCTGAAGGAAGGCCGATTGTGCTTCCGCCCAGTTGAAACCGGAGACTCCGGGAGGGGCCGCCTTGGTCATCAGGCGCTGGTAGAGTTTCGCCGCCTCCACCGCTTCCTTGGATGTCGTGTTCACCTTGCCGTCGGCACCGATGGGGGCCGCTCCGTAACCCAACATCAGCGAAGTCCAGACTGGGGTGTTCGCATTCTTCAGGCCGCGCGCGACGAAGCCGTAGGTGTTTGACGAAGGATCAGTAATCTTCTCGGCAGCGGCAACCATTTCCTCGAATGTGGTGGGGTAGGAAAGCCCCTTCTTTTCGAAGAGATCCTTGTTCCAGTAGACGATCCAGTAATCCACCGAGAAGGGCAGCGACCGCAGAACGCCCTTGGCATCCTTGGCAAACAGCAGACCTGCTTCGGCAAAATCGCCTTCCGTCAGGGAAGGATCAGTCAGCGACGGGTCTTTCAGAAAGCCGCTGATATCGGCCAGCCAATTGCCCTTTTCGAACTGGCGCTTCTGGACGTGATAGCTCAGATGCACCACATCGAAGCTTGGCTTGCCGGTGCTGAGTTCGATCACCGTCTTCTGGCGCTGCTGCTGTTCCGGCGTTGCTTCGGCATTCACCTTGATACCGGTGAGGCTCTCGAATTCCGATATATACTTGATGAGGGTTTCGCTGCGCGGGCTCTTGACCAGGTTGACGTTTAGCGTCGTGCCGGAAAATCGCTTCCAGTCCACTGCGGCGGATGCCGTCCTGCCGCCCAGCATGGCAGCGCCGCCCAATGCCGCGCTGGCCGCCAGAAACGAGCGGCGCGTCGGCTTCATGATCGAAGTCGTCATATTATCCTCCCTTTGAACGACCGCATCTCCTCCGAGCGGCCGATTGACAAAATCACACTGCGAGCGCGCGATCCCTCGCATTTCCGATATGTGCCACAAGGCGCTGAATCGCGTCTTCAACCGATCGGCGTTCGATGGCTTCGAGCACCGCTAAATGTTCCTTCATGACCGGGCCCACGCGCCCTTCGATGCGGATGCGCTCCTGATTGATCAGGCGCATCTTGATGGCGTTGACGCGATAGGCATTCGAGATGATCGAATTGCCCATGGCATCGACAAAGGCATTGTGCATGCCCCAGTCCGTTGCCTGTGCATGCTGTTCCAGCTCGGGTGAAGGGCCGTTCGCCTCAATCCGCTGCACGATATCCCGATGTTGCTCCAGCAGTTGCTGGACCGCCTGATCGCTTGCATTGCGGGTGAAGAAGACGACCGCCTCTTTTTCCAGCACGATGCGGAACTGAAAGGCTTCGCGGATCAGGCTGAGATCAATATGAGCGATCTGAAGCCCGCGCTGCGGCACGGTCTTGATCAGTCCTTCCGTTTCCAGCCGCGGAATGAGTTCACGGATCGCACCGAGGGTCAGCCCCGTCAGTTCCACCAGCTGCCGCTGCGAAATAAACTGGCCGGGGCGAACATCCCGCGCGAGCAGATGACGCGTGAAGCTCTCATATGCCTTTTCCCGCAACGGAACCTGTTCGCCTGTCTCCTCCATGAACGTCTCCATTGAGCCTCAGGCGGCCCGCGTTGCGAAAGCCTGATCGAATGCCAGAGCAATCCGTTCGCGATCCTGCGGCGCGACGGTAACGAGCGGAGGCCTCACGTTCAGCCATAGCGTGTTCCCGCTCGTATGGGCAACCAGCGCCTTGACGGACGGGGTGACCGGATATTTCAGGATGACTTCCACAAGATCGGTGATGCGGCGATCATCCTTGCCATCCACGGCCATGGCGCGCACTTCAGCGCCCAAGAGGTTGGCCATGCCGGAAATGGCGCCCTGGCCGCCCATGCCGGTGCCTTGGGCCAGATGACGTTCATCGCCGATCATGATCGCCAGGTCGCCGTGGCCCTTCAAAAGATGCTCCGTATACGCCCAATCGCCGCCAGAATCCTTGACGCCGACCACGATGGCAGGAAAAGCCGCCCGCATCCGCGCAACAAGCTCAACCGAGATCTTGACCATGGTGACCGAGGGAATGTTGTAGACGATCACATCGCGCGCCTTGGAACCTAGTCCGGCAAAGACTGCGGAAAACCATCCGAACAGACCATCATCGGTGACATTCTTGAAATACGAAGGAGGGGCCAGAAGAATATTGCGGGCACCGGCGTCCAGCGCTTCAGCCATCTGCTCCACCGCATCCGAAACGGAATCCACAAGAACACCCGCAACGATCTGTCTGCCGGAAATACCGGCGGACGTCAGCGCCGAAAGAACCTTGCCGCGCTCGTGAGAGCCAATCGAGCTGCCTTCGCCGGTGGTGCCGAACACCGTGACGCTATCGCAACTATGAGCGAGGCAAAACTTCGCATGTTCCACGAGGAGGGGGAGCAGGATTCTGCCGCTTTCGTCAAACGGTGTGGTCAGCGCCGCTGACAGGCCAAACTTCGTTGCCAATAGACTGCTCCTCCGAACTAACATCATTATAATATGCATTTAACATGTTAGTTGTAAATAGCTGATTCGCAGTAATAGGGTGTCGGTCTTGATGCTGTCTGAACCGGATTTTTATCGAATAGATTCAATATGTTTGTTACATCTTCTGGAGGTCAAAGAATTTTAACTCCTGTCCAAGGGACGGGAGTGGTAAGCGCCGTGGCAACGGCGGGGAGTTTTGTATCGGTGGATGTGGCCGCGTAGCGCCAAAGATGGACAGCGTGCCCGGATGGGTGCTGGAAATCAGAAGGGCGGGCGCGTTCGACCAGCTGCTGCGCAACCTTTTTTTGACTTGCGCTTTGCCGACGCCCGCTTTCACCGGCAGATCGCTGAGGTGAAGCCCGCTGCAAAGATCCCGCTTGCTTTGACCGACGTGATTCCTGCCGCATAACAACGGCTTCGGTGGTTCAGATTCCATCGATATCCGCCCGTCCGCTTCTGCGTCCATTGTGGGGATACCTGCACGTTCCCGTCCCTGGGAAGTCCCCTGGGTTGGACAACCCCCTCTTGTCTGGCTCACGCAAAGATAGGCGGAATTTCGATTAGATTCCTGGTATCATCGCCACCCTTTTCGAGGATGTCAAAGGCGGCCGTCAGCATGCCGGGCACGTCCTGTCGCGCCATCTCGATGTCGTGACCAAGCAGCGCGACGAACGGATCCCAGTCGAAGCAGCCGATGATGGGAGGCGCTCCGTTTAAGTGCGGCGATGACTTGATCCACCGCATGACGCCTTCCAGCGAGATGGTCGAATTGACGAACATGCCGCGCGGCACGCTTCCTTCCCTTGCTGCCATCGCGCTTAGCGCTTGTGCAGCCTTTTCCGGGGCGTAGCCGCAGGCAAGGATATGGTGTTCCTCGATCGGGACGCCGAGATCTTGGTGCGCCACGCGAAAACCGCGGATACGCTCAGCGGTGTTATGGTCTGAGCCCCGCCCGCCGATAAAGAGTAGTGGCGACATCACGCCGGTCTTACGCCGGTGATTGATGAGGGTGCGCCTGGTCAGTTCGCGCGCGCCGGCGAAATTGTCAGAGATGACCGAGGGCGCTTTGGTTCCCGGCAGATCGAGATTGAGACTGTGGGCACCGGCTGCAAGGCAGATGTCGGTAATCCGGTCGGGATTGGTTGCGCCGGTCGAGATCAGCCATTCGACCTGGTAAGATAGCATGGTTCGAGCTGCCTCGACCTCAAGATCCGGATCGCGCAAAGTGCAGGTGATGATAGGGAACAGGCCGCGTTCCCGCGCCATGATTTCGAAGGTTTCGACGATCGAGCCGAAATAGCGGTTGTCGTATTTCGGCACGATCATGCCGATGATCTTTGACTTGTCGCGCCGCAACAGGCTCGCCTGCATGTTCACCGCGTAGCCTTGCTCCTCGGCGATCCGGGTGATCTTCTCCGCAAGCTGCGTGCTGATCCGGCGCTTTTTCCAGTTCCCGTTTAGCACGGCGCTGACGGCGCTCGCCGACGTTCCGGCAAGTTCGGCCAGATCGTAGATCGTCGTCTTTTTCTGCGGGCGCTGCTGATTCACGAATTCCTCCTGATGAACCCAACTTGACATCAAACGAGAGAAGTGGCAATTGATGCTTCATCGATTGAGCAATCTTGCTCCATCGATAATGCAGGTCGGCTGTGGAGAGTCAGCCGGGAGGCGTTCTGTCAGTGCCCATGTCTTGCGGCGCCGATGTGTTCGGCGACGAACGATGAGCTGCGTCCTCATGTCAGGCGATGCGGAATGGGTATGGGGAGCGATGATCCGGGGCAGTCTCTTTAAGGCGAGCTGTTCCCATTCAAGGAGGAGAATGAGATATGAAAATTCGTTCCATGCTGCTGGCAACCGCCGGTCTCGCCGCAATGGTTTCCGGTTCCGCTCTCGCGCAGGAGGGGGCAACCGTCGCCTTCCTGATGCCCGACCAGGCATCGACGCGCTATGAAGAGCACGACTATCCGGGCTTCAAGGCCGAGATGGCCAAGCTCTGCCCGTCCTGCACTGTTATCTATCAGAATGCCAATGCGGACGTCGCACTCCAGCAACAGCAGTTCAACTCGGTGATCGCGCAGGGCGCCAAGGTCGTTGTTCTCGACCCGGTCGATTCCGCTGCGGCTGCTGCGCTTGTCGAAATCGCCCAGTCCCAGGACGTCAAGGTCATCGCCTATGACCGGCCGATCCCGAACAAGGCTGCCGACTACTACGTTTCCTTCGACAACGAAGGCATCGGCCATGCGATTGCCAAGTCGCTCGTCGATCACCTGAAAGCGAGTGGTGTTCCGGGCGGCTCGGGCGTCCTGCAGATCAACGGTTCACCGACCGATGCGGCGGCAGGCCTCATCCGTGACGGTATCCATCGCGGTCTGAAGGACTCGGACTACAAGACGCTTGCCGAATTCGACACGCCGGAATGGGCGCCGCCGAAGGCACAGGAATGGGCGGCTGGCCAGATCACCCGCTTCGGCGCCAAGATCAAGGGCGTGGTTGCCGCAAACGACGGGACCGGCGGTGGCGCGATCGCCGCCTTCAAGGCCGCCGGCGTAAACCCGGTTCCACCGATCACGGGTAACGACGCGACGATCGCTGCCCTGCAGCTCATCATCTCGGGCGACCAGTACAACACGATCTCCAAGCCTTCGGAAATCGTCGCCGCTGCCGCCGCCAACGTCGCGGTCAAGCTCCTGAAGGGCGAAACCCCGGAAGCCAAGACCACGCTCTACAACACACCGTCCGAGCTCTTCGTGCCGGCCGTTGTGACCGCGGAAAACATCAAGGCTGAGATCTTCGACAAGGGCATCCAGAAGCCCGAAGAAATCTGCACCGGCGAATATGCCGAGGGTTGCAAGAAGCTCGGTATCACCCAGTAATGATCTCCCAAGGCGCCCGGCCGGGGCTTGCTCCGGCCGGGCGTGACCCATGTCGAAAGAAGAGCGCCCGTCATGCAACGAAATGACATCGGTCTGCCTCCAAAAGGCACGACCATCCTGAAGCTGAGCAATGTCTCGAAGAACTTCGGTGCTGTATCCGCTTTGTCCGACATCGAGCTGGAGGTGAAGGCGGGCGAGGTCGTCGCTCTGGTCGGCGACAACGGCGCCGGCAAGTCGACGCTAATCAAGGTTCTGGCGGGCGTCCATCGGCCGAGCTCCGGCCGGATTGAGTTCTGTGGCCAGGAAGTCTCGCTCGACAGCCCTAGCCGCGCGCTCGAACTCGGCATCGCGACGGTGTTCCAGGATCTGGCGTTGTGCGAAAATCTCGACGTCGTAGCCAATCTTTTTCTCGGCCACGAGATATCGCCCTGGAACCTCGACGAGGTGGCGATGGAAGTGCGAGCCTGGACCCTGCTTCGGGAGCTCGCGGCCCGTATCCCCTCGGTCCGAGAACCGATCGCCTCGCTCTCCGGCGGCCAGCGCCAGACGGTCGCGATCGCGCGCTCGCTGCTGCTCGACCCGAAGATCATCATGCTCGACGAGCCGACCGCTGCCCTCGGTGTCGCCCAGACGGCAGAGGTTCTGAATCTGATCGAGCGCGTGCGTGAGCGCGGCCTCGGCGTCATCATCATCAGCCACAACATGGAAGACGTACGAGCAGTCGCTGACCGCATCGTGGTCCTGCGTCTCGGCAAGAACAACGGCGTCTTCAGTCCGGACGCGTCCAGCCACGAACTCGTGGCCGCCATCACAGGGGCCACGGAAAACGCCGTCTCGCGCCGTATCGGCCGCAAGAGCGGCGAGCAGGCAGCAACCGGCGGGAGCCACGCATGAGCACCGACATGTCCCCCAATTCCAAGCCCACCTCGCTCGCACTCGATCGCAGCGACGAGCGTGTCAGCCACGCCGACGGCATCGGCGGCACAATCCGCGCCTTCATCAGCCGCGTCCGCTCCGGCGATCTCGGCATGCTACCGGTTGCGATCGGCCTGATCGTCATCTCGACGGTCTTCAGCATCCTCAACCCGATCTTCCTCGCACCGAACAATCTGGTGAACCTGCTGTTCGATAGCGCCACCGTCGGCATCATCTCGCTCGGTATCGTCTGCGTCCTCATCCTCGGCGAAATCGACTTGTCGGTCGGCTCGATGAGTGGTCTCGCCTCCGCGATCATTGGCGTGCTCTGGGTCAATTCCGGCATTTCGCTGCCGCTCGCTATTGGTGCCGCCCTGGTCACGGGCGCGGCAGTAGGTGCACTCTACGCCATGCTTTACAATCGTCTCGGCATGCCGAGCTTCGTTGCCACGCTTGCAGGCTTGTTGGCATTGCTTGGGATGCAACTCTATATCCTCGGCCCAACGGGCAGCATTAATCTGCCTTATGCTTCGCCGCTCGTCCGCTTCGGCCAGATCCTCGTGATGCCGGACTGGCTGTCCTACCTGCTCGCCCTGGTCCCGGGTGCCGTCCTGATTGCTGCCGGTCTGGTGATCAGGAAGCGCCGTCAGGCGGTCAATCTCTCCTCGCAGCCGCTGAGCAGCCTCGTCGTCAAGGCCGCCGTTCTGACTTTGGTCCTGGAAGCTGCCGTCTACTACCTCAATATGGGGCGCGGCGTGCCATGGATGTTCGGCCTCTTCGTGGCTCTTGTCGTCATCCTCAACTATGCACTGACCAAGACTCAGTGGGGTCGGTCCATGTTCGCGGTCGGTGGCAACCGTGAAGCCGCCCGCCGCTCCGGCATCAATGTCCGCCGCATCTACATGAGCGCCTTCATGCTGTGCTCAACGCTGGCCGCGCTCGGTGGCACGCTCTCGGCAGCCCGTCTCGCCTCGTCCAGCCAGCAGGCGGGCACAGGTGACGTCAATCTGAACGCCATCGCCGCAGCCGTCATCGGCGGCACCAGCCTCTTCGGCGGTCGCGGCAGCGCTTATTCGGCACTTCTCGGCATCATCGTCATCCAGGCGATCTCGAACGGCCTGACGCTGCTCAACCTCAGCTCGTCGCTTCGCTACATGATCACCGGTGCCGTTCTCGCCATCGCCGTGATCGTCGACTCGCTCGCTCGCCGTTCGCGCGTCAGCCATGGCCGCGCCTGATTTGAAAACTGGAGACCTGTTATGACTGAACTGATGAAGGGCAAGGTTGCGGGGATCACCGGCGCCGCCTCAGGTATCGGGCTTGAATGCGCCCGCACACTGATCGCCGAAGGCGCGACCGTCGTTCTGATCGACCGCGCCAAGGACAAGCTCGAGACGCTTTGCCAGGAACTCGGCGAGCGCGCAAAGCCCCTGGTGGTCGATCTCTTCGACGGTCCTGCCGTCTCCAGCATGCTTCCCCGCATCCTGGAGCTTGCTGGCCGGCTCGATATCTTCCATGCCAATGCCGGCGCCTATATCGGTGGGCCGGTGGCCGAGGGAGATCCGGATGCCTGGGACCGGATGCTCAATCTCAACATCAATGCCGCCTTCCGCTCGGTGCATGCGGTCCTGCCGCACATGATCGCGCAGAAGTCGGGCGACATCCTGTTCACCAGTTCGATTGCCGGGGTGGTGCCGGTGGTCTGGGAGCCGATCTACACGGCATCGAAGTTCGCAGTCCAGGCCTTCGTGCATTCGACCCGCCGTCAGTTCGCTCCGCACGGCGTGCGTGTCGGTGCGGTCCTGCCAGGGCCAGTCGTCACGGCACTGCTCGACGACTGGCCGAAGGCCAAGATGGAGGAAGCGCTTGCCAATGGCAGCCTGATGCAGCCAAAGGAAGTGGCCGACGCCGTGCTCTTCATGCTGTCGAGGCCGCGCAACGTGACGATCCGCGATCTCGTGATCCTCCCGAACAGCGTCGATCTCTGACGCCGGCGTGATCCGGAAGCACGCACACTACAAGCCGACAGCAGAGCGTAAGATCATGACCCCAGCCCAAAACTCGTCCGAGGGAGCCCAGCAATACGTCATCGGCGTTGATGTCGGAACGGGAAGCGCGCGTGCGGGTCTGTTCGACCTCTCCGGCAAGATGCTGTCGGTCGCCAAGCGCGACATCACGCTTTTTCGCGAGGCCGGCTCGATCGTCGAACAGTCGAGCACGGAAATCTGGAACGCGGTCTGCGCGATCATCCGTGAGGCGGTCGCTTCTGCCGGGGTTGATCCGACCCGGGTCGTCGGGCTCGGCTTCGATGCGACGTGCTCGCTCGTCGTGCTCGGGGAGGGCGGCAAGCCGCTCGCCGTCGGGCCGTCGGAGAAGGCCGAACGCAATATCATCGTCTGGATGGACCATCGCGCGGTTGCCCAGGCCGAGCGCATCAACGCCATGGGTCATGACGTGCTGCGCTACGTCGGCGGGCGCATTTCTCCCGAGATGGAGACGCCGAAGATCCTGTGGCTGAAGGAAAACCGCCCCGCGATCTTTGCGGCCGCCTGGCAATTCTTCGACCTTGCCGATTTCCTCACCTGGAAGTCGACCGGCGATCTTTCCCGCTCGACTTGCACCGTGACCTGTAAGTGGACCTATCTCGCCCATGAGGCGCGCTGGGATGAAAGCTATTTCGAGAAGATCGGTCTCAACGAACTGGCGGCTGAGGGCTTTGCCCGCATCGGTACAGCGATCGTCGAGCCCGGGACCCGTCTCGGCCAGGGGCTGACGGAAGAGGCGGCAAATGAAATGGGGCTGAAGCCTGGCACCGCGGTCGCGGCCGGCATGATCGACGCCCATGCGGGCGGGATCGGCACGGTCGGGATCGGCGGCAATCCCACCGAGAACCTCGCCTATGTCTTCGGCACCTCCTCCTGCACCATGACCTCGACCGCAGAGCCGGTCTTCGTGCCCGGCGTCTGGGGGCCTTATTACTCGGCCATGGTGCCGGGCATGTGGCTGAATGAGGGCGGTCAGAGTGCGGCCGGCGCTGCGATCGACCAGCTTCTCTCCTTCCATCCGGCAGCAAGCGAGGCGACAGCCAGGGCGCGCGTAGCGGGCAAGTCGCTTCCAGCCTTTATGGCCGAAATCGCCACGGGCAAGGTCGCGAATGCCTCGGAGGCGGTCGAGCTCGCGGCCGGCCTGCATGTCGTCCCGGAGTTTCTCGGCAATCGCGCGCCCTTCGCCGATCCGCATGCCCGCGCGGTCATCGCGGGGCTTGGAATGGAGCGCGACTTCGACAACCTGGTCGCTCTCTACATCGCCGGCCTTTGTGGCATCGGTTACGGACTGCGCCAGATCATCGAGACGCAGGCCAAGGCCGGCGCTTCGGTGGAACGGGTCGTCATCAGCGGCGGTGCGGGGGCAAGTCCGCTGGTCCGGCAGATCCTCGCGGATGCCTGTGGCAAGCCGGTTCTCGCCCCAGTCGCAGAGGAACCGGTCCTGCTCGGCTCGGCCATCCTCGGCAGTGTCGCTGCCGGCGTCTATCCCGATGTTCGCCACGCCATGGGCACGCTCTCATCAGTTGCCTCGGTGTATGAGCCGAGGGACCAGGATATGGTCGGGGTTCATGAACAGCGTTACCAAGCTTTTCTCAGCCTTCAGGAAATTTCGAGAAAGATACGACCTTCGACGGCGCTCGCGGTTTGAAATTGCTCATGCGTGTTCTGATGCCGCTCGTCATGCGAGGCGGGTAGGTGCCATCAACTACGGCGCGTTGCAGGCCGGCGCGATGAAACAAAGGAAGTGGGTCGATGAACACGACTAGCAAAGGTCGTAGGATCGTCGGTCTCTTCAAGAGCGGATGGCAGGTTTCATGCGGGAAAGAAAAGTTCGACGACCGTTCCCTTGCCCGGCAACGAGGTGATACGGGCGTCTCCGCCGCTTTGGCGCACGAAGCCGTAGACCACAGCCAGACCAAGACCGGCGCCCCCTTCGGCATCGCGGGTGGTAAAATAAGGTTCGAACGCCTTGTCGATCGCCTCCGCTGTCATGCCGATGCCGTTATCCGCCACGCTGACGTTGACGCCGGCATCGCTGCGGGAACAACGGATGAGAATCGTTCCGCCCGCCGGCATGGCCGCAGCGGCGTTCAGACAGAGATTAAGGATCGATTGCTCGAAGAGGGCCGCGTCGATGAAGACAGTGGGCAAGTCGTCGTCTATCTCGAAGGAAAGCCGGCACTTTTCGCCGATGGCGATTTCCAGCACGTCGGCCATGCCGCGCAGCACTGCGCCGATCTCCACCGGGCCAGGATTGCTCGGCTGCTGGCTGCCGATCGAAAGCATGCTTCCGGCCAGGGACCTGCCCCGGTCGGCTGCCTTGCGGATGCGGGCGATGTGCCGCTTTTGCCGGTCATTGAAGCCGGCTTCGCGCTCCAGCAGGCCAAGGCTGCCGGTGATGATCCCGATCATGTTGCCTACCTCATGGCTCACCTGATGGGTCATGCGCATGATGCCGTCGAGGCGCTGGATCTTCGCAGCCTCGGCCTCCTGCCGATCCATGTCGGTAATATCGCGTGCGAGAAGGATGATCCCGCCATCCGGCTGGCGCGATAGCGAAACTTCCGTCACCCGGCCGGCATCGGACCGATGGCGCAGCACGGCCCGGTCGCGGAGCAGTCCGGCATCGTTCTCGGCCGGCAGAAGTGCCGGATCGATCTCTTCAAGGGGCGCGACGAAACTGCGGAGCGGCAGCTTCCGGGCCGAGCCGGACCAGCCGACCAGCTCGATGACGCGCCGGTTCATCGTGATTGGCCGGCCGCGCGGATCGAACAACGCGATGCCCTCGTTCATGCTGCGGAAAGTGGAACGGATGGTGCGGGCGGCCGCCTCGGCCGTGCGCCGCAGCCGCGTCACGCGCTCGACACTCTCCCGGAACGCACGGAAAGCTTCGAGCAGACGGACCAGTTCCGTCTCCGTGCCCTCATAGCTCGGCGTCTCGACATCCTTGCGTCCTTCGGCCAGCGCGTTCATGCCGGTGGAGAGCGCGACGATTCCGCGCGAAACGCGCATGACGGAGCGGATGGAGAAAATCGCCATGACCAGCACAAGCAGCGACGCCAGGGCGACGATGACAAGCAAGCGGCTCAGAGCGTCGGACGTCGAAATGAGATCTTCGTTGAGACCCCGGGCGACGGCCTCGCTCTGGGTCTCGGTCGCATGCGAGAGATCGCGAGAAACGGAATGCAGGCGCCCCACTGCGGCGCGGATGGAAAACATTTCAAGCAGATAACGGGTCTGAGCCTCAAAGACCCGCTCATAGGGCATCAACTCGTCGGGGGAAATCCGCGAATCCGGGGCGGCCCGTTCAAGGCGCTGCGTCGTTTCAGCGACATAGCGGCGACGCAGTTCGCCGAGCTGGAAAAGACTGTCCGAGTTCGACGCCGACTGCACGATATCGTTGAGCTGCCGGCGGAAATCGGCGTCTGCGATCCCGCCGCCGGTAGCAATTTCCCCGAGCGCGGCCGCGGCCTCTGCCTTGTGCTGCTGAGCCGCTTCCGCATCGCCGGCAAGTGTCGTCGTCTGCATGCGGATCGTCTCCAGCAGCTCGACGATGTGGGCCCCGGCAAACCCCTTCATAACCGTCTCGTCGTGTTTCGGCTGCATGGTGAGAAGCAGCGCATCGACCTGGGCGACGACCGACCTGCTTTCGCTGGAGACCCTGTAAGGCGACGTGGCGTTCATCAGGAAAGGCGCGCTGGACACCAGATCGGAGACCTGCCGCGAGACAAGTGATGCCTTGGCGAGACTTGAAAACGCCTGCAGGCCGTAAGCCGCCATCTCCTCGCGGGCGCGCTGGAGGCCGTAGACTGCGACCGTGGCCAGACTGAAGACAAGTACGCAGATGAAGACAATCGCGAAGGGCAGCCGAAAGGCGATCGAGGAGAGAAACGGGCGACTGATCACGGCGAGAGCTCGCCGTCGTCGGTACTCAGTACATAGCCCTTGCTGCGGCGTGTCTGGATGTGGCGCGGCAGGTCCGGATTGCGCTCGATCTTGCGGCGAAGGCGCAGCACGAGCACGTCGACATTGCGGTCGATATAACGCTCGCTTTCGGCGCCAAGCCTGTCGAGGATGTGAGCGCGGCTGACGGGCAGGTTCGGGGTCTCGGCAAGAATTTCGAGGAGGGCAAATTCGGCGTTGGTGAGGGATTTGGCGGGATCATTCAGGCAGACGGCGCGCCGGTTTTTAAGATCGACCGACCAGTCGCCGAGCCTCAGCGCCGCCGGTTCATGCTTGCGGTCGATTTCCGGCTCGTGCTTCAGCGAGGGGATCGTCCGGCGCAGCACAGCCTTGATGCGCGCCGTCAGCTCGATCGGCTCGAAGGGTTTGACGACGTAGTCGTCCGCCGCCGTTTCCAGGCCGAGCACCCGGTCGGCGGCGCTGCCGGCGGCCGTCACCATGACGATGCCGATATTGGTCTGCGCACGGAGGCGCTGCGCGAAGGTGCGACCGGAGGTGCCCGGAAGATTGTGGTCGACCAGAACCAGATGCACGGTTTCGCGGCTGATCACGCCAGCGGCCTCTTCTGCCGACGGTGCGGTAAGCGGCGTCCAGCCCTCCGCCTCCACCAGGTCGGAAATGAGCTCGGCCATATCCGGATCGTCCTCGACGATCAGAATCCTTATCCTCTCATTCAACATATGCACGTCCTCCCGCGCCCATCATAGGCGGGGCCATCGCAATCTTCAAAGCGGCTCGCATTATGGGGCCTGTCATATTTGTAATCTTTGTCACTTTCGGAATGCCGGGCCTGCCCGCGGTTGTAAGAACGGTAACCATTCTGAGGGTTGCGGCAGCTGGTAGATGTGGCATCCTGACTGCGGAGATTGGGACGTTCACCGTTCCAAATGGGAGGATATCGTGAGAGGTAAAAGCGCTTTCGGCGCGGGCGTTGCATTGTGGTTGTGCAGCGTTTCGGCTGGCATGGCCGCCCCATCGCTCACCGTGCTATGCGGTGTCGATGAAGCGTGGTGCGCCGAGATGAAGACGGCCTACGAGACGAAAACCGGCCTCGAAATTGCGATGACCCGCAAGAGCACCGGAGATATTCTCAACCAGATCCGTGCCGAGAAGGCGGCCCCGACAGTCGACGTCTGGTGGGGCGGCACTGGTGACACGCATCTGCAGGCGGGTTCGGAAAACCTGCTCGAAACGTATCAGCCGGCGCATGAGCGAGACCTGCTGCCCTGGGCGCTGAATTTTTTTGCCATGTCCGGTAGCCGCTCGGCGGGCATCTATGCCGGAGCGCTCGGCTTTGCCTACAACGCCGACCTTCTGCGTGAACTGAAGCTGCCTGCACCGACCTGTTGGAAGGACCTGACGGACATCGCCTACCGCGGCCGTATCCAGAGCGGCAATCCTAAGTCGTCGGGGACCGCGTTCACGACGCTTGCGACGCTCGTGCAGCTTTTCGGCGAAAACGAGGCTTTCCGCTTCCTTGCGGCTCTCAACCGCAATATCGACCAGTACACGACCGCAGGTGCCGCACCGGTCAAGGCGGCGGCGCGCGGAGAAACCCTGATCGGCATTTCCTTCATGCATGACGCCGTGACGCAGAAACAGGCGGGATCGCCTCTCGTCATCGTCGCCCCCTGTGAGGGTACCGGATACGAGATCGGGGCTGTCAGCATCGTCAAGGGTACCCGGCATCCGGAAGAGGCAAGGCAGTTCGTCGATTTCGCCCTGAGCCCGGAAGGTCAGGGGACCGGTGCCGCTGCCGGCCAGAACCAGGTCCCGTCCAACGCGAAATCGACCTTGCCGCTCGCCGCCCCCGATATCTCGTTGATCAAGATGGTCGATTACGACTTCGCTACCTTTGGCTCGCCGGAAGAGCGAAGTCGGCTGCTCGAACAGTTCGACGCGGTGATATCAGCGACTAACTAACTGCCAACACCAACCACGACCCGAACTTCGTGAACGCGCCGCTCGCAAGCAGGCCGAAGGCCCTGCCGTGTCTCGTTCGCACCAAAATCGGAAAACCAGGCAACAGGAGGATGCCCCGATGAAACAGACCCTTTCCCTTATGCTCTTCGCTGGTACGGCGCTTGCAGCTCTCCCGGCGCAGGCGGCCGGCGACCTCAACCTCATTTGCTCGGCGGACGTCGTCATTTGCGAGCAAATGAAGGGCGATTTCGAGAAAGCCCATGGCGACATCAAAGTGAACATGGTGCGCCTCTCATCCGGCGAGACCTATGCCAAGGTACGTGCGGAAGCGCGCAACCCAAAGACGGACATCTGGTGGGCCGGGACGGGCGACCCGCATCTGCAGGCCGCTTCTGAAGGCCTGACGCTCGAATACAAGTCGGCTAAACTCAACGAACTGCACGACTGGGCGAAGAGTCAGGCGGAAAGCTCCGGATACCGCACCGTCGGCGTTTACGCCGGCGCGCTCGGGTGGGGCTACAACACGGAAATCTTCAAATCGAAGGGGTTCAAAGAGCCGGCTTGCTGGGCGGACCTCCTGACGCCGGAACTGAAGGGTGAGATCCAGATCGCCAATCCAAATTCCTCCGGTACGGCCTACACGGCGCTGGCCTCTCTGGTGCAGATCATGGGCGAGGATCAGGCTTTCGATTACCTGAAGAAGCTCAACAATAACATCTCGCAATACACGAAGTCCGGTTCCGCGCCGGTCAAGGCGGCCGCCCGCGGCGAAACGGCTCTCGGCATCGTCTTTGTGCACGATGCGGTGGCGCAGACGGCAGAAGGCTTCCCGGTCAAGTCGGTTACGCCGTGCGAAGGCACCGGTTACGAGATCGGCTCCATGTCGATCATCAAGGGTGCGCGCAACCTCGACAATGCCAAGATCTGGTACGACTGGGCGCTGACCTCGGAAGTCCAGTCGCGAATGAAGGACGCAAAATCCTTCCAGCTCCCCTCCAACAAGAGCGCCCAAATCCCCAAGGAAGCTCCGCGCTTCGAGAACATCAAACTGATCGACTACGACTTCAAGACCTACGGCGACCCGGCAAAGCGCAAGGCGCTCCTCGAGCGCTGGGATCGTGAAATCGGCGCCGCCGCCAACTGATGGTGTCCTGAGTGGCGGCGCCCTCCCTCTGGGGTGCCGTCTCCTTTCAACGCAATGACAGCGAGGTCGGCCATGATGCATGGCAATCGAAGGCTGGACGTCGTCCTGCTCCTGGGCGCGGTCGCTATGACCCTTCTGCCCTGGTACCGGATCGACGGTGGCTTCTACGGGCTGGGCTGGCTGGCCGGTTTCCCCTTTTCTTCCGCAGCGGCGCCGAATCTGGTGCAGGTCGGCGTGCACGGCCGGCTCTGGCTTGCCGGTGCCGTCCTGCTCCTCCTCATCGCCGGTGCTGCCCGCGGTATGGGAGATCCGATGCGCCGGGGCGTCGTTCTGGCTTGGGTAGGCGCGCTGGGCATTCTGTTCCTCGCGTTCCAGGGCCTCGCCATCGGCCTTACCGGCTGGACATGGACTATCAGCGGGACGCTGTTCGGGCCATTGTCCGACGGCCAGCCGGCGATGGGCGCCGGTGCTGTCCTTTCCGCCATCTCCTTCGTGCTGCTCTTTGCCTTCGGTCTTGCCGAGCGTGGTGTGATGAAGGGAGATGCCTTCGTCGTCAGTGCGATCTCGCTCCTCGTCTTCCTCGTCATCGTCTTCGTCTTCTACCCGATCGGCAGCATGTTCATCGGTGCGGTGCAGGATTTCGACGGCTCGTTCAATCCGGATAACTTCACCCGCAACGTGCAGGATTCCGGCATCTGGAGCCTCGGCTGCCTGACCGGTGGCGCGCGCTGCGGCGTCGCCTGGCGCACGCTCTGGCTTGCCATCATGACCGGCCTCGGTTCAACACTGCTCGGCCTTGCCTTCGCGCTCGTCGCCACCCGTACGCGCTTTCCCTATAAGAAGGGCCTGCGCCTCCTGACCATCCTGCCGATCATCACGCCGCCCTTCGTCATCGGTCTTGCGCTGACCCTGCTCTTCGGCCGTGCCGGCGTCATCACGCAGGGCCTGTCCAACCTCTTCGCCATCGAGCCCGGCCGCTGGCTTTACGGCCTCACCGGCATCTGGATCGCGCAGGTGCTGTCCTTCACGCCGATTTCCTTCCTCGTGCTGATCGGCGTCGTCGAGGGCGTCAGCCCGTCGATGGAGGAGGCTTCGCAGACGCTGCGGGCCGGCCGTTGGCGCACCTTCTGGCGCGTTTCGCTGCCGCTGATGAAGCCGGGCCTCGCCAACGCCTTTCTCATCGGCTTCATCGAGAGCATGGCCGATTTCGGCAATCCGCTGGTGCTCGGCGGCAGCCATGGCGTGCTCTCGACGGAAATCTTCTTCGCGGTCGTTGGTTCGCAGAACGATCCCTCGCGCGCCGCCGTACTCGCCATGGTGCTGCTTGCCTTTACTCTGTCTGCCTTCCTTGCCCAGCGTTTCTGGCTTTCCGGCAAGAATTTCGCGACGGTCACGGGCAAGGGTGACAGCGGTGCCCACATCGCCCTGCCGCGCGGTGTCTCGATCGGCGTACACGCTCTCGTCATCCCGTGGGGCCTCTTCACGCTCGTCATCTACGGAATGATCCTCGTTGGCGGCTTCGTTAAGACCTGGGGCCTCGACAATTCCCTAACCCTCGACCACTACGCCAAGGCCTTCTCGATCAGCTTCGACAACGGATTTGTCTGGACGGGCGTCGCCTGGAACTCGTTCTGGACAACGATGGAGATCGCGCTGATCTCTGCACCGTTGACGGCGATCGTCGGCTTGCTGACAGCCTATATCATCGTGCGCCAGAAGTTTGCCGGCAAGAACGCCTTCGAATTCGCTCTGATGATGAGCTTTGCCATTCCCGGCACGGTCATCGGCGTCAGCTACATTATGGCGTTCAACCTGCCGCCGCTCGAAATGACCGGCTCGGCACTGATCCTGATCGCCTGCTTCGTATTCCGCAACATGCCGGTTGGCGTGCGCGGCGGCATTGCGGCGATGAGCCAGCTCGACAAGAGCCTGGACGAAGCCTCGCTGACGTTACGCGCCAACAGCTTCCGCACGATCCGCAAGATCATACTGCCGCTCCTGCGGCCTGCAATCACGGCGGCGCTGGTCTATTCCTTCGTGCGCGCCATCACCTCCATCAGCGCCGTCATTTTCCTCGTCAGCGCCGAATACAACATGGCGACCTCCTACATCGTCGGCCTCGTCGAAAACGGTGAATACGGGGTGGCAATCGCCTACTCCTCCATGCTCATCGTCGTCATGGTCGCCGTCATCACCGGCTTCCAGCTTCTTGTTGGCGAACGGCGGCTTCGGCGCGAAAACCGCGTCGCCGGCATTACCCCGTCCGCCACTCTTCGTCAGGAGAAAACCGCATGATTACCCAGAAAGCCGGTTCCGTGGTCTTCCAGAACGTGAAAAAGACCTTCGGCGCCTTCACCGCCATTCCCGACCTCTCGCTCACCATCGAGCCCGGAACGCTCGTCACCCTGCTTGGCCCCTCGGGCTGCGGCAAGACGACGACCCTGCGGATGCTCGCCGGTCTTGAACATCCGACGGCGGGGAGAATCCTCATCGGCGGCAAGGACGTCACCATGCTGCCGGCCAACGAGCGCGACGTTTCCATGGTTTTCCAGTCCTATGCACTCTTTCCGCACATGAGCTCGCTTGAGAACGTCGCTTATGGCCTCGAATCTTCCGGCCTGTCCCGCAGGCAAGCGCGGGAGAAGGCGGAGGAGGGGCTGGCGCTCGTTGGCCTGGCCGGCATGGGACAGCGTCTGCCGGCCGAACTCTCCGGCGGACAGCAGCAGCGCGTCGCGGTGGCTCGTGCGCTCGTACTGGAGCCGCAGGTGCTTCTGCTCGATGAGCCTCTCTCCAACCTCGATGCCCGCCTGCGCCGCCGGGTGCGCACGGAAATCCGCGAACTCCAGCAGCGCCTCGGTTTCACCGCCGTCTATGTTACGCATGATCAGGACGAGGCGCTCGCCGTCTCGGATCGCATCATTGTCATGAAGGACGGGCAGATTGCCCAGTCGGGAGCCCCGCGCGAGCTTTATGAATCGCCCGCTTCCTCTTTCATCGCCGATTTCATGGGGGAAGCCAATGTGATCCCGTGCGACGTGCTCGGCATCGATGGCGCCGACGCAGAAATCCGTATCGGCGGATTCCTGCATCGGGTGCCCGCGGGCAGGGCGAAGCCTGGTGCAGCAAGCCTCGCCGTCCGCCCGAGCGCTGTCTCGCTGTTGGAGGGGCGCGGGCAGGGGCTCGCCGGCCGCATTCTGCATTCGGCCTATCTTGGAGACCATGTCGAATACGAGGTCGAAACGGAGGTCGGCACGCTCTTCATCGTTGACCATGCCGTTGACCGTATCCTCCCTGCCGAGTCCGAAGCCACATTAGGCTTCCGCGGCCGCGGCATCGCTCTTATCAGCGCCTAAGAGCCCCTGAGCCAATGCGTTCGAAGGAGCAAGTATGATTGATATTCTATCGCTCGAGAATAATTTCGAGGCTGTCATTTTCGATTGCGACGGCACGCTCGTGCACACTCCCCCTGTCTATGCGGACGCATGGGCCTCCGGCTTTTCACTTTCCGGCAAGCTGATGAGCCATGCCTGGTACTTGGCGCGTGCGGGGATGTCTGAAGCGGTTCTCATGGATGCCTTCGAACGAGAATTCGACGTTGTGCTCGATCGCGAATGCGTCATTGCCACGATGCGATCGCGCTTTCTCCGGAATGTACACAATGTGCGCGAAGTTCGCGTGGTTGCCGCAACCGTTCGCCGGCTGGCTGGCGTGCTTCCGATGGCCGTTGCCTCTGGTGGTTCCCGAGAAATCGTTACAGCCACGTTACAAGGAACTCGTCTACGGGAGTATTTCAGCGAGGTGGTCACGATAGATGATGTGGCTAATCCAAAGCCGGCGCCGGACCTGTTCCTGAAGGCGGCCGCTTTGTTGGGAATTGAACCAAACCGATGTGTCGTGTTCGAAGACAGCGAGCAAGGAATTGAAGCAGCTCGACGGGCGGGAATGAGCGTCATTGATGTAAACAGCTTCGCTCTCCACGAGCCGCAATGCGAGACCACGGTAGGCGGCAGCTCGATGCGCAACCCTGACGAACATCGGCAACGATCCTCCTAGTCACCTTTGCTGTCTCACCCCGGCCTCGCAAGCTGACGGCATCGACCTCTTAAACAGTCAACGACCAGAACCATTCAAGGAATACCAGCATGACGTTGCAAGAAACCGGACTTGATAAGCGCTTCGCTCTCGCCAAAGCGATTGCACGTGAGGCGGGCGCTATGGCGCTCGATTACTTCAACCGGCGCGAGACGCTCGTGATCGAGACGAAGCGGGATCTGCAGGACGTCGTGTCCATTGCCGATCGCAATGTCGAGACGCTCATACGACAGCGCGTGGCGGAAGCCTTTGGGGCAGACGGATTTTTGGGCGAGGAAGGCGGTTACCAGGAAGGACAGTCGGGATTGATGTGGGTGGTCGATCCGATTGACGGGACGGCGCCGTTCGTCAATGGCATGCCGACATGGTGCGTGTCGATCGCAGTTCTGCACCGCGGTGTGCCGGTGATCGGCGTAATCCATGTTCCATGCGATGATGAACTCTACGCAGCAGCAGCAGGCGCGGGCGCGAGCCTGAACGACAAGACGCTCAGCCTCGATCCGTCAAGAACTTTGCAAAACGGCATGACCGGCATTGGCTGCAACACCTATGTCACCCCGGAACGGGTAGGTGCGATTGTCTCCGCCTTGCTCGGCAAAGGCGGAAATTTCATCCGGAACGGCTCCGGTGCCCTGATGCTGGCCTATGTGGCCGCGGGCCGGCTTGTCGGATACTACGAGCCCTACATGCGCGCCTGGGATTGCATGGCCGGCTATTGCCTCGTCAAGGAAGCCGGTGGAAGCCATCTCCCTTTCCCCGCTGAGGGAGAAGCCCTGTTGCAGGGCCATCCGGTGCTGGCGAGTAATCAGACAGCCTACGCCGATCTGCTGGCAATCCATGCCGGTTGAACTCCCAGCCGTCCAACGCAGATGATTTCGTTTCGATTAAGGCGGCCAAGGACTGAGGGTGGCGTTCGATTGTTGGGTCCTAGAAATCCGACGCCCGCCCAGGGTAATTCATCGGCTAAATTGTTCCCAGGCGGTTTGTCTTGCGCCACTCTTCGTATTCTCCTTGCGCATCGTTATGCAGCGGATAATAGCGCTGCAACGACCCCCCCTCCATAAGCTTCGCTCGCGAGAACTCCTCCCATTCGTGATGCTTTTGCGACTCCTTGATTACCTGCGACGCCATTGCCACTGGAAGCACCACTACCCCATCATCGTCGGCGACGATGATGTCGCCGGGGATGACAGTGACACCGCCGCAGGCGATCGGAACGTTGACGGCATTGGGGTAGATGCTGGTCTGGACATGATAATTGGGCGTCCAGCCGCGCAGCCATAAGGGGAGATCCAGCTTCTCCACATTGGGCCGATCGCGCATGCACCCGTCGATGACGATGCCGGCGCCGCCTCTGCCCTTGAAATACGTCGACATCATATCGCCGAATACGCCCGAACTCATGTCGCCGCGCGCATCGACCACGACCACGTCGCCCTCCTGCGCGTGATAGAGCACATGCCGGTGCAACTGCGTCTCCGGATCGGCATATTCGCCCTCGGTGAAGAGGTCCGGTCGCTGCGGCAGGAACTGGAGCGTCAGCGCCGGCCCGACGATCGACTTCCCATGGTTCTGCGGCACGGGACCGACCATGTGCGGATTACGGAAGCCCATATGGCCAAGCGTGCCGGCAACCGTCGCGGCGCCGATGTCCTTCAGCGCGTCGATCAGGTCCTTGGGCGGCCGCGTAATGTCTGGAATATGCGTCATTTGAGACTCCGATGGATGAAACTACCAGTTCGTAACGGAACCGTCGCGGCGCCTCAGGTGAGGCGCCTCCCAGAAACGAAAGCTCTCCGCCTTGACCGCCTCTTCGTTGACCTCGACGCCGAGCCCCGGCAGATCGCTGACGGGGTAGTCGGGACCATCGAGCCGTGGCTGCACGGGGAAGAAGTCGGAATTGTCGAAACCCAGCTTGGTTTCGGGTGCCCTGGTCTCGAGCCAGGCGAAATTCGGCACCGCGGCGGCGAGATGGATGGTTGCGGCCGTGCAGACTGGGCCTAGGGGATTGTGCGGCATCAGATCCACGTAATGCGCCTCGCTCCAGCCAGCGACCTTCATGGCTTCGGTGAGCCCGCCGACATTGCAGACATCAAGCCGGTTGAACTGATGAATGCCGCGCTCGATATAGGGCAGGAACTGCCACTTGCTGGCAAATTCCTCGCCGATCGCGAAGGGGATGTCGGTCATCTTGCGCAGGGATTCATAGGCCTCCGGCGTCTCGTCTCGTATCGGTTCTTCGAGGAAATCAAGCACGCCACGGTCGAGTTTGTTGCAAAAGCTCGCCGCCTCCGCCACCGACAGCCGATGATGATAGTCGACGCCGAGCACGACCTCCTCGCCCAGCGCCTTGCGTGCCTTGTTTAACATGGCTGCAGTAGCGCCGATCGACTCGCGCGGCTCAAAGATATCCCTGCTGCTTTGCCCGATAGGGAAGAAGCGGATCGCCTGCCACCCCTGTGCGCGCAGCTCGCGGGCCCGTTCGATGGCAACTTCGCCCTCGGCCTCGTCACCGGTCGAAGCGAAGGTGGGAACGCGGTCACGCTGCTTGCCGCCCAGCAGTTCGTAAACGGGAACCCCCAGCGCCTTGCCCTTGATGTCGTGAAGGGCAATGTCGATGGCGGAAATCGCCGCCTGGAGAACACGCCCGCCTTCGAAATATTGGCTGCGATAACTTTCTTGCCAGATCCGACCAATCTGCATCGGATCGCGGCCGATGAGAAACTCGCGATAGTGCTCGATCGCGCCGACAACCGCCTTCTCGCGACCGCTCAAGCCGCTCTCGCCCCAGCCGAAGATGCCCTGGTCGGTCTCGACCTTGACGAGCATCTGGTTGCGTGTCCCCACCCATACAGGATAGGGCCTGATAGCGGTTATTTTGAATTTCGTAGTCATCCACGCCCTCGTTCACGCATCCGCTCTGTCTCAGTGGGCCTTGAGGGCCATTTCTGTTTCGCCGTCGAACAGATGCATCCGCTCCTGGTCGAACTCGAGCCAGATCTGCTCATCGGGCGCGACGGCAATGGTCGGCGGCATGCTGATGTTGACGAGAGCGCCGGACAGGAACGCCTGTACGAAAGTGACGTCTCCTGTCGGCTCCACCGTGTAGGCCTTGGCAGGGATGCTTCCTGGCACCGCACTCTTGTGCAGCTTGATCGTCGAGTGACGTGCGCCGAGCACGATTTTCCTGGTTTTTGCCTTCGCGACCTTCTGGGCGTTGTGTGGCGAGAGCTCGAGGCTCCAGCCCTCCGCGCTGGTCAACACGGACTTGCCGTTTGCCGTCGATGCCTCCAGCGGAACAAGGCTCATCGCCGGACTGCCGACGAAGCTGGCGACGAACATGTTCACCGGGTGGGCAAAGACTTGCGCGGGTGAATCGTATTGCTGCAGGTAGCCGCCGTTCATCACTGCCATCCTGTCGGCCATGGTTACGGCTTCGAGCTGGTCGTGCGTCACATAAATGATCGTCGCCTTGAGGTCCTGATGAAAACGCTTGATTTCCGACCGCATCTGCACGCGCAGCTTCGCGTCGAGGTTGGAGAGCGGTTCATCCATCAGGAATACCGATGGATCGCGAACGAGGGCGCGGCCTAGCGCCACGCGCTGTTGTTGCCCGCCCGAAAGTTCCCGCGGCTTGCGTTCGAGCAGCTCGGTCATGTCGAGCACTCGTGCTGCTTCCCTGACCTTCCTGTCGATCTCTTCTTTTGGCAGCCTGCGCATCTGCAGCGGGAACGCCAGATTTTTGTAGACCGATTTCTGCGGATAGAGCGCGTAATTCTGGAACACCATTGCGATGTCCCGGTCCTTGGGATCGAGGTCGTTGACCACCCGATCGCCGATGACGATGTCGCCAGATGTGAGGGGGATGAGCCCCGCCACAAGGTTGAGCGTGGTTGTCTTGCCGCAGCCTGAAGGACCGACGAGCGCAACGAATTCGCCGTCGTTGACCGTCAGCGAAACATTGTTGACAGCTTTGAAGCTGCCATAAGTCTTGACCAGATCTTTAAGGACCACGTGGGCCACCGGCAACTCCCCTATTGCTTGACTGCGCCTTCCGTGAGAGCGCGTACGAAGTATCGTTGCAGGACGAGGAACAGGACCACGACGGGCACGCTCATCATGAAGCTCGCCGCCATCAGGCCCGGAAAGTCCGTTGTATTTTCCGAGAAGAAGCGCTGGATGCCGACCGGCAGTGTTAACTGCTCATTCTTGGAGAGGAAGGTGTAGGCGTATATGTACTCGTTCCACGCGCCGATGAAGGAATAGATCGCTGTGGCGATGATTCCTGGCGCCGAGAGCGGCATCACGATCAGGACAAAGGCCTGGAACCGGGTTGCCCCGTCGATGCGCGCCGCCTGCTCAAGTTGCACCGGGATGTTGTCGTAGAAGCCCTTGAGGAGCCAGATTGCCAGCGGCAGGCCGAATGTGAGGTAGGTGAGAATGAGCGACCCATGCGTGTTCACCAGCCCGATCGCGCGCATCAGGATGAAGAGCGGCACGAGAAAGATCACTGCTGGGAACATGTTGCGAAGCAAGACGGCGAAGAACAGAAAGTTCCGGCCCGGGAAGGTGAAGCGCGAAAACGCGTAGGCCGCAGGAACTGCCACGATCACGGAAAGAATGGTCGTGGCTGTGGAGACGAAAAGGCTGTTCCAGAAGAAGCGCAGGAAGTCCTGGCCGACGCTGTTTTGCGGATCGAGCAGCTTCTGGTAACTGGCGAGGGTTGGTTGGTCCGGCCACCATTGCGGCGGGAACTGCATGGCCGCGAAGCCGGACTTGATCGAGGTGATCAGCATCCAGATCATCGGCAACGCGGTGTAAAGCAGTATGAACACGAGGAAAATGCGGCCGCTCCATCGCCATCCGTCGATGCGCCGGCGACGGCCCTGACCTCGAGAAGCAGTCCCGGCAATCGCGCTCATACGTTCCCGTCCTTTCGCTCGTTGCCGCTTAGCGCACGGACATAGAAGTAGCCGAGCGACATTACGATCATGAACAGCAGCACCGAATAGGCCGACGCCACCCCCCAGCGCTGGCGGCCAAAGGCGAGTTCATAAATATGGGTGATCCAGATATGCGACGCGTTCGACGGCCCGCCGCCCGTCATGATCCAGGGGATGATGAAAGAATTGAAGTTGGCCACTGCCAGCAGAAGGATCGTCACCGTCGAAACGTTTCTCAAGTGCGGAAAGGTGACGTGGCAGAACCGCTGCCACGCATTGGCTCCGTCGACTTTTGCGGCGCGCAGCAGTTGGTCGGGAACCGTCTGCAGGCCAGCCATCATCATGATCATGGCAAACGGAAACTCTCGCCAGATGTTGACGACGATCAGCGAGGGCAGCACCGTGCTGACGCTGTCGATGAAATTCGGCGGCCGATCGGCCAGGCCGAGGCCGACCAGCACCGCGCCGATGATCCCAAAGTCCGAATGGTAGATCCACTTCCAGATATACGACGCGGCGACCGCGCTGATGACCCAGGGAATGATCAGGATGGCGCGGAGGATGCCGCGACCGGCAAAGTCGCGATGGAGTGCCAAGGCGCAGGCAAACCCCAGGACAAATGCGATCAAGGTGGATGCCAGTGTCCAGATAAGAGTGTTCGAGGTGACCTTCCAGAACACCGGGCTTTTAAGGATGGCGGTGTAGTTGTCGAGCCCGGTGAAAATCTTGTCCCGGAGCTGCAGGCCAGGCGGCGTGTTAAAGAACGACAGCTCGATCGTGTAGTAGACAGGGTAGGCTATGACGATGAGCATTACGACGATTGCGGGAAGCACATACGCGTAGTCAGCGCGATGCGACCAGATCTTTCGCAGCATGCCGGACTTATCGGATGGAAGTCTTCGGTGAGCCTCGGCCTTGCCAGTCAAGATCGTCACTGTACGGTGCCCTTATTCTTCGGAACGAACCGGCTGCAATTGGGGTGCAGCCGGTGAGATCGTCAGGTTTGGACTAGAGTCCGCCGTCCATCAGTTCTTTTACCTTCTTGGCTGCGTCATCCGCTGCCTGGTCGACCGTCATGGCTCCGGTTAGGGCATTCTGCAGCATATCCGGGACGATGATGTTCATGATTTCGGGGGACTGTGGCAGTGCCGGGAAGGGGATGCCGTATGGCAGCATCGAGGTCGTGACATCAAGGAACTTGATGCTGTCCAGACGTTCCTTCATCCATTTGGTCTTGAAGCCGTTAAGGTTTCCTGGGTTTGAGCCGGCATAGGCCATCTTCAGCGACCATTCGGGGCTCGTCCACATGCAGATGATAGCCTTTGCCGCCGGCTCGTCCACCTTGCCTCCCTCGACATATTCCGGCTTCAGGATGTGAATATTGGAGCCGCCGAACACGACTGCACGCTTGCCGTCGGGGCCCGTCGGAATGAGGCCGTAACGCATGTTGTCGATCACGGTCTGCGCCTTGTCCTTGTCGGTAGCCGTCGCCTTTTTCTGGAGGTCGAGCATGACGTTGTAGTCGGACGGGTGCGAGATCATCATGCCGAGCTGGCCAGCGAGGAAGAGCGGCTGGTTGTCGGCCTGCTGGTTGGTGAGCGCCGAAACCGGAACCGACTTGTCACGAACATACATATCGTAGGAGGCCTGCAATGCCGTCTTGCTCTGCGGACTATTGAGCTGGACCTCCTTATAGGTCGGGTTGGCGGACGCTTCGTCGAAGACACCGCCGCCATAGGCCCACAGCTGCGGCATGAAACGGTACGGCGTATTGCCGGCATTCTTGCGCGCCACGAGGCCGTAACCGGCGACGCCGAGCTTATCATGGATTTGCTTGGAATATTTGACAACGTCGTCCCAGGTTGCCGGAGCCTTGTCCGGATCGAGACCCGCACGCTTGAAGATGTCGGCGTTCCAGATGAACGCCATCGTCTCGTTGTTGGTCGGAATGCCGTAGGTCGTCCCCTCCCAGGTTACAGCCTTCATTGCGCCGGGCCAGAAGTCCTCAGTCGAATACCCTACATCCTCGGGTTTGAGCGGCTGCAAATAGCCCTTTGAGGCAAACTCGGTACCGCCCAGGATCTGCAGGCGGACCGCCATGGGTGCCGCATTGCCAAGGAGGGCGGTCCGGAATTTGTCGAGCAGGTCGTTATAGGTGAGGGCTTGTTCTTCAAGCTGGATGTTTGGGTAGGTTTTTCGGAAGTTCTCGAAGAACTCCTTGTAATACTGGCGCAGGAGGTCGGGGTCGCCCTCGAACACGCCCTGATACCAGAAAGTCAGGCGCCCCTTGTAGTCGAGCGGAGTGACCTTGGCGCAATCGCCCGCCGTATCAAAATCCTGTGTGCCGGCGATGGAACGCACGTATTCCGGCGACCACTTGCTGAGGTCGACCGGCGCACCCAGCGCAGACCCAGACATCAACGATACCATCAAAGCAGTCGAGACAGTGCCGTGCAGGACGGCACGACCGAATGAAATCCTCGTCATAGGTAACCTCCCAGGTTCTCTCCCATGCCGCTCTGCGTCGAGGCGAGCGGTCTTGCTCCCCGGCCGCGGGACCTCCTCTAATGTATCCCTTTGACCTGATCATACGTTTTCAGATCAGAGATTTCCTGTCAATGAGAGAAATCGTACATTGTTTACCGAACATTCGCGTGTTATCCCAATAATGTGTGTATTTAATGGGGATAATTTTGGCTGAGACCACTGAATTTAAGGCGCAACCACCCGAGGGCATCGACGCTATGGGGGCCTCTAGCGAGGGCGCCTCGCTTTACCAGCAGATCAGGGATGACATCATCGAAGGACGGCTTACGGCCAACGAACGGCTTGTCGTGACCGATCTCGCCCGGCGCCATGGCACCTCAACCAACCCTGTGCGCGAGGCCCTGCAACTGTTGCGGGGGGAGGGTTTTGTCACCTTTGTTCCCAACCGCGGAGCGCGTGTAAGGCCCATAGATCAGGATTTCGTTCGGGACATCTACGAGATTGGGGTCTTGATCGAGCCGGCGCTGACGAAGTGGTTCGTGAATATGGCGACCGTCGAGGACATTGCCGAACTCGAACGCATCCAGGGCTTGATTGAAGAGAACAACTTTGCCGATCCGTTCAGGCACAGCGAGCTGGACACCGCCTTTCATACCGTCATGTACCAGAAGCATTACAACCGCCATGCCGCCGAGCTTTGGTGGAAGCATCGCGAAGTGCTTCGAGCCGTGAGCCGGCGTTTCGACTTCACGCTCGCCCGGCGCGCTGCGATCCTAAGCGAACATCGCGAGCTCATCGCGCATGTAAAAGCAGGCCATGCGAACGAGGCAGCCGACCTCATTGCACGCCATGTCGAGGGCTCCGGCCGGCACATCCTCGAACACATGCGTGCGCGAAATGCCGCTCGGGCGGGATAAATTCCATAACCGTTAAATATCGTTATCCCACTACTTCAGCTAAAGGCAGTCGAGATGAAAATCACCAGCGTTCGGCCGTGGCTCATCAAATCCGATGCTTCTTATTGGGGAGAATTCCTGTTTGTCGAGGTGATGACCGACGAGGAGGTGAGCGGCTGGGGAGAGATCACCACCACGACAAGACTCGCCAATCGCGCCCTTTGTACGATCCTGCGGCAGATCGGTGCCGCTTTGACAGGCGAGGACCCGGCGCGGATCGAGTATCTGTGGCACAAGATATTCCGCAGCTTCACCTATATGGGCAGTCGCGGCGCTGCAGTCGAATGCGTAAGCGCCATCGACATAGCTCTCTGGGACATCCGAGGCAAAGTTCTTGGCAAGCCGATTTACGAACTGCTGGGCGGACCGGTGCGCGATGAAATTTCGCTCTACACCCACCCCAACCAGGCCAAGTTTACCAGTAAGGAGGCGGTGGTTCGCGAGATCAGGGATATCGTCGAGTCCGGCCATACTGCGCTCAAGTTCGATCCCTTCCCCTACCAGGGCAGCGCCGTCGGTGGACTGCCGCGCGAACAGCGGGACGGCTACCTCGATGGCAGCATGACCCGCAAGGATGAGCGCGAAGCTGCCGAACTCACGGCTCTGATCCGTGAAACAGCGGGCTCTGATGTCGACATCCTTATCGATGCGCATGGCCGGTTTGATGTTCCGACCGCTATTCGCCTTTGTCGGAGCCTTGAGGAAGCCGGCCAAATCGACTGGTTCGAGGAGCCCTGCCTACCGGAGAGCCTCAACGCTCTCAGACAGGTCCGCGAGAAGGTCAGCGCACCTATCTCGTGGGGCGAGCGCGGCCACACGAAGTGGGATTTCGTGCCGGTGCTGGAAAACAGGCTCGCCGACTACATCATGCCCGATGTCACCTGGACCGGTGGCATTACCGAACTCAAGAAGATTTCTGCCCTCTGTGAAGCCTATTACATCCCGGTCTCGCCGCATGACGCCGCAGGGCCGATCAACGTGGTCGCGGGCGCGCAGGTGATGATGACCGTTCCCAATTTCTACAAACTGGAAACGTCGGAGTGGAACCTGGGCAAATACGATCACCTCATCGACAGGCCGCTCGACGTCTCCAACGGCAGCCTGAAGCTTACGTCAATGCCTGGTCTCGGCGTTGAGATGAACCGCGATTACCTTCAAAACCACGAGATAGAGCTGAACTAGCAACACTCTATGCCGCCCCGCGTGCGCGACGACCACCCCACGACCGAAACGAGGATAGATCATGCCAGAGGCATATGGAGCCGACGAGGCGCTCAATCGGGTGAACACGCATTCCAAACCGTCCGACCTTCGCATAACCGATATGCGGGTAGCCGAAATCGACGGTGCCCCCTTCTCCTCCGTTCTGCTCAAGATTTACACCAACCAGGGCATCGTCGGGCTCGGTGAGGTACGCGACGGCGCCAGCGCCACTTATGCGTTGATGCTGAAGAGCCGGTTGCTTGGTGAAAATCCTTGCAACATCGATCGCCTGTTTCGGCGGATCAAGCAGTTCGGCGGGCACGGCCGGCAAGGCGGCGGCGTATCGGCGGTCGAAATTGCGTTGTGGGATCTCGCCGGCAAGGCCTATGGCGTTCCCATCTACCAGATGCTCGGCGGCAGGTTTCGGGAGAAGGTGCGTGTCTACTGCGATACCGACGCCACCGTGCCGAGCGGCACCGAGACCGGCAAGCGCCTCAAGCAGCGCATGGAGCTCGGATTCACCTTCCTCAAGATGGATTTGGGATTGATGCAGATTGCGGATGTGCCCGGTGCGGTCGTGTCTCCTGCCGGCTCACTTGAAGGGTATCGCCACCACCCCGGCCGCGGCCCGCTGAAAACCATTGAAGAGCGGCGCGTCCGCAACGCTGCGTACGATCTGCATAACGTCCCGCACCCGTTTACCGGCCTCCATTTTTCCGACAAGGGCCTCGACTTCCTTGAGCAATACATTGCCGAGGTTCGTGACGTCATCGGCATGGATATTCCGCTCGCCATCGACCACATCGGCCATATCTCAGTGCAGAACGGCATTCGGCTTGCCAGGCGGATTGAAAAATACGTGCCGGCCTGGCTCGAGGATGTGATCCCCTGGCAATACAGCGAGCAATACCGACAGCTGCAGGACTCCACCACGGTGCCGATTTGCACTGGCGAGGACATATACCTCAGGGAGGGCTTCGAGCCTCTGCTCAATAGCGGTGGCGTTTCGGTCATCCACCCAGACCTGCTCACGAGCGGGGGCATCCTCGAGACCAAGAAGATCGGCGACATGGCGCAGGACCGTGGTGTCGCCATGGCCATCCACATGGCAGAAAGTCCAATCGCCGCAATGGCCGCCGCACATGTCGCGACAGCCACCGAAAACTTCATGGCGCTCGAATACCACTCCGCCGATGTCGACTGGTGGGACGATATCGTCACCGGCCTTCCCAAGCCGCTCGTCAAGGATGGCTTCATCACTGTTCCGGACAAGCCGGGCCTAGGGATCGACGACGTCGTCGATGAGGTGATCTCGCAACATCTGCAGCCGGGCGTCACCGGCATCTGGCAGCCTACCGATCGCTGGGACGATGAATATTCCTGGGATCGCACCTGGAGCTGACCGGCTGGAAAAACATAACGAACGTCAGGAGCGACCATGATCTACGAACTTCGTATCTACGACTGCCTGCCGGGTCGGCTGCCCGCACTTCTCAAGCGCTTCAACGACCACACCCTGGCCCTGTGGGACAGGCATGGCATTCGGCAGGCCGGGTTCTTCACAACAATCGTCGGCGAACACGGTCAGCGCCTCACCTACTTCCTGGCCTGGGAATCGCTGGCCGAGCGCGAGGTGAAATGGAAGGCGTTCACCACAGATCCGGCATGGCTAAAGGCGCGCGATGAATCCGAGGCCGACGGCCCGATCATCGCCAATATCAGCAATCAATTGCTGGCGCCGACTTCCTTCTCCTCGGTGAAATAGAGCGCGCCATGAAAATCACCGACCTGCGCTGCGCCGTTATCGGCAAACACCCGATCGTCCGCATCGTCACCGACGAGGGCCTCTATGGCTTGGGCGAAGTCGAATTCACCAAGGCCTATCTCAAGCCCTGGGTGCTGCATTTCCGCGAGGCGCTGATCGGCGAAGATCCGACCGATGTCGAAAGGGTCATGCTGAAGATCCGCCAACGCGGCTCTTTCAAGCCGTATGGCGCGGCGGTGAGCGCTATCGAGCATGCGCTGTGGGATATTGCCGGCAAGGCCGCGGGCGTGCCCGCCTATAAGCTGCTCGGCGGCAAGGTGCGGGACAAGGTGCGCGTCTACAACGGTTCTGTTCGCCAGAAACGCGTGGGCGACCGGCCGGAGGATTACGCCGCTGACGTCAAATGGATGATGGAGCAGCCGCAGAACTTCTTCATGGTCAAGCAGGGAATCTCGTTCCACTCGAACATGAAGGATAGTATCGAGGGCTTCCACTACGGCGTCACGCAGAAGAAAGCCGGCTATCACGGCGCCATGGATCAGGGCGTGATCAGCGAGCGCGGTTTCAATCACATGCTCGACTGCGTGGCCGCGATGAAGGAGGTGCTGGGCGACAAGGTCAGCCTGGCGCTCGACTGCGGTCCGGGCTGGCTGCTGCCGGATGCGATAAGGTTCGCTCGTGCGGTGGAGAAATACAATTTGATGTGGCTCGAGGACATGCTGACCGGCGACTATGTTCCGTGGGTAAATCCGCAGGCCTATCGGGAACTGACGATCTCAACCTCGACGCCGATCCACACGGGCGAGCAGATCTACCTCCGGCACAATTTCAAGGAGTTGATCGAGACCCAGGCCGTGCGGGTCATCGGCCCCGATCCGGCCGACATCGGCGGCATCGCCGAGCTCAAATGGGTTGCCGAGCACGCCTATATGCATTCGATCCTGATGGCGCCGCACGGCACCGCCAACGGCCTGCTGGGGCTTGGCGCGTTGATCAATGTCTGCGCCACGTTGCCTGCAAATTATATCGCCTTCGAATATCCGACCGCCTCCGATTCCTGGTGGGAGGATCTGATAATCGGCTTGCCGCCGCAGATCGTGAAGGATAGCATGGTGGACCTACTGGAAGCGCCGGGCTTGGGCCTCGATATCGACGCTGAGGCGGCCAGGAAATATCTCAGGGAAGAGGATGCGGGCTTCTTCCTCTGAACTCCCTCCACCTGCCGTGCAATCTTCCGCGCCGTCGGGACGTAGCGGCGCATATCTCCCTCAATGCGGGCCGCCTTGAAGCGCCAGCTGTCCCTGCGGTTCGCTTGCCGAGATGATGACGAGGTCGCACTCGGTTTCCCAGCCTCTTGACGTCACGCGGACTCAGGCTTTGTCCCATGCCATATCCCTGGTCGGCGAAGAAAGCCGCCGTTGAAAGGCAGTGGGGCCATGGCTGGCCCGGAGGTTGCCGGGATGGCGGTGTGCGTGTCCAGGGCCTGAAGTAATAACGGTGCCGCCATCGCCGCGTATCCTTATCGTATACCGGGGAGACTGCTGAAAGCCTCTATCTGGGCCTTGATCGCCAGTTCCGTCGGCAACCGCTCCATCGAGCTTGCACCATAGAAGCCATCGCATCCCTTGCATCGGGAGAGCACATAGGCCGCATCATCAGGCATGGCGATCGGACCTCCGTGGCAAAGGACGATGACATCTTCCCGCACCGATCGCGCCGCGTCCGCCCAGGCGTCGATCCGCTCGACGCATTCGTCGAGCGTCACGGCAGTTTCAGCCCCGATCGCGCCGCCGGTCGTAAGGCCCAGGTGGCACACCACGATATCCGCACCGGCCTCAGCCATGGCGACGGCATCCTTGCCACTGAAGACATAGGGTGTCGTCAGCATGTCCTTGGCATGGGCGCGCGCGATGATGTCGATCTCCAGGTCGAAGCTCATGCCGGTCTCCTCGAGATTGGTGCGGAACGTGCCATCGATCAGGCCAACCGTAGGGAAGTTCTGGATGCCGGCAAATCCCATGGCCTTCAACTCGTCCAGGAACAGGTCGGGCAGCATGAAAGGGTCGGTTCCGTTGACGCCGGCTAGCACCGGTGTGTGGCGTACCACAGGGAGCACCTCGCGCCCCATGTCGCGCACGATATCATTGGCGTTGCCATAGGCCAGCAGGCCAGCAAGCGAGCCGCGGCCCGCCATACGATAGCGGCCGGAATTGTAGATCACGATCAGGTCGATGCCGCCCGCCTCCTCGCTCTTGGCGGAAAGGCCCGTGCCGGCGCCGCCGCCGATGATTGGTCGGCCCTCGGCGATCTTGCGGCGCAGGCGGTCCAGGATGTCGTTGCGTGAATGGCGTGTCATGATTTTTCCTCAGGCAGTGATGGCGTGGAAATTGGCCGCGAGCGCCGCTGCGAATTCGGGGCTGTTGATATGGGCGTCGAGTTCGATCAACTGCCGGTTCGGAGCCGCCTTCCAGCCGGCGCGGATGGTCGAAAACAGGGCTTCGTCGGCTGCCGGATCGTGAAACGGCTGTCCCGGCGCGTCGATCGCAGATACGCCCTGCAATGGCAGCAGGAAACGGACCGGGCCCTCCATGCGGTTCAGCCTCTCGACGATGAATGCACCGATCCGCCGGTTCTCCCCCGGCGTGGTGCGCATCAGGGTCACCTGGGCATTGTGCACATGCAGCCTGCGGTCGCGGAATGCAGCAGGCACGGTCTCCTTCGCACCGAAATTCACCATGTCCACGGCCCCGACCGAACCGACATAAGGAATTTTCGTGCGGATGATCGCGCCGAAACGGTCCTCGGTGGCGGGAAAGACGCCTCCGACCAGAAGGTCTGGCACTTCCGTCGTTGTGACATCGATGACCGCCTGCAACAGGCCTGAATCGACCAGCTTCTCCATCGATTGGCCGCCGACGCCGGTGGCATGGAAGACGAACAGCTCGTAAGCGTCGTCCAGCATATCCCTTAGTTGCGTGATGCAGGCGGTCGTCACACCGAACATCGTCATGCCGACGCCCGGCTGGTCATCTGCCGACAGAACAGGTGGATGGAGCACCATGCCGGCCGCCGCATGCGCGGCATTGCCGATCACCTTGCGGGATATGGCATTGAGGCCGGCGATGTCGACGACGGAATACATCATCGCAATGTCATTTGGCCCCACATAGGGGGCGACGTTGCCGGAGGCCACCGTTGATACCATGAGCTTCGGCACACCCACGGGCAGGTCGCGCATGACTCGGGTCACGAGCACTGTATTGCCGGTGCCGCCAAGGCCGAGGACGGCGCCGATATCGTTGCGTTCCTGAAGGAAGACTGTGAGCGCCTCGGCCATGGCCGATATCGCCTTGCCGCGATCGGCCTGGCTGAGTACCGCAGCCGCACCCGAGGGGTGGTTTGCCGCCACTTCTCTGGCGGCGATGTCGGCGCCGGGATGGGAACTTTGGGTGCCCACATCGACCAGCACCGCCTCTGCGCCGGCCTGCCTGGTAGCGCTCCGCGCATAGTCCAGCTCGGCGAACTTGGTGTCGCAAGTGCCGACGATATAAACCTTTTTCATAATTTTTCCTCCCGTTTTCGGCGCCGCCTCCCCACCAACGGCGCGGAATTTTTCGCAAACCCGCATTTTGCATATTGTATATTATTTTGGATATTGCATACTTAATCATCGAAATCCAGACGGAAATGACGCCATGAATGCTCCGCAACACCAGACCCTCCGCGAGCGGATCTATGAGGAGATCGTTCGCCTGATCGTATCGGGAGAGTTGCCGAGCGGCGTGTCGATCGATGAGAAGCTTTTGACGGAGCGGCTCCAGGTGAGCCGCACACCGTTCCGCGAGGCGATCGGCACGCTCGCCAAGGAGGGCCTGATCGAGATCAAACCCTATCGCGGCTTCTTCGTCAGGAGCTTCAGCCGCAAGGAAGTCAGCGATCTCTACGAGTTGCGCAAGACGCTGGAATGCTTTGCCGTCGAACTGGCGGTGCCGCAGATGAGCGACGCCCACATTGCCGGCTTCGAGCGCATCCTGGACGAGGCCGTGGCGGCGCTGCGGCGGGGCGACCTTGAGACCTATGGCGCCCGCGACCGGGAGTTCCACGAGACCATCGCCGAGTTGTCGGGCAGCGCGCCTCTCATCGAAACGCTCTCGCGGCTGGCCCTGCAAATCCAGATCTGCCGCGCCATCGCCAATGAAAGCAAGGAGTTTGCCGAACGGGCCGCGCAGGAGCGCGATCAGATCCTGCAGGCGTTCAGGACCCGGGACATCCCGCAGGCGAAGGCGCTGATGCATGCGCATATCAGCGACGTGCAGCAGGCGGTGCTCGCGCGCTTCAGGAAGGAAAGCCCGGCGACCTAGCCGGGCGACGGGAAGGGGAGGGAGGTTCCCCTTTTCCAGCAAAACGGGAGGCGGTCCATGGCGTGGCCGCTCAAGAGGAGGAAACAATGCTGAAATTTCTTGCAGCCGGTGTGGCCGCGCTCGCCATTTTCGCCGGCGGTGCCGTGGCCAATGCGCAGACGCTGAAAATGTGGGGGCCGGAGCAGATCACCGAGCCGCTGGTTGCCGAACTCTGGAACGGCATCAAAGCGGATTTCGAAAAGGCCAATCCCGGCGTGACGGTGGAGTTCATGCCGCCGACCGGCACGATCAGCAACGGCGCCGTGCAGTCCGCTATCCAGTCCGATGCCGGGCCGGACGTCATCCTCACCAACTCCGGCATCGGCCGCATCAGCATCGTCAAGAATGCCAAGCAGGTTATGCCGCTGACCGAACAATACGAGAAGCGCGGGTGGAAGGACCAGATCTATCCCTGGCTCTATGCGGAGCTGAAAGGCCAATTCGGCGGAGAGATCTACGAGGTGCCCGACGGCCTCGATGCGCTGGGCATCTGGTATCACAAGGACATCTTCGCTCAGGCCGGCTGGAAGATCCCAGCCACCTGGAAGGAGTTCGAAACCCTGCTGGCGGCCATCGAGGCCAAGGGCCTGCAGCCGATCGCCATCGGCCCGCGCACAACAGGCAGTGCCGGCCACCTGTTCGGCAACCTGTTGCAGTCGGCCAGCGGCAAGGAAGCCATCGGCAAGGCATTGCGTAAGGAAATCGCCTGGGACGATCCGAAGATCGCTGCCGGTGCCGTGCGGCTGCAGAAGTTGGTCGAGGCCGGTTTCATCAAGAAGGAGATGGCGGGTCTCGATCTCGACGGTGCCTCGCGGCTGTGGTTCAACAAGCGCGCCGCCATGTTCGTCGCCGGTCCCTGGTTCACCGCCAATGCGCGCAAGGCCGGATATGACCTTGCTAATGCCGGCTATGCGCCTATGCCCTCCGATCTGCCTGGCGAGGCGATCCCGACCGGCGGCGTCGGCTGGAGCTGGCTCGTGCCGGTCAATTCCAGGCAGCCTGATCTCGCGATGAAATGGATCGACTTCATGCTGTCCGATGCCGTCATGAAGAAGCGTGCCCAGGCGCCGGCCAGCACCATGATCTATCCCCGCGAACTCACCGGCGTCGAGCCGCCGACCCCCGTGCTCAAGGAAATCTTCGCGGTCGCAGCCGGCGGCGTTGGCTACAATCCCAGCGTCTACCTGCCCGCCACGGTGCTCGACACTTATTTCCAGGTAATCCAGGGACTGATCTCCGGGCAGATCACCGGCGAGGCCGGAATGCGGCAGCTCCAGGCAAAAATGGCAGAGGCGAAATAGCGTGGTCATCCGTCAAACGCCCGGGAGCAGCGCTGCTGCTCCCCTTGGCACCCCTGTCGACGGGCCGAGGCCAGCAGGTGCCACCCAATCCCGGCATCATCCTGCCAGGTCAGCGGGTAAGGAAGACAGTTGCGGCAACTCCGACAGCCACGATGCCCGCAGCGCGATGTGGCTGATGGCGCCTGCCCTGGCTCTCTACGCGGTGTTCAGCCTGCTGCCGATTGCGGCCACCTTCTGGCTGAGCTTCAACAGTTCGGCCGGTTTCAACGCGGCGTCCAGCTTCGTCGGCCTCGACAATTATGTGGCGACGGCGGCCGATCCTATCGTCTGGCAGAGCCTGTGGCATACGTTCCTGTGGCTGATCTACCATGTGGTGCTGGCCGGCGGCCTCGGGCTGGCGCTGGCTCTCGCCATCAGCCGGCTGAAGGTCACGCAGGTGTTTTTCCGGACGGCGTTCTTCCTGCCGCATCTGGTGTCGCTGGCCGTGGTCGGGGTCATCTGGGCAAATATCTACGACCCGTTCTACGGCCTTCTCAACACTGCGCTGACGGAGCTGGGTCTGGGCGCCTTCACCCAAGGATGGCTCTCCGATCCCGCCCTGGTGCTGTTTTCCGTCAATGTCGCGAGCTCGTGGCAGGGGTTCGGCCTCTATATGCTGCTGTTCATCGCCGGCCTGCAGAATATCGACCACTCGCTCTACGATGCGGCGGAGGTCGACGGCGCCTCGAGCTGGCAAAAGCTCGTATATGTAACGTTGCCGGGACTTAGGGAGGTAACCACCTTCGTTATTTCTCTGGCCATGATCAACGGCTTGAAAGGCTTCGCTACCGTCTTCGTCATGACCAATGGCGGGCCGTTCTACCAGAGCGAGCTGATCACCACCTATATCTACCGGCTCGCCTTCCAGTCTCAGGATCACGGGAGGGCGGCCGTGCTCTGTATACTGCTCAGCCTGCTGGCGATCGCCATCACCCTTGTCTTCAACCGTTGGCGCGCGAGGCTTTCCCGATGAGCACCCGTCACCGCGAATGGCCCGTCGTGCTCGGCCTGGCGCCCGTCATGCTTCTCATCCTGGCTCCCTTTGCCTGGCTGATTGTGTCGAGCCTCAAGACCGAGGCTGAGATCGGGCAGGCCGATCCCTATGCCTGGCCCGCCGATCTGATGTGGCGCAACTACCAGGATGCCTGGCAAATCGGCGGCTTCGGCGAGCTGGTCGGCAACAGCCTGCTCAATCTCGCCGGCGTCGTGATCCTGTCGCTGCTGACCTGCGCGCCCGCCGGCTATGCCCTGGCAAAGATCCGCTTTCCGGGCCGGGAATGGCTTTTCTACACCTTCATCCTGGGGCTGACGATTCCGGTCCAGGCCGTTGTCATCCCGCTCTATCAGGTGCTATTCGGCCTTAACCTGGTGAACACGCTGTCGGGCATCGTGCTGGCGCAGGTGAGCAGCGGCATTCCTTTCGGCATCTTCCTGATGCGCAGCTTCTTCATCAGCGTGCCGGACGAACTCGTCGAGGCCGCCAAGATCGACGGGGCATCGCATCTGCAGATCCTGACCAAGGTGCTTCTGCCGATCTCGACGCCGGCGATCCAGGCGCTGATCATCATCAGCGCGCTATCCACCTGGAACGATTTCTTCCTGCCGCTGATCGTGCTGATCAGTCCCGAGGTGCAGACGCTTCCGCTCGGCTTGGTCAGGTTCGCCAGCACTTACGCTTCCGAATACCGGCTGGTGTTTTCCGGCACCGTCATTTCCTTCCTGCCTATCATCATTCTTTACATCCTAATGCAGCGCCGCTTCACCGAGGGCCTGACGCAGGGTGCAATCAAGGGCTGACCATGTCACATCATGTCCAGCGGGAAATCCGCTACAATTTCGAATTCGACAACCACATCAAGGCCTGCTTCATCGGCGCCGGCGGCCATGCCTATCGCAATGTCTATCCGGCCCTGCGCTATGCACCGGTCGAACTGCTCGGCATCTGCGACCTCGACATCGCGCGCGCAGCCAAGTTCGCCAAGCTGTTCGGTGCGGAAATGGCCTATAGCGATCATCACGAGATGCTGGCGAAGGAAAAGCCCGACCTGGTATTCCTGGTCACGGCGTATCATCCAGATGGTCGGGTGCAGGCAACCGACCTTGCGCTGGATGCGCTGAAGGCGGGTTGCCATGTCTGGATGGAAAAGCCGACGGCAGCGAGCGCCGAGGAAATCGAGCGGCTGATGTCCGCCAGTGCCGCCGCCGGCCGCATGGTCATGACGGGCCTCAAGAAGACCTTCTTCCCGACGATCGAAAAGCTGAAGGATCTGGTCGGTTCGCCCGAATTCGGCAGACTGACCTCCATTAACGTGCGCTACCCCCAGAGCCTGCCGGCGCCCACCGAGCGCGGCGACCTGGTCAAGATGCAGAGCTTCCTCGACCACATCTATCATCCCGGATCCATTCTCAACTTCCTCGGCGGAGAGATCGAGCGTGCGAGCTACGAGTGGGAGCCTGGCACCGGGGCAACGGTCACCAACATGAGATTTCGATCGGGCGCGATCGGCACGCTGCATTTAGCGGCGGGCCAGTCCGGCGGCAGCATGTTCGAGCGGGTCGAGATCATCGGCGAGGGTGCAAATGCCGTTGTCGAGAACGGCAGCAAGCTAACCTATTTTCGCAAGGCCGCATTGCCAAGCTACGGCCGGGCGGCGAGCTTCATCCAGCCCGATGCCAATGCTGCCCTTGTCTACGAGCCGGAACACTCGCTGGGGCAACTCTACAACAACAATCTCTTCTATCTCGGATACGTGCCGGAGATCCTGCACCTGACGGATGCGATCCAGTCCGGTCGCCCGATCACGAAGGGCACGCTCGAGGTTGCCCGCGAGATCATGAAACTTTTCGCATTCTACCGAAGCGCCGATGCAGGCGTCACGACAAATCTTTGATCCGGGAGCCGCATATGACCGAAAGCGACATCATTTTCAGGAAGGCGGGCGGCGAGTTCGTGCCGACATCCTGGGGCGAATTGAACTGGAAGATCACCGGGGAAGGCACGCCGGGCGCGGAAATGACCTTCGGCACCTGCCGCATCAATCCCGGCGAACGCAACCAGCTGCATTCCCATCCCGATTGCGAGGAAATCCTCTATGTCATCTCCGGCAGTTGCGAGCACAAGCTCGGCGACGCGCTCTACCTGCTCCATCAGGGCGATGCCATTCGCATTCCCCGCAACATCCACCACTGGGCGCGGGCGCTCGGCTCCGAACCGCTGTTTGCGCTCATCATGTTTTCGTCCGGGCAGCGCACGGCCGTGAACCACGAAGGCGAGGGCACGGCCTGAGGGCCTGTCGGGGGAGGAGAGACATGGCTTCGATAGGATTGCAGAATATCAGGAAGAGCTACGGCAGCCTTCCGGTCATCCACGGAGTGGACGTCGCCATCGAAGACGGCGAATTCATCATTCTGGTCGGCCCCTCGGGCTGCGGAAAATCCACCCTGCTCAGAATGATAGCCGGGCTGGAATCGATCAGCGACGGTCGGCTCTTGATCGGGGGAGCCGTGGTCAACGGCCTCAGGTCCAAGGATCGCGACATTGCGATGGTGTTCCAGAATTATGCTCTCTATCCCCATCTCACCGTCGCGGAAAACATGGGTTTTTCGCTGAAGCTACGTGGCGTGGCCAAGGACGAGATCGCGCGGAGGGTCGACAATGCGGCAAAGGTCCTGGCGCTTGAGTCTTATCTCGACCGCCATCCGCGCCACCTCTCCGGCGGTCAGCGCCAACGCGTGGCCATGGGCCGGGCCATCGTGCGCGATCCCAAGGTCTTCCTGTTCGACGAGCCGCTCTCCAATCTCGACGCAAAGCTCAGGGTCGCGATGCGGGCGGAAATCAAGGAACTGCACCAGCGACTGAAGATCACGACGGTCTATGTTACTCACGATCAGACGGAGGCGATGACGATGGCGGACCGTATCGTCGTCATGCGCGATGGCATTGTCGAGCAGGTCGGCACACCGCTCGACATTTACGACAATCCCGCCACCACCTTCGTTGCCGGCTTCATCGGCATGCCCGCCATGAACCTGATCAAAGGCCGCGTACAAGCCGACGGTCCCAGGACGTTTCGCACGACGGCCGGCGTCCCGCTACCGCTGCCAGCGGAGCGGACGCCGCTCTGCGGAGATCGCGAACTGATTTACGGCGTCCGGCCGGAAAAACTTTCTATCGTGGCGCAAGGGGGCATTCCCGCGCGCGTCGCCGTGGTTGAGCCAACCGGATCGGAAACGCAGGTCATCGTCCGGGTGGAAGAGCAAGATTTAACCGTGCTGCTGCGCGAGCGCGTCGCGCTGCGCCCTGGTGAGACGATATTCCTTGATGTCAATGCAACAGACATTCACCTTTTCGACGCTGCGACCGGCCGGCGCCTTCAGGCAACACAAAACACTGCCACGCGTATCGTTGATCGGGTTGGCGCAGGTTCGTAGTCGTCTCGCAGGTAACTGTCTTGCAGGCAGGCGCTGAGCATCGATCACCTTGCCTACGGAGGTGGCCTTATGCGGCGCGGCATGAGCAGGCGCCGATCAGGCCGGCGAAACACGCCGCCCAACCAGGTCTGGCAAGCGGAGCCAGATCTCCGTCCCAAAGGCGTCAAAGGCAGTATCGCTCCAGCAGCGCAACCGCCGACTTCAGCCCTTCCTCCTGCCTGACCTGCTCGCCCAGCGAGGCGGCGCGATCGCGAAGCAAAGGAGCGTCCATCGCGTCGATTGCGCCGGCTATTGCGTCTGTCGTGATGCGCTTCCTTGACAACGGGGGCGGAGAGACGCCGAGATCGTACATCCGGCGCGCCCAGAATGGCTGATCGCCGAAGAACGGACATATGGCGCAGGGGATGCCTGCCTTCGCTGATGCCATAGTCGTTCCGGCGCCACCGTGATGCAGAGCCGAATGCGCGAACGGTAGAATGCGATCGTGCGGTGCATCTTGGAGGACATAGAGGTCAGGATCCTGCAACGAAGGGGAGATCGCGCCCCCTCCGCTCAACAGAAGGCCGCGCCGGCCGGTCAGGCGAAGAGCTCCGACGATTGCTTCGGTCAGCGTTCCAGACGACATTGCCGGCATGCTGCCGAACCCAACATAGACCGGGGCGCTCCCACCAGCGATAAAATCCTGCAGCGTGGACGGCATCGCCCAGTCTGGTCTTTCGAGGAACCAGGGACCGGTTACATGAACATCTTTGTCCCAGTCGGCGGGAATGGGAATTATGTGGCGACTATATGAGTATAGGGTTGCCTTTGGGCGGAGTGTTTGCGGACTGTCCGGGAGCAAACTCAGATGCTGGTGGCGCCACTTTGAAACCGTTCTGGCGAACAGACGCTGGCTGCCCCATGCGACGGCCCTGTGGCTGAGCCTGTTTAATGGGCCCAGAGAGCGGAAAGGAAGAATGGGGCTGGGAAAGGCTGACGTAGGCGTCAGGACGGGCAACGGCGCAGCGAGGATTGGGATCGAGCCAAGCTGTTCTGCTATATGAAGCGCGGCCAGCGACTTCGGATGGTAGACGATAGCATCCGGACGGAAATCCCGAGCCGCTTCCCATTCTGCAAGAAGAAGACCTTCGATCAATGGGCGGATATTTTTGAGCAGTCTGAGACCCGCTGCAAAACCCTCGCCCCCTTCAATCGCTGCTTTCCCCTCGGGCGTGTCGATAAGTGCCACCAGGTCTCCTGGCAGGGCCACATATGCAATCTCCCGATCTTTGGCGAGCGAAGCATATTGAACGGGTCCGGCAAGCTGGACATCGTGTCCGGCTGACCGCAATGCCAGAGCAAAGGCGACAAATGGCTGGACGTCGCCGCGCGTGCCGTAAGTATGGATCGCAACACGCATGTTATCCCTCGCCACCCTTGATGTGCAGCGTATTTAACGTGCGCACGCAGAATAACGAGACCACGTCTCGAAACAACGATGTTGCCGCCATTGAAGCGGTGTCCTGGAGGGACAAATCGATGTAGGTATGGAGTGAACCTCCGCTTAATCCCGCAGGCATATGGAAACTTCGCTTTATCTGCCCGTCAAAGGCTTTCTCGAACAGGCAGGTTACGTCGTCAAGGGCGAGGTTGGCGGCTGCGATCTCGTCGGCTTGAGCGACAGTGATCCGGCTGTTGTGGTGATCTGCGAGTTAAAATTGAGCTTCAACCTGGAGCTCATACTGCAAGCCGTCGATCGCGCAGCTGTTGCTGACGAGGTCTGGATCGCGGCGCGAGTATCGGCCAAGGGCAAAGGTCGCGAGGCGGACAAGCGCTACCGCGATCTCTGCCGCAGGCTCGGAATCGGCATGCTCGGCATTTCCGATGCCGGTGACGTCAGCGTTATCGTCGGCTCCATATCGCCAATGCCGCGCACCAATCCGAAACGGCGTTCGAAGCTGATGCGCGAACACCAGAGGCGGCGCGGCGACCCGGCAGTAGGCGGGAGCACGCGCGCGCCCGTCATGACCGCGTACCGCCAGCAGGCGCTCGGTTGTGCAGCAGCGTTGGCATCAGGACCGCTGCGTGTGCGTGAAATCAAATCCGGCATACCGGATGCCGGAAAAATCCTGCTTTCGAATGTCTATGGCTGGTTTGAACGGCTCGATAGAGGCGTTTACGGCTTGACCGACGCTGGGCGGGAGGCGCTGCAGCGATGGCCGCAGCAGGACATGCAGTCAACAACGGCCGTACCGGCTTGATTTGCCTCGGGCGCCTGGGCGATGCTGTCCGTCACGTGAGGAAGCACCGCCCACTCTTTACTCATCCAGAAGCAAGATCAGCTGCGGGGCTGCAGCAGCGCCAAGGCGACCGTCGATGCGGCCAGGACGGCGGTAAGGACCAAGGGCCCCATAGCGCCATAGTGGTCCACAACGTAACCCCCGAAAACCGCTCCGATACTGATGGCCACCTGGAAAGAGACGACCATCAGGCTTCCCGCTGCCTCCAGAGCGTCGGGTGCCTCGCGGGAAAGATTGGTAGGCAGTACCACCGGCGCCATGCCGAAGGCGAAGCCCCAGAGCGTGACGAAGCTGAAGGCAACGCCAATATGGGCGCCCCAAAGCACCAATGCGAGCGCCGCAAACGCCATCAACACGGCGGTGACTGCGAGTGCCATGTGGATGTTGGCGTCCGCCAGTCGGCCACCGGCAATGTTACCGATCACAGCGGCAATGCCAAAACCGAGCAGCGCCAAGGCAATCGGTCCGGTTTCAAGGAGCGTCACTTGTTCGAGGAAGGGACGCACATAAACCGAGCCAGCAAAATGCCCCGTCATCAGCAAAAGGATGGCCAGCATTCCCAATTGAACGCCACGCCGGCGTGTCAGCCGGAAAACATCGGCGAGACTGTTGCTTGTATTTGCAGGCAGCGTTGGCAGGCTGAGTACCTGCAGCAGCATGGCCAGCGCGGCAAGCCCCGCTGTCATAGCCATGGCGCTGCGCCAGCCCAGCCAGTCGCTGATCAAGGCGCCCATTGATGGTGCAGCTATGGTGGCGAGCGAGACGCCGAGGGTGACGATGGCCATGCCCCGACCCGTCGCATTGGCGCCCACCAGTCTCGCCACGACCGCGACCGAAAGCGCCCAAAAGCCGCTAAGCGCGATGCCCAACCCGGCCCGGCCCAACAACAACAGCCAGAAATCGGTCGCCAGCGCGGCAAGAATATTGGAACCGATCGCCAGCGCACTTAGGCCGACCAGCACCGTCTTGCGGTTCAATTTGCCTATGAGAACATTGCTCAGGAGCGCCGTCACCGCGCCGACGGAAGCCGTGGCGGTGACGACCTGTCCGGCCGTTCCCTCGGTAATGCCGAGATCGCGCGCCATGGGCGTCAACAGACCCGCCGGCAGGAATTCGGCCGATACCAGAGCAAAGCTGGTAGCCGCCATCGAAAGAACGGCGAACCAGGTGGCCCCGCTCCATGCGACTGGCTCGGCGGCATCAAGGTCCATCGTGGTGGATTCAAGCTGTGAAATTGTGTCCGTCATTGAGATATCCCTTTAGCTCAAGGGAAATTTCATAACCGAACCCTTTAGGATGATATGTAGCTTAAAATCCGAAATCCATATCAATTCGTCCGGAACTTGTGCGACGCACAAGGCCTGGTGAGACGCTCGTGAGGCGCTTGAACGCACGAGCGAAGGAAGCCTCGGATTCATAGCCCAGACGCGAGGCAACCTCGGCAACCGACAGGCCGTTTTGGCCCAACAATTCGCGGGCGAGCTGCATACGTAGACGCGCGAGATAACGCGCCGCGCCTTCCCCTAAAACAGCGCTGAAGCGTTCAGCAAAGACGGATCGCGATTGGCCTGCCACGCCAGCGAGACTTTCGAGAGTCCAGTCATGGCCGGGGTCTCGGTGCATCGCTACCAGAACGCGGCCGATATGAGGATCGCGGATGGCGGCGAGCCAGCCGGTAGTCGAGGCTCCGCTGCAATTGACCCAGCAGCGGATAAGCCGCGCAACGAGCAGGTCCGCCATACGTGACAAGACGGTGGCGCTGCCCATTTGAGGCTGTGCAGCTTCCGCCGTCATAGCTGCAAGCAGGGGGCCAACAATGGGATCATTGCCAGCCACATCGCAGCCTTTGATCATTGGCGGCATCAAAGCAATCAAGGGATTAAGTGCATTCGCCCCCAAAACCATGGAGCCGCAGAAGAGGGTGCTGGTCGCACCCGTTCCTTGCTGCACCACTTCGCAGACGTTGCTCCCCAACTTGGTCACCTGGCAACTTTTGAGTGAATCGCCGACAACATCCGGTGCGCTGGCCAATCGATGCGCGATGCCTTGCGGCAGCAGCATCAGATCGCCTTCATTCAACTCCTGCCATCCCTGGGCTTCGGTATGAATCCAGCATGGACCCTGGCTGACAAAGTGAAAACGAAGCAGCTGCTGTTGCGTAAAGGCGATGCTCCATGGATGCCGGAGTTCGCAGCGCCCATAATTCACCCCACTCAAGCGAAAGTCTTGCAGCACTTCGCTTAGTGCATCCATCGGAATGTGTGAAGGCGACGGCGGCCGGGACAAATGATCAAGCATTTGGCAAATTTAGGTGCAGAGCGTCCGGCTTGCAAGTCCAAACCTTGGCGAGCTTTCTGCGTTGCTTTTCGCGAAATCGTCGCCAGTCAGGCGTCTGGATTGAGCGTCTTGAGAGCGTCCGCTTCGCTTCTCTTCAAATGCCGGGTCATATCGTATGTTTCTGATCGACCTTGGCAACGAAGAAGAATTGATAGTGCAGAAGATGTCTCATCTTCCTTGGCCCAGGCGACAAATTGATCGGGTCGAACAAGCACATAACGCGCTTTGTAAGCGGATCTGGCCTCATCGCTGTCATCTGTGACGATCTTGAGTGGTAGATCCAGGCGTTCCGCGCCAATCCTGAAATCATCTAAAAGAGCAGGACTGGCTTTGAATGCGAGCAGCGTGAAACCGGGGCCGAGTTCTTCGTAGATATTGCGGCCTGAGGACAGCATCTGAGGAGGCAGGTGATGTCCGGCTTTGGCGCGCAGTTCGTGGCCACCGATGGCATTCGGCATGCCCTCGAAATCACTCCAGATGACAGGAGAGCCCCGGTAGTTGGGCTCGAAAGCATTCACTTCCGCACGCGCCCCGGATCCCCGTGCCTGCCATTCCGCCTCGAATGCCGGACGGTCGCGGGCAGGGTCGAATGCCTCCAGGAAAGCCCTGTCGCTCTCGATCGCCTTCCCGATAAAATCGCGGGCAGTGGATATGAAGACCGGCCGGCGTTCCATATCATAGCTGTCGAGCAGGCGTTCTCCACCCCAGCCCTGTAGCGTGGCTGCAAGCTTCCAGCCGAGATTTCGGGCATCCTCGAAACCGGTATTGATCCCGTAGCCACCATAGGGCGGGTGGCTATGGGCCGCGTCACCCGCGATAAAGATCCGGCCATTGCGATAGCTGTCGGCGGTCGCGATCCGCAGATCCCAAAAACCAACATGCTCGAATTCTATGTCGAATTCCGCTCCGACGGCCCGGTGGAGATAGTTGGCGAAGTCGAAGTTTTCCTTTGTGGTTCCAGGCGGTACCGGCGCGTGAAAGAACCAGGTTTTGCCGAGGTCCACGCGGCCGAAGAACTGCCAATAGCCCTTCAGGTCCGGATGCAGGACATTGTAGAAGGACTTGCCTGGAAAACGCTTCAGGAGTTCGTGAAGCCCGGTCGAGCGGAACACCAGTAGCACCATCAGCCGGTCGTGGTCGGATTTGGTCTGGGTGATGCCTGCCTTTTCGCGGATAACGGATCGACTGCCGTCGCAGCCCACGGCATAGGCGGCGCTGAGACTGCGCTGTTCGCTTCCGTCACGGCTGGTGATCGTGACCGTCACCCCGTCCTCGTCCTGCCTCACGTCCTCGCCGGTCCAGCCATAGAAGAGCTCCACCGCTGGCAACTCCCGCACCCGTTCGCGCAGGACCTCCTCCGTGCGGTACTGCGGCAGGCGTTCGTTCTCGGTGAAATAGTAGGGGCGGACCAGTTCGCGCTGGAGCCAATCGTAGTGATAATCGCCGAGCAATGAACCATAGGCGGTGAGGCCGCCGATCCCATATTCCTTTGGCACGGTGCGGGCGGCGCGCAACTGTTTCTCCGCCCCCCAGAAGTGGAAGTGCTCCATCGTCCGCTGCGTCAGGTTCTGACCTTTGGGCACCTGTTGGGGAGAGGGGTAGCGTTCGACCAGGATGGTGTGGATGCCCCGCTGACCGAGCTCGATCGCCAGGCCCGTACCAACCGGACCGCCACCGACAATGACAACGTCTGCCGTTTTCTTCTGCATTTCCAAATACCTGTCGCTCAGGAGTTGCCGCAATCAGACGGCGCCGGCCTCGAGGTAGACGTGCTTGGTCTCGAGAAAATCGTTGAGGCCCTCCGGTCCATGAAGCCGCCCAAGACCCGAATGGCGATAGCCGCCGGTTTCGCCCTCGGCAAAAAGCCGGCCGTGGCAGTTGAGCCAGACTGTGCCGGCACGAATGGCACGGGAAACGCGGGTCGCGCGGTTGAGGTCGCGGGTGAAGAGGCTGGCTGCCAGACCGTAATGGGTGGCATTGGCCTTCGCGACTGCCTCCTTTTCGTCCTCGAAGCCCTCGATTGACACGATCGGGCCGAACAACTCTTCCTGCACCAGTTCCGATTGAAGGTTATCGATGCGGAAGAGACTGGGCGTCATGAAGGCGCCTTGGCCGAGCGGCTCGCCGCGCAGGACAAGCTCTCCCTCGTCCGCCGCTTGCTCGATGATGGAGGCAACACGCTTCTGGTTAGGCAGATCTATCAGCGATCCCATCTGGCTCTGCGGATCGGCTCCCGGCCCGGTGCGAACGGCGGAAAAGGCGGCCTTCATCCTTGCGGTGAACTCCTGCTCGATCGATTTGTGCACGAGAAAACGCGCGGCAGCGACGCAGATCTGCCCCGCCATCATCAGCGAACCGCTCGTCAGCTCGCGCACGGCCTGATCGAGATCGGCGTCATCGAAGACCACAGCCGGAGCTTTTCCGCCCAGTTCAAGCGACAGACGCTTCAAGGTGGGCGCCGCGCCAGCCATGATGCGCTTGCCCGTGGCGCTCGAGCCAGTGAAGCTGATGACGTCTACGTCGTCGGAAGCAACCAGCGCTTCGCCTACTTCGGTGCCGTTCTCGTTTACCGAATTGACCACGCCCTTCGGCAGGGAGGGGCAGTCGTGAAGGCATTGCATGACGCGCTGGTGAATGAGTGGTGTCTGTGGTGCGGGCTTGATAACGGTCGTGCAGCCGGCTGCGAGTGCCGGACCAAGCGAGCGGACCAGAAGCGTAACCGGGGCGTTCCAGGGGACAATGATTGCTGCGACGCCGGCGGCTTCGCGGTTCATCATCGAGAAATTGCCCGGCGCGGTTTCGATCGTGCGGCCAAGGATGGTGCGCGCAAGGCCGCCGTAATAGCGGGCCTCCGAGATCGCGCCGATCGTTTCCCCGAGCGCTTCGCGCCTCAGCTTGCCGTTTTCGGCGACGATGAGGTCGGCGATCTCGTCGCGCGCGGCTTCCAGCCGGTCGGCGAATTCGAACAGCACCGCCGCGCGCAGGCGAGGGGAGGAGGCCCAGTCGGTCTGGTCAAAGGTCTGGCGCGCAACGGCCACGGCCTGATCGGCGAGAGCCCTGGTGCCCGGCACGTAATGGCCGAGAACGCTGCCGTCGGCCGGGTTGGTGCTTTCGGCAGTTCCGCCGTCGGCGATCCATTCGCCATTGATGTAGTTGTCGGCTCTCCCAAGTTCCGCCAGCATCGTGAACTCCATCAGATGTTGAGGCCGAGCAACGCGACGGCATTGTCCTGGAAGAGCTTGCGCCGCACCTCGTCCGAGACGTCCAGTTCCTCCAGGATGCGGATCGTCTCGCGGATGTACATCGGACCGCCCTCGGGATCGAAGGGGGCATCGGACGCAAAGAGTACGTGGTCCTCGCCAAAGAACTCGATCGCGTGCTTGATCGCCATGCGGGATCCGAAGCTTGCCGTATCGGCGTAGAAGTCCTTGAAATATTCAAGGTGCGGCCGCTTGAGCGAGCGGCGGACCGCAGCGAGATCGCGATCCGTCGTGCGCTTGCCCATCTGGTCCCAGCCGGGGCCGACCCGACCTTCGAAGAAGGGGATCATGCCGCCGGCGTGATGGGTGATGACCTTGAGGCCCGGATATTTGTCGAAGAGGCCGGAGAAGACCAGGCGCGCCATTGCCGCAGAGGTCTCGTAGGGCCAGCCGAAGGTCCACCAGATCTCGTACTCGGAGCGTTTTTCGCTGAGATAATCGGGAAAGTTTTCGCCGCGCGCAGGGTGCAACCAGACCGGTTTGCCGGCGGAGGCCATATACTCGAAGAATGGCCCGAATTCCGGCAGGTCCAGCGGCTTGCCGCCGACATTGGTGAAGATCTGCATGCCAACGGCACCGAGTTCCTCGATCGCGCGCTTGGCCTCAGCCACGGCCGTGTCAGGATTGCTGAGTGCTGCGGTGCCGATGAAGGCGGGAAAGCGTTCCGGGTATTTCAGGCAGAGTTCGGCCATGGAATCCGAGCCGATCCGGCTGAGATCGAGCGCCTTTTCCGGCCCGGCGAGCTTTTCTAGCGGAGGTGAGGCGAGCGACAGGACCTGCTGGTAGTCCTCTCCGAACATATCCATCACCTCAAAACGCCGGTCGAGCTCCGTCATCATAGGCACGGCGCCGGAACGCATGGTGATGTCCGTCATCGCGCCGATATGGTCGATCAGCGCGTCGAAGAAGGGCTTCGGCCAGATGTGATTGAAAATGTCGATCTTCTTCATGGGAGACCTCCTCCTAGCCGTCCTGCAGGCGCCGGCGGGCATACTCGCCAGATCCTTTTCCAAATGGGGAGCCTGCCGTTGCGACGTCGACACAGCTCCTCCTCCCTTGGCCCCCAAGATGCTGGGGCGGGAAAGTCAAGTCAACACATTTTCTCTCTATATGAGATTTATTGCGTGGTAGCCTGATGTCGGTGGGATGCCAGTGCAGCGCTGATCTCGCTGCCTGAACGGCGAACGTGCTGCCCGATCTCGTCAATCGTCGTGCCGTTGACGAGGCTGCCGGAAATGGTGACGCAAACGCTTGCAATCGGGCTCCGGCCTGCATCGAAGACGGGGGCGGCTATTCCGACTACGCCTGGCGTCACCTCGCCATAGGCAACCGCAAACCCCGCCTTTTTGACCCGTTTTAGGCTTTCCAGTACTTCTTCTATAGTGCTTCCTAGGCCGACTGCCTTCATGTCCGCCATTGCCCTTTCGATCAGCGGCACGAGATGCCGCTTGGGAAGAAAGGCCATGATCGAGCGCCCGATCGCGCCGCGGCTCAAGGGCATCGGACGGCCGCGGGGATAGGAACTGACGGGGTTCTTCACCGAACTGCGCGAATCGACACAAAGGATCTTTTCGCCGTACCAACGCACGACCAATGCGGTACAGCTGTATCGCGAAGTGAGATTCTCGAGATGTGGGGCGCCATTCAAGATCAGTGTGTCGGACTTCCTCAGGAGATAGTCCAGTTCAACGATCTTCGGCCCGAGCGTGAAACCCGTGTTCGGCATTGAGGTGAGAAGCCCCGCCGATTTCAGGATCTTGAGATAGCGATAGAGGGTGGGGCGGCTATAGCCCAACACCTCCATCATTTCTTCCGGCGTCCATTCGAGGCGATCTTCGCTGAAGACCTCCAGAACGGCCTGCAGACGTTCGAGACTATTGATCGCCTTTGTCGTCAAGTTATTGCATGCTCCACCACTTTTCTCCCGGTGACATAGGCGAATATCATCGCGGGTATCCCTACCACAAGTCCCACGGCATCGGTGTAGATCGCTCCCGGGAATGCGCCTGCGGGGATGAGCGAAAGGATGCCAGAGACGGCGAAAACGATCCGCATCAACGTAGATAAGCGGCTCGCGAAGTAACCGGCGAGTGCTGCCGACACCAGCCACATGCCGAACGTCGCGGTAAGGACCGCCCACGCCACCTCGCCAGTCTCTCCGATCAGCAGCAAGCTGGGGGAGTAGGCGAACATGAACGGGATCACGAAAGCGATCCAGCCGAACTTGCACGAGGCAAGCCCAGTCTTGATCGGATCAGCTTTGGCGATGCTGGCTGCGGCGAAGGAAGCGAGCGCAATCGGGGGCGTGATCATCGACATCATGCCGAAGTATAGAACGAAGAGGTGGGCCGCCATCGGATGCAAGCCGACCTCGACCAGCGCGGGTGCAACCAGCGAAGCCAGCAGTACGTAAACGGCCAGCGTTGGTAGGCCCATGCCGAGGATTATGCAGACGATGGCGGACATCAGCAGCAGGACGATCGCGCTGCCGCCGCCGAGCTGCACGAGAGCGTAGGTGAGATTGAAACTTAGGCCCGTGATATTCATCACGCCGATAACAATACCGGCGGCGGCCGAGATGACGATGATCTCGACGACGGATTCCCCTGTTTCCACGATTGTGTCGAGGAGTTGGCGGACGGATGCACGCATGCCGTCGTAACCGAAGACGGCGGCTGTCGCCACGACACTGGCGCAGGCAAGGAAGGCAGCGCGTTCTGGGAGCCAGTTCATTCCAAAGAGCGCATAGATCAGCAATCCGAAGGCGATCAGGAAGTGGAGGCCGCCCATGATCGTACGGCGGCTAGGGATCTGATCCTCCGGAGCGCTTTTGATACCTAGTTTGGCCGCTTCGAGGTCGGCCTGGATGAACAATGCGCCATAGTAGAGCAGGGCCGGGACAAGAGCCGCGAGCGCCACGTCTGCATAAGGTACCTGCAGGAATTCGGCCATCAGAAAGGCAGCAGCGCCCATGACGGGCGGCATCAGCTGTCCGCCGGTTGAAGCCACCGCCTCGATGGCGCCAGCCTTGTGCGCGGGATATTTGTCACGTTTGATCATGGGGATAGTGACAACGCCCGTTGCTACGACATTGGCGACAGCGGAGCCGGAGATCGAGCCGAACAGGCCCGACGCCACGACGGCGATCTTCATCGAGCCGCCGCGATAGCGCCCCATTGAGAGGAGCGCAGCATCCGTGAAGAATTTTGCGCCGCCGGTTGCTCCCAAGAGCGCGCCGAAGAATATAAAGGCCACCACGATCGTGGCGCCGACGGAGAGGGACAATCCGAAAACGCCATTGACATCGTAGGCCATGTAGCCTGCAAGCTTCTGCCAGTCCTGCGGACGGCCTGCCAATCGCCCCGGAACGATGTTTCCGAACATCGCATAGAGCAGGAATACGATCATGATGACGACGAGAACCCAGCCCGTGGATCGCCGCAAACCCTCGAGAAGCAGCACCAGCAGGATAATACCTGGCAGCCAAGCCTCGATCGGACGGGTGAATACGAAATTCACCACCGTAGCATAGTTGATGGCGATATAGGCGCAGGCTGTGAGGCTGAGGATCGCGCCGGCGACGTCATACCAGGGCAACGCCTGATCTGTCCGTTTCTCGCGATCAGGCCGATAGAGCATGAATGCGAGGGGCAGGGTCAACGCCAGGATGACGGCGAGGAACTGCTGCGGATAATAGGAGACGCCCATCATCCGGGGCACGTCCAGAGACCACGCCATCGCCGATAGGGTGACGGCTGCGGCAAGCGCAGCAGCCACAGGTCTCCATAGGCGGGCGGGAACGCCGAAATCGGGCTCCCTCGTGCGTTCCGCGTCCATGGCGGTCACTCTTTCCAAAGCCCGACTTCCTTGTAGAAGCGGATAGCGCCCGGATGATATTCTCCCGGCGCGGTCTCGCCCACCATGTTCTTGGGCTGGAATTCGCCGAAGGGCGGAAAGGCGGCTTTCATCGCTTCCTTGCTCTCATAAAGGATCTTCGTCATTTTATAGACGGCTTCCTCGTCTGCGGCGGAGTTTGTGAAGACAAGCTGCGGATAGGCGATGTAGGTGCCGGCTTCGCGTACGCCCGGAGTGGCCGGGCCGGGCTCCATCTTCACGACATATCCTGACTTCCAATGCTTTCGGATGGCGGCCTTCGCTTCCTCCGTGTCCGGTATAGTCAGCGCCCTTAGACCGCCCACGGCGGCGTCAGCCTCGCGCACCTTGCCTGCGCCATGGGCGAAGATGAAGCCGGCGCTCTGGCCAGAGATAAATGCATCTGCGCCTGCCACGACGCTCGGGACCTGAACAGGCCGCATATCCGCACGCGTCAACCCGGCGGTCGCATAGATGGCGTCGAGCTGCGGCAGGATCGTCTGTTGCGCCGTATAACCGTCGACCATAGGCTTGCCCTTAAGGTCGGCGATTGTCTTTATGTCGCTGTCGGCCCGCACGAAGATCGCTTCCTTGATCGGCATGATGAGCCCGACAATACGAAGGTTTTCGTTGACGCTGCCGGAAAACCAGGCCTCGCCTTTCAGGGCATTATTGAACTCCTCCAGATTGCCGACACCGAATTCGACGTCGTTTTGATTGACCAGCGGCATGTATTGGTTCGGGCTGGTTGCTGGCTGGATTGTCGCATTCAATCCCGCGTCGTTGGCCGCCTTCGCCACCGCCGTACCGATATTGTGGAAAATCGAGCCGGGATTTGAAGTTGCGATACCGACGGTCTGGGCGGACGCACTGCCGAACATGACGAGTCCAGCCGCCAGAGCGGCGGCAAACAACTGCTGCTTCATGATTTTCTCTCCTCCGCTTGTTTCCTCCATCGGCCAAGCAACCGACATAAAATCTCATTAAGAGAGATTATTGATCGATCATCTCTTGCATTTTGATAATTTACAAGTGCATTTTTGAGGTGACGCGAGTTGGTCGGGACGGCCGGGCGGGGCTGATAAACGGACACTGGGAGGACCTCATGGACGAAGCGACTGAAGGAACGGAGGTCCAAACGCTGACGACGGGCGCGGAATCCCTCCTTTTGGGGCTCAAGCGCAATGGCATCGATTACATCTTCGCCAATGCCGGTACGGACTTTCCGCCGATTATCGAAGCCTTTGTGTCGCTTGATAAAAGCTCCGTTCCCGAACCTATCACGGTCCCGCATGAGACTGCGAGTGTTGCCATGGCCCACGGTTATTACCTCGTCACCGGCCGGCCGCAGGCGACGATGGTGCATGTCAATGTCGGCCTGGCAAATTCCGTCATGGGAGTGATCAATGCGGCGAGCGACAACGTTCCCGTGGTGGTGCTTTCAGGGCGTACGCCGATCACCGAAAGCGGCCGCCGCGGTACCAGAGTGACGCCCATCCAGTATGGGCAGGAGATGTACGATCAATCCTCGATGGTAAGCGACGTCACCAAATTTCACTATGAAATGCGCTACCCGGAGCAGGGCGAGATCCTTGCGACCCGTGCGACGCGCCTTGCGATGAGCGAGCCGCGCGGGCCGGTCTATGTCAGCCTTCCACGGGAGCCTTTGATGGACGCTGTCCCGCCTATTGCCGGGCAGTCGGTTTCCCCGCAAGCGGTATCGTCGGTCGCCTATCCCGACCCGGAGGCGATCCGAACGGCTGCTGCCTGGCTTGCCGCGGCTCGCGCGCCGCTTGTCATATGCCAGCGCAGCGGTCCCGATGGAAAGGCGGCCGCGGAAATCCTTCGATTTACGGAGGAGTTCGCCATCCCGGTCGTCGAGCCCTACACGGTGCGAAACGTGATGCCGTCGGAGCACTCGATGTTTCTCGGCTATGACGTCAAGGCGCCGCTCAAGGAGGCGGACGTCGTGCTGGTGATCGACAGCGCCATTCCCTGGATGGAGTCGCTCCACCGCCCGGACAGTAATACGCGGGTAATCCAGATAGGGCCCGATCCGCATTTCCAGCGCATGCCGATCCGCGGTCATCGCAGTGATCTTGCGATCGTCAGCGATCCGGCCGCGGCCATGGCCGCGCTTCGCGAGGCGGTGCGGCCGTTGGCGGGCGGTGCCGAGGAGCGGCGGAGGATGATCGCCGCGCGGGCGCAGCAGCGCGTGGAGCGCGCCGCCGCACTGGCTGCTGCAGGGTGTGAGAGCCCGATGTCCGCCGAATGGATGAGCCGCTGCATTTCCGAGGCGATCGACAGTCGGGCGGTGATTTTTTCTGAACTCGGCGTCGTACCGGAGGTGATGAAGGTGAGCGGTCCCAATCGCATCTTCAACAATCCGCATTCCGGCGGGCTTGGATGGGGACTGCCGGCAGCGCTCGGAGCGCAGCTTGCCGACCGCAACAGGCTCTGCATCGCCTGTATCGGCGATGGTTCCTATATGTTCGCCAATCCTGTTGCATGTCATCAGATTGCAGAGGCACTGGAACTCCCTATTCTAACAATCGTCAAAAACAACGGCATTTGGAACGCGGTCCGCCGGTCCGTCGTCAGCAGTTATCCGGATGGGGCGGCAGTTATGGCGAACAAGATGCCTCTCGTCTCGCTTGAACCTTCTCCGGACTACAGCGCGATCGCGGCCGCAAGCCGAGCTTACACTGAACGGGTCGAGCACGGGCGCGACCTTCCGGGGGCACTGGAGCGCGCCATTGGCGTGATCCGCAAGGAGAAAAGGCAGGCGATGCTCGAACTCAGGATTGCCGTTTCAGACGACCGCTGAAATCGGCGTAAGCCCAAATTCTCACGACGGCTTTTATCTTTTCAGTCAGACGCGTGCTTTGGTAGTATTGCGCTAATCAGCGAAAGCATCACGTGGAGTGACTGCTCTCAAAGACTCGTGGATACCGTCGGAGCAGTTCAGCTATGCGGAAATCCGTCTTGATATGGGGTGCCGCCGCGGTTGCCACTCTTGGCATGGCAGGTTTTGGCGGTTGGATGATCAGCCTGCCGTCTGGTACGAGGGCTGCAAATGCACCCCTCGTACCGCAGGCGGAGGCGGACGCGATGCTTGCTTCGCTCAGGCCAACCAAGCGCGAGCGGCCGCTTGTCGCGGTCATCGGCATCAACGATGCCACCGAAACGACCGACTATCTCGTACCTACCGGCATCCTGCGGCGGGCGGACGTCGCCGACGTGATGATGCTGGCAACCAGGCCGGGGCCGGTTCAGCTCTATCCGGCCCTGAAGGTCGAGCCGGACGCGACGATCACGGAGTTCGACGCCAACCATCCCGACGGAGCGGACTACGTCATCGTGCCCGCCATGAGCCGCGACGACGATCCGGCAGCGCTTGCATGGCTACGGAGCCAGGCGGAGAAGGGCGCGAAGATCATTGGTATCTGCGCCGGCGCCAAGGTCGTCGGCGCTTCAGGTCTTCTCGATGGGCGGCGCGCCACCACCCACTGGTATTACCTGAGTGAAATGCTTCGCCGCAGCCCGACGATCGAATATGTAGCCGATCGCCGTATGGTGTCGGACGGAAACGTCGCCACGACAACCGGCATCACCGCCTCAATGCCGATGATGTTGACGTTGATCGAAGCGATCGCTGGCCGAATTAAGGCCGAAGCGGCGGCTCGTGATCTCGGGCTCGAGCGGTGGGATGCGCGGCATGCCAGCGCTGCTTTTAAACTGACTCGACCGTTTGCGACGACCGTACTTGCCAACCAGGTGGCCTTGTGGAACCGGGATGAGCTCGGCATCCGCGTCGAGCCGCGCATGGATGAGGTGTCGCTTGCCCTGGTGGCCGATGTCTGGTCGCGGACCTACCGTTCGAGCGTCACGATCTTTTCCACCTCGACGGATGTCGTAGAAACGCGCAGCGGTATTCGTGTCATGCCGGACCAGGTGCGTGTGAACTGGCCAGAAGGGCGTCGCGCGTCGACCTTTCCCGACCGGAAGCCGGCGGATGCGCTCGATCAGGCGCTGGAGGCGATTGCGGGGCGCTACGGTCACCCCACCACCAATGTGGTCGCCATGCAGCTCGAATATCCGCGCTGACCACGCCCGAAGTGCCGGCTATAACCGAATGTGCGGTAGCGCCTGCAGGTCAGTCGGCATCAATGCCCGATCCATTTCGGTGCGAGATTATAAACGCCGACTCCTTGCCGGCATCATAGACGTTGGCACGATCCAGTTCTCAACCCTCATTTGGCCTGTTACTGTTACTGGGCGGATGTTCGGACATGTTCGTCGATGGCGGAAATGATCTGTCGCCAATCTTCGGGATGAATTTCATGGCCGCCACCCTCTACCTTTACGAGCTTTGCATCGACCACAGCTCGCACCAGTGCCTCGCCGTGCGCCAGCGGGAAGACTGGATCGGCCGTGCCATGAAGGACAAGAAGCGGCGCCATCATCTCGTTCAGCCGGCCCCGCCATATTTCGCCGACCTCAAAGAGGATGCTGTGGTTGGTGGCGCTGAGATAACCTCCGGAGCGGTCGAAATCTCGTTCAAGGAAGGCTCGGGTCCCGGCTTCGTCGAACGTATGTGCCGTCCCGGCGGTCAGGCGCGCATCCTCGACCAGATATGCGACGGCGTCTGAGCGGTCCGACCAATCCGCCTCCACGGACATATGCTCCATCCAGGCCTCGCCGCTCGGAGGGAAATGCGATTTGTCCACCCCGACCGGCGAGGTGCTGATCGCCGTCAGGGAAAGCACGCGTTCCGGAAACTTCAATGCGGCGCCTTGGCCGATCATGCCGCCGAGAGAAAAGCCGACGAGATGCGCGCTCGAAATCGCGTAGCCGTCGAGCACGCGGAAGACATCATCGACGGCGTCGTTGAAAGTGTAGCCGGGCCGACCGGGCGGATATTTTGTCGAAAGACCTGTGTCGCGCTGGTCGTAGCGGATGACGAAGAGGCCCTGTTCAGCGAGCCGCCGGCAGAATTCCTCCGGCCACCACAACATCGATGCCATCCCGCCCATGATCAGAATGACGGGTGGATGCACCGGGTCGCCGAAGCTCTGCGTGGCGAGCTCGAGCCTGTCAGTGCGGATAACAAGCTCACTCATGCCAAGCCCTCCCGGCGAAGCGCCGCTTGTACGGCGGCCCGCTGTTCGATCCGCGCGATATAATCGCCAAGGGGCTCGGGCAGCGGAAAGCCGAGTTGAGCTGCACCCCACGCCAGTTGGAAGAGATAGGGATCAGCGACAGTGAATGTCTCTCCAAACAGATATCCCCGCTCCAATCGGCCTGCTGCGAAGCCAAACCAGTGCAGTATTTCCTGAGCGGTCTGCTCCCGGATGCCTTCAGGAAGCGACAGGTAAGTGGGAAAGCGCTTGTGAATCTCGGTCGCGATGAAACTCAGCATTTCGAGCAGGCGCTCGCGGCCCAGATGACCCTGCGGCGCGAGCTGCGGTGCGCGATCGGCGACCCAGGCCAGGATCGCGACATTTTCGGTCAGCACCTCGCCGTCGTTGAACTCAAGCGCCGGCACGTAGCCCTTTGGGTTGATGGCCGTATAGCTGCCGCCGCCTTCGATCTGCTTCGTCTCGATGTCGACCTTGACCAGCTTGAACGGGAGTTCAGCCTCCAGCAATGCGATGTGGTCGGCGAGGCTAGTGAAGCCGGGCGCATAGTAGAGCTTCATTGATCCATTTGCTCCTGATATTGATTGCAATTTGCAACTGGTTGCATAATAGCGTACCGATTTTATTTTGCAATCGGTTTTTGAGGAGGCAGATCGGGTGTAGTTTATGGAGCGACTTTCCGCGGAAGCTCGCAGGCGGAGCGGCGAGCCAGCGACGCCTTGCAACGGATGGACGATTGCGCGGAGGTTCCTTATGAAGGCCATGGTATTGCATGAGGTCGGAAAGCCGCTCGAACTGGTGGAGCGGCCAGATCCTGAACCGAAAGCGGGAGAGCTCCGTGTCCGGATAGAGGCATGTGCGGTCTGTCGGACCGATCTGCATGTGGTCGACGGGGATCTTCCGAACCCAAAACTTCCGCTTGTGCCCGGCCATGAGGTCGTCGGCATCGTGGATGCGGTCGGGGAGGGAGTTCCCCCGGCGAGAATCGGTTCACGAGTCGGGATTCCCTGGCTCGGCCATACCTGCGGTCATTGCGGCTATTGCAAGTCGGGGGCCGAAAACCTTTGTGATGATCCTCTTTTTACGGGCTACACGCGGGACGGCGGTTTCGCCACGCATGCGGTGGCAGATGCTGCCTATGCCTTCGATCTTCCGATGGCGGCCGACCCTGTTGCCTTGGCACCACTTCTCTGCGCGGGCTTGATCGGCTGGCGATCCCTGAAGAAGGCGGGAGAAGGCAGGCGGATGGGGCTTTACGGGTTCGGAGCGGCCGCGCACATCATAGCGCAGGTCTGCCGCTGGCAAGGAAGGCAGGTCTACGCCTTTACGCGGCCGGACGACAGGCAGGCGCAGGCTTTTGCCCAGGAACTCGGTGCGGCATGGGTGGGTGGTTCCGATGAGCCGCCGCCGGCGCCATTGGATGCGGCGATCATTTTCGCTCCAGTCGGCAGTCTGGTGCCGGCAGCATTGAAGGCAATCAAAAAGGGTGGGAGGGTTGTTTGCGGTGGCATTCATATGAGCGACATTCCGCAGATGCCCTACGCCCTTCTTTGGGAGGAGCGGCAGGTGGTCTCCGTCGCGAACCTCACCAGGGAAGATGCGCAGGAGTTCTTCCCGACCGCGGCGGCAGCAAACGTGAGGACGCATACTGTCGTCTATCCGCTCGCAGATGCAAACCGCGCACTCGATGATCTTAGGGAAGGGCGCCTGAGCGGCGCAGCCGTCCTCATCCCCTGACAAGTTAACGCCTTACTCCTCGGAGCCCGAGAGGGCACGTCTGACCTTTCGCAGGATTGCTCCGCGAGCTTTTTCGTCCGCCGCCCTGTCCAGTTTCTCCTGGAGATCCAGAATCAGAGACTGGAAGTCGTTGTGCCAGTCCCTACGGCCAACCTGCAATGCGTTGAGCCTCGGCGGAGCCTGCGCGATGGAAATCTCTCTCGGTTCCCTGGGCGTCAGAGCATACTCGGCATCGAGCGATGGCTCTATGACCCTGACGTGAGGCTGCAGGGTGGAAATGCGCTCCTTCATGGCCGCGACTGCGGGCAGTTCCCCATGGACCAGAAATACGGCTCTCCGGACCGGCGCGCGTGCCGCAAGCCATGCAGCGAGTTCCGGCCCGTCGGCATGGCCGCTGTAGACGTCAAGCTTGCGGATGCTTGCTCTTACGGCAATCTCGTCGCCCTGGATCCGGACGGTAGGGGCACCGTCTTCCAACAGGCGTCCCAGCGTTCCGGTAGCTTGATAGCCTACGAGGAGAACGGTCCCTTCCTCCCGCCACAGCCAATTTTTCAGGCGATGTCGTATACGGCCAGCCTCGCACATGCCACTCGCCGCGATGACGATGTGGAAACCTCGCATGTTGTCAATCGCCTTGGATTGCTCGGCGGTTTCGGTAAACCGGACATTCCTGGCTCGAAGGGCACGAAGCAGCAGGTCACCGTTCTCGAGGTCCCGGGCATGTTTCTTGAAGACCTCGGTTGCTCGCAGGGCCAACGGAGAGTCGATGACGATCGGGCATTGGTCAATCTGGTGTCTCTCCATAAGATTGATCAGGTCGGCCAAAAGCTCCTGAGTACGTTCGACGGCGAAGGATGGTATAAGGAGAGCTCCGTCCCGGTGGCGACAGGCATGGCGGACCTCATCACGCAACATGGTCCGCCGCGCTTCGTCGGAAGGATCGTGGCGGTCGACGTCGCCGTAGGTGCTCTCGCAAATCACATAGTCCCAGCCGGGAGGGGCTTCAGGATCGAATTGCAGCAGCTTGTGGCTCGGGCCGATATCGCCTGAGAAAAGAAGCCGCTGGCGCGCCGCGGCCGTCCCGATCTCGACCTCGATGGAGGCTGATCCGAGAAGATGCCCAGCATTCCAGAAACGGAAGCGGATGGCCGGATCCAGTTCCTCCCATTGCTCGAACCCAACAGTTCTCATCTGAACCAGAGCGGCCATAGCGTCAGCCGCGGTATAGATCGGATCGACAGATTTGCGGCCCCGCCGCTCATTGCGCCGGTTGAGTTGCTCCACTTCCATTTCCTGGATGTGAGCGGAATCGGGCAGCATGACTGCACACAGATCCAAGGTCGCCGGCGTGCAAAAGATCGGACCGGCAAAGCCATCCTTAACGAGCTTGGGAAGCAAGCCGCTGTGATCGATATGGGCATGTGTGAGGAGAACCGCATCCAACGATGAGGGTGCGAACGGAAAAGGACGATAATTGAGTTCCTTTTCCGTCTTTGAGCCTTGAAACATCCCGCAATCGATGAGGATTCGGATATCTCCGAACTCAAGGAGGAAACAGGAGCCGGTTACAGTGCCGGCTGCTCCGTGGAACGCGATACGCGGGGAGTGATCGTTCAACGCGGGCCTCCTTGTGTCTTAAATGAATAGATATCGTATTTCTCCGTCTAACTCATCCGCACTGTCGGCAAGTTGACGGAAATCACCGTACTTATGCTCTTCAAAGAGCAGTTACGCTCTCCGGATCGGGCGGCGTTCACGTCGCTGTTCCGCTTCTCAAGATTGCGGTTCTTCCGCCGGTCGGCGAATATGCGGTAACCATTTCGCCGGGCGGCCGGAAGCGGTGGGCCGGATTTGGCGATCTCCTCGAGCAGGCCCGTCATGTCGGGGAGAGCGGAATTTTTCGGTCGCATATTAAGATCCGCACGTCTTCCAGGACGGTCTCCATCTTTTCCGCGGATGGTATCGAGCAGCGTCAAAGGCGCTTCTGGTGGCCGAGCCCAGAACGGTAGGATGATTGATGCTGATCAAATCCGTCCCTTCTGAAATGATTATCCTGCTCCTATCTCCAAGGAGGGTGTGTGATGAAGAGCAAGGTCATTCCCTACGACGCCTGGGTGCTCGTTGCGGACGGGCAGAAGGCACTTTTGCTGCGCAATACCGGTACGGCGTTTAAACTGGCGTTGGAGGTCGAACAGGTGATCGAAGCGCCTGACAATCCTTCGGCACGTAGCCAGGGGACGGACAGGCCCGGTCGAGCGGCGGTCGGTAGCCGACGCAGCGCGCTTGGACAAACCGATTTCCATGAGCAGGAAGAGGAACACTTCTCCGTCACTGTCGCCGAGAGGTTGGAGGCGATTTGCGAAGAAAAGAAAGTCCATAAGCTGGTGGTCGTCGCACCGCCGAAGGCGCTTGCAGACCTGCGTCACGCGATGCCGGTCTCGGTCAGAAAGCTGATCCTTGCAGAGTATGATAAGGATCTTATCAAGCTACCGGTGCAGGAAATCGAAAAGCACCTGGCCTTCTAGTCTGAAAGAGACCGCCGGATACTGCCTGCCGGTCTCTTTCAACTCATGCAACCCCGCGGTATTCAGCAATTGCTTCAATAACGACGTCTGCGACTGCAGACGCCGGGCCGCTCATCGAAACTCCGGTTCGTAGTGTCCAAGCTGATGGTATCTGCGGGGCGACTCACCAGCAATTCTCCCGTCTCGATCCGCCCGACCACGTTATGGATATGTTGGAGCGGTTGGAGCGGCTGTTAGCTATTGGCCGACTAAAAAGAAAAGGCGCGCAAAATATTGATGCGCGCCGGGTTGGAAAGCAAGAGCCGGTCGATCAAGCAGCTTTGATCTCAACCTTGCGCTCGTTCTTCTTAGCTTCTGCGCTCTTGGGCAGCTTGACCTTCAAAATGCCTTTATGGAAGGTCGCCTCCACCTTCTCGGCGTCAATCCCGTCCGGAAGCTGGAACGTCCGCTGGAAGGAGCCATAACGGCGTTCCGAGACGTGATATTCCTTCTGCTTTTCTTCCTTTTCCTCGGTCTTCTCACCGCGGATGATCAGGTAACCGTTCGAAAGCTTCACATCGAGGTTCTTTTCGTCGATGCCAGGAACTTCCGCGGTGACTTCAAAAGCGTCGTCGTTCTCAACAATATCGACAGCCGGCGCGGTGGCCCAGCCGTTCAACGACGGCATGGCTCGGCCGAACAAGGAGCGTTCCGGATTACGCCAGGAGGTCGGAGCGAAATCTTCGAACAGCCGATCAATCTCATTGCGAAGCGTTTGGAAGGGAGACCAGAAGGGACCAGCCGGTTGTACTGGCTTTTCATCCTTCTGAACGGGCAGTTTCGTCGCAGCCTCAACCATTACATTCTCCTTTGCTGTTAAGGGACTTTATGCAGCGCAAACAAGCGCTCTCCTCGTCCCGGTGGCAGCTCTTCATCGAGCACCGTAATTCAAGCTCGTGTCAGATTTGCACGCATTGACCAGCATCAATGATATATGGCCGAGGAGCTTCGATGAATTTTTCGATTAGGCAGGGAGCAAGTTCCTGTTGCCTATACTCGTGGTGGCGGTTTACGGAACGGATGTCTTTCCACCGGCCGTTAAAGCCAGCAACGCTATCGCGCATGCAGGGAGCGGAAGGTGCGGATGTCCTCAGACGTCACGCGAATATGGCCGACGGCGTCGAATTCCTTCCTGTCGAACTTGTCACTTGCGATCTGGCTAAAGAGGTCGACATATTCTTGGAGCCTGAATTCATCTGCTCGTGGCGGATTGGCGATGGTTTCGAGCGCGTCATGAGTCACAAGCACGACCTGGTCGCCTGTTCCCGAATCCATCAAGAGGCGGCCTTCGTCTCCGTCGGATGTCATAAATCCTGACTTGAGCTTCAATGGCATAGCATCCTCCTCGCTGTAGAAGGCTCCAGTATAGGCATGTCCCGCATATCTTCAGTGATCGAGATCAATGCTGCGGGCACCTCTAGGTTTCTGTCGGCCCCACCATTGGTCGCGTGTTTGTATGAGAAGGTGGAGCATCTGGAGAACGTTAGTCCCCATCAATGATCTTCGGGGCTGTGGTTCTATGCGTCGAAATTCGCCAACCACTTTGACGCAGATCATCGTTGCCCGCTGCTACGCGGTTACAACTTTTCGGTATCAGGTCAATTAAGGCCCATCGTGAGGGAACGTGCCATGCCTTTCAAGACAGTTCTTGCCGTCATAGGTGCCTCCGGCGCTGCGTCCGATATCAAGAAAGCTATCGCACTCGGCTCGGAACTCGAGGCTCACCTTTCCATCGTTGTTGCAGGCCTGGCCCTACCGCCAAATGTCGGCGATTTTCCAGCCGGTACCGCATGGCTCGATCAGCGATACGATGAGCTGAAAATTCTCGATGAGATCCGGAAGAAGGCGGAAGCAGAATGCAAAGCAAGCGGGCTGTCTTTTGACGTCGGCGAAGTCTATGCCGAGACTGTCACGCTCGACGAGGAGATATATAGGCGCGCGCTCTATGCGGATGTGGTCATTCTGGGCGATGGAGTTCGCGGCGATCCTCAACTTGCCAAGGCGATCATAAACGGTGCGGTCTTCGATGCCCACCGACCGCTTCTCCTGGCCTCCAAGGAGCGTGCGTCGACTTTGAAGCCCAAACGGATATTGCTCGGTTGGAATTCTCGGGGCGAGGCGGCTCGCGCCGCCCGAGAGGCGCTGGACATGTTCGTTTCCGCGGACCTCGTTTACGTCGTGCTGATCGATCCAGACAGTTCCTATTGGGAAAATGGCGGAGAGCCTGGCGCGGACATGGCGACCTATCTTGCCCGGCACGGCGCCACCGTGCAGGTCGAGCAGGTTGCCAGCGGCGGACGGCCCGTCGCCGAAGTTCTGGAGCAGCGTGCGCTCGATTTCGATTGCGATCTGATCGTCATGGGAGCCTATGGGCATTCGCGGCTTCGCGAGAGGATATTCGGTGGCGTCACGGCCTCGATCCTGGACAGGTGCGATTTTCCCGTCTTCCTCGCCCGCTGATCCGATGTCGCGACCTGCTGTATGCGGGGTGGGAAACAGGGTTGGACCAGATCAATGCCCGCAGCCGGTGCTGCGGGCATTGTCGTGCTCCGATGGCTATCTGAAGCGCGGCTGACGACGAATGTTCGCCCACAGCTCATTTCTGATAGCGAAGGGACCCAAAAGCCGTTGAAGCTGCCTGATCTCGGCCTCGTCAATGCCATGGCAACCGCAGAATGCTTCGACACTGATCGTTTCTTCGGGGGAAGAATTATTCGGACTTGGCAGTTTGCCATGGCCGCGGGCGTCAGATGGACGATGTCGTTCCCATAATTTCTCGACTGCTGCGCGATGAAGATCCAATGACGCCTCCTGCATGTGCCTGAGCTGGACGTTCATGCCGGCGAACCAGGCAAAGCCTCCAATTGTTATTGTAGCCACCCCCCGCGAAGATCATCTTTGATCCCTCTCAAAGACAGTTCCTTTTGTCCCTGCAATAATTTCAGCGGCATCTTCCAGGCCGCCTATGACGGCTCGACGCCTGGCTTCCTTGAAAAGCGGGCCGCCGCGTCGATCCTGCCGGGAACTGCGTTTCATCCATGGCGGACGGATCAATCTTTGCCAGCGGGCGTGGAGCCCGCTCGCCGAAACCCGCATAGACGGCATCGGCGTCCGTCAGATGAAGCAGCAAGCAGCGCCCATTCTCTTCATCGCGGGTTTATCCTTAGCGCCCGAAGCGCGTTTAGAATGACGGCGACGTCGATTGCCTCTTGCAGGATTGCTCCCTCGACCGGGCGCAGGAAGCCGAGCGCTGCAGCCACCATGGCGAACACCGAAAGGCCGATCCCTACGACAACGCTCTCGATCGCAATCCTGCGTGATCGCCTGGCGATCTCTATCCCGGTACGGAGCCTGTCGATCCTGTCCACCAGAAGGACGATGTCCGCTGCTTCGGCGGAGGCGGCGGCTCCCCTCGCGCCCATCGCGACGCCGACGTCTGCCGCCGCAAGGGCCGGCGCATCATTGACGCCGTCCCCAACCATCATGACAGGTCCGTTCTTTCGCTCCGTCAGTACCACCAGTACCTTCTGATCCGGAGTGAGGCTGGAACGAATTCCATCGAGACCGAGGCCATCGGCGACACGTTCGGCTACAGCGGCGCGATCTCCGGTGGCGAGCAGAATACGCCGGATGCCTTCGTGGCGTAACCCGTCAAGCATCTCCGCCGCCTCTTCCCGCACCGGATCGGCCATCAATATGTAACCAACCAGCCTGTTTGCAATCGCGACAGCGACGACAACCGAACCGGCTGCGGTTTCCGGAATGGAAAATGGCGTGGCTTGGACGCGCCTTTCCACGAAGCCATTGCCGCCGACCGTCACCTCCTTATCGTCCACGCAGCCCGCTATCCCTTCTCCCGCCACCTCGTTTACCTCCGACGGCAGAGCGAGAGGGAGATTTCGCCGCCGGGCCGCCGCAACGATAGCCTGGGCGATAGGGTGCTTCGATGCTTGGTCCACGGAGGCGGCAAACCGTAGGATTTCGTCCTCAGTGTAGCCCAACGGGCTGTGGATCGAGGCGATCTGGGGCCGGCCGTCGGTGAGCGTCCCCGTCTTGTCCAGGACCAGAGTGTGGATGCGAGCCATGTTCTCGAGTGAATGTGCGCCCTTGATAAGGACGCCGAAATGGGCGGCACGCGAAAGCCCCGCCACGAGAGCCACGGGCACCGCCAGGATCAACGGACAGGGCGTCGCCACGACCAGCACCGCGACCGCCCGGATCGGGTCTCTTGTGAACCACCATGCGGCAAAGGCAATCATCACAGTGATCGCCAGGAATCCTATCGACCATCTGTCGGCGAGCCGGGACATGGGAGCCTTGGAGCGTTGTGCGTCCTCGACCAGGCGCACAATACCTGCGTAAGTGCTATCTTTGGCTTCATGCGTAGCGATGAGGTCGAACGCGTCTCCTGCGTTCGTCGAACCGCTCAGCACGTCTTCGTTTCTGGCGAGCGATACGGGAAGAGATTCGCCGGTCAGTGCGGACATGTTGACGAAGGCGCCATTGGCGGCGACGGTCCCGTCAACCGGGACGATGTCCCCCTGGCGGATGAGAAGCCGATCGCCGGGCCGGATGCCATCGACCGGAAGTTCCTGAAGGCCTACGCCGAAGTAGCGTGTCGCTGTCCGCGGCACTCGGGAAAGCAAATCGTGCATTTCGCGGCGGGCTCGCCCATCGGCGAAGCTCTCGAGGAACGTGCCGCCCGTATACATCACAGCGACAATCGTAGCCGCCAACGTCTCGCCAAAGGTGAGCGCTGCTGTCATCGAAAGCGCCGCAACTATGTCCAGACCCGTTTCCCCGTGCCATAGACTCCGGAAAATTTCCATGAAGAGCGCCATCAAGACGGGGAGGGTGGCGAGGGTCCAGGCAAGCCGCGCCGCTTCGTCCCAGCCGGAAAGGGATAGTCCAAGCCCCAGGAGGAGCCCGCCGATCGCGACAACGAGGAGAACGGCCTTCAGTCGATCTTCCCTCGAGTGGTCCATGTATCAGGCCTCCGGTAAAGCAACAGCAACCGCCATTCCGGTTAGCGCTGACCCGGACCTTTGCCACTTGGAGGCGTTCTCCAGCGTCGCGGCAGATCCGCAACAGGCAGATCGATATCAACACCAGGAGTACGGCTCGAACAACTATATATGGAAAGATATCGAACGAGAAAGCTGGACGAGCGTCCGCTTCGAGCGTGCCCTTGAAATTATATCAATATATAATATAATATAATATAATATAATGAATATTGAGTTGAGCTAACGGAGCTAACCATGCCTGTCATCGAGATATCCAAAAAGCTGTCGATCTCGCCGCAACCGAGCATCGAGGACATCCGGTCGTTTCGCGACAGAGGCTTCCGAACGCTCATCAAAAACCGGCCGGACAACGAAGATCCCGCCCAACCGGGGACCCACGCCGAACAGCAGGAGGCAAAACACTGCGGCCTCTCCTACGCCTTCATCCCTGTCACGGCGGATACGATCACCGAAGCGGATGTGCGGGCATTTCAGCGCGCCGTTAAGGAGTCGGACGGGCCGGTTGTCGCGCATTGTCAGACGGGCAAACGTTCCTTGAGCATCTATTTGATCGGTGAGGTCCTTGACGGCCGCATGTCTGCCGACGAGGTCGTGGAGTTCGGGCGCGGTTGCGGGTTCGACACCAGTTCAGCTGCAGCCTGGCTCACCAAGCATGCCGGGCGCAGGCCGCAGGTGAAGGGCTTTTTCGACAAGCGCACCTGGAGCGTCCAATACGTGGTGTCCGACCCGGAAACGGGCAACTGCGCCATCATCGATCCCGTGTTCGATTTCGACGAGAAGGCCGGAGCGACCGCGACCATCAATGCCGATGCGATTCTCGACTATATCCGCGACAACAATCTCACAGTCGACTGGATCCTCGACACCCATCCGCATGCGGACCACTTCTCAGCGGCACAATATCTGAAGCAGAAGACCGGCGCTCAAACGGCCATTGGGGAGCACGTGGTGGACGTCCAGAAGCTGTGGAAAGGCATCTACAACTGGCCGGAGCTCGCGACCGATGGTTCGCAATGGGACCGGCTGTTCGCCCATGGCGAGACCTTCAAGATCGGTTCGATCGAGGCCAAGGTGCTGTTTTCGCCCGGACATACGCTTGCCTCCATCACCTATGTGATCGGTGACGCCGTCTTTGTGCATGACACGCTCTTCATGCCAGACAGCGGCACCGCGCGCGCGGACTTCCCGGGTGGTGATGCACGGGTTTTATGGAAGTCGATCCAGGGTATTCTGGCATTGCCGGATGAGACCCGGATCTTCACCGGCCACGACTACCAGCCCGACGGCCGCGCGCCTCGCTGGGAAAGCACTGTCGCCGAGCAAAGGAAGTCCAACCCGCATATTGCCGGAGTGACGGAGCGAGAGTTCGTCGCGCTGAGGACGAAGCGCGACAAGACGCTGCAGATGCCGAAGCTCATCCTGCATGCCTTGCAGGTGAATATCTGCGGCGGCCGCCTGCCAGAACCGGAAGCCAACGGCAAGCGCTACCTGAAGTTTCCGCTGGATGCCTTGCAAGGAGCCGCGTGGGAATGAGTACCGACCTGAAGATGATGATGAAGGCAGGGCTGTCTCCGGCGGAGATGTCCCTGCGCGCGGGCGAGGTGGCAAACCTGTTGAAGACGCTGTCCCATCCGGCGCGCCTGATGATCGTCTGCACCCTGGTGGAGAGCGAGTATTCCGTCGGGGAGCTTGAAGAGAAGGTCGACGTCCACCAGCCGCATCTGTCGCAGCATCTCACCGTGCTGCGTGGCTCGGGCGTCGTCAAAACGCGGCGGGAGGGGAAACAAATCTTCTATCGCCTGACGGAGGAAAAGGCCGCGCTGCTGGTCGGCGCTCTTTATGACATCTTCTGCGTGAAGGAAGGCAAATGAACACATATCTCCCCTCATTGGTCGGGGGCATGTTGATCGGCACATCTGCTGTCATGCTCCTGCTCCTCAACGGCCGCATCGCCGGGGTCAGCGGGATTGTCGGGCGTCTTGCGCAAGGGATCGGCTTGACCACCAATGTGGCCTTCGTCCTCGGATTACTCCTCGGGCCGCTCGCCTATCTGCTCGTATTCGGCGGCTGGCCCACTGTGCAGATTACGGCAGGCTGGCCGCTCATCATCGTCGCCGGACTGCTCGTCGGCTTCGGCTCCAGGATGGGGTCGGGCTGCACCAGCGGCCACGGCGTCCTTGGCCTGGCTCGCCTGTCGCCGCGCTCGATGGTGGCCGTCGCCACCTTCATGACGGCGGGTGTGGTCGCCGTCGCAGTGCTGCGAGGATTCGGATTATGAACCGCCACGCATCTCAATTCTCCGCTGCGCTTGCTTCGGGCATCGTCTTCGGTTTCGGGCTGTCCTTGTCCGGCATGCTAAATCCTGTCCGCGTCCAGGGTTTCCTCGACATCTTCGGCGCCTGGGACCCAAGCCTGGCGTTCGTTCTTGGCGGCGCGGTCGTCGTCGCCTTCGCCGGCGTGCAGGTGATGAAGCGGATGGAGCGTCCGGTACTCGACGACAGCTTCCATGTGCCGACGGACAATCGGATCGATGCACCCTTGGTGGTCGGTTCGGCTTTGTTTGGCCTGGGCTGGGGGATTGGCGGCTTCTGTCCCGGTCCGGCCGTTGCATCCCTGTCGGTCGGCCTCCCCCAGACGGTCCTATTCGTCGCAGCCATGCTGGGCGGAATGACCTTGTATGACAGAGTATGGAGCAGACGGACGTGATCTGCGGCGCGGCTGGCAGTGCGAAAACGGCAGTGCCGTGGATGTTTGAACTGACAACCTTTGTGACAAGACGGCCGTTTGACCTGCCTCAATGAAGGGAGCCGAAAAGTCGCCCAGCTTTACCTCGTCCAACGAGGGTTTCTCCATGCCTGAACCTGCTCGACATATCGTAATCATTGGCGGCGGGATCGCGGGCTTGTGCACCGGCGTCTACGCGCAGCTCTGCGGCTATCAGGTGACGATCCTGGAGCAGCATGCGATCCCGGGAGGCCTCGCGACCAGCTGGACGCGGAACGGCTACACATTTGAAACCTGCCTGCACTGGCCGACATGGCTGCCATCGCGCTCGTGCTGATGTTCGGCTGGATGAGTGCACGCAATGCGGGTTACGCGGTGGGCGGCGCTAAGTCGATCATCGACGCGATCACCCAACGCTTCCGCGCGCTTGGCGGAAAATTGCGCCTCATGGCGAAAGTCGAAACGATCCTGGTCGAGGATGACGTTGCCGTGGGCGTCAGGCTGAGCGACGGCGAGATCATCAGGGCGGCTGGGTGATCTCCGGCGCCGACGGCCACGCGTCGATCTACGATATGCTCGAGGGCCGCTATCGCAACGCGGCGATCGACGCCTTCTACGACAGCCAGAAGGTCTTTCCTTCCTATCTGCAAGTCTCGTTGGGCGTCGCAAGGGACCTTTCGCAGGAACCCGGCTTCCTCGCTCGAACTCTGGCCAAGCCACTCGAAATCGATCCCGAGACCAGCCTCGACACCGTCGCGTTCCGCATCTTCCATTTCGATCCGACCTTTGCGCCCGCAGGCAAGACCGCGGTCACCTGCTTTCTGCCAACATGGAACTATGCCTATTGGCAGGATCTGCGGCGCAAGGATGCGACCGCCTACGAGGTGGAGAAGCGGCGCATTGCTTCAGCCGTGATCGAAATTCTCGAACGCCGCCTGCCGGGTGTCCGCGAAGCCATCGAAGTGACGGATGTTTCGACGCCGGCCAGCGTCATGCACTTTACCGGCAACTGGAAAGGCAGCATGGAGGGTTTTCTGCCTACGCCAGGCGTCGGCTTTCGGCCGCGTCGCCAGACTCTGCCGGGCCTCCACCGGTTCCGGATGGTCGGTCAATGGGTGCAGCCCGGCGGAGGATTGCCGTGCGGCCTCATGACGGCGCGCGCAGCGGTTCGGGCGATCTGCCGCCGCGACCATGTCGCCTTCCTGCCCGATGGCCCCGGCCGCCGGGATGAGAGCATGCCGCGGGAGTTATTCGGATGATGACGCGGCGCGGTCTGCTCATCGGAGGCGGCGCGGTGGCGATCGCGGGCGCAGGTGCTACCTATTGGAGCCTACGTCAGATGGGCTCGATGGAGGCGTATGAAGTTTCGATTGCGGCGAGCAGGGCCGTGCTTTCTGAAAACCCCCGGCTGCACGAACTTGTCCGCTACGCGACGCTTGCCGCGAACGGCCACAACACGCAGCCGTGGCGGTTTCGCCTCGGTGAGAGGCGCGTTGACATCCTCGCCGACCCTACGCGGCGCACCCCGGTGGTCGATGCCGATGACCACCATCTGTTTGCGAGCCTCGGATGCGCAGCCGAGAACCTCGCGCTCGCCGCCTCCGCGGCTGGCCGTCCTGCCAAAGAAATCAGCTTCGATCCGGCGCATGAAGGCACCGTGACACTGGTTTTCGGCGACGGAGCAGCGAGCCGATCCGATCTGTTCGCGGCGATTCCGAGGCGCCAGTCGACCCGCGCCGACTATGACGGCAAAAGCGTTTCCACGGCAGACCTCCGGGCTCTGGTAGCGGCGGCAGACATGCCGGGCGTCGATCTCGTGCTGATCACCGGGAGGACCGGGATGGATCGCGTGCGGGATCTCGTCCTCGCCGGAAACACCGCGCAGATGGCGGACGCCGCCTTCATGCGCGAACTGAAATCCTGGTTGCGCTTCAACCCGCGCCAGGCGATGGCATCTGGCGATGGGCTGTTCGGCCCTACGAGCGGCAACCCATCCTTGCCGAGCTGGCTGGGTCCGCACCTCTTCGATCTCGCGTTTCGCGCGGATACCGAGAACGATAAATACGCAAGGCAGCTTCATTCGTCAGCGGGCGTAGCGGTGTTCGTTTCCGAACGCGACGATGCGGAGCATTGGGTCCGCGCCGGACGTGCCTGCCAGCGCTTCGCCCTGCAGGCGACGGCGCTCGGTCTCAAGCATGCCTTTATCAATCAACCGGTGGAAGTCGCGCAACTGCGACCCGAGCTGGCCGCGCTCGCCGGCCTGCCTGGACGTCGGCCGGACATCGTCATGCGGTTCGGATATGGGCCGACGCTACCCTATTCGCCGCGGCGCCCGGTGGAGGCGGTGCTGGCGTAAGCGAACACACGAGACCTCGCCGTCATGGGATCTGCGGACAAGCGTCATTGGCGACGGCCCGGGCCTTTCCGGTAGTTGCGGAATCGGATGCTCGAACCCCTTGCTCAGCTTCTCAGATGCGCCGCGGTCTACAGCAGACCTTCTCTGGGAACGAGCTGGCACTCGAGCCATGTCGCGGTAGCGGCGAATTTGATGAATCGATGAAGTTGGCGAGGCTCTTATCCGAGGGGGTGGCCAAGTTGGGACCGATTGCGCCCGCCCGGAATCCCTGAAACGTAATTCGTCCCTACCGCCTAATGCCCGTGGTATCTCAAGGCATCCACGACGACCTTGAAGGCAGGGGAGTTCTGATGCCGGGTCGGGTAATAGATGAAATAGCCTGAAAATGGAGGCGACCATTCTTCCAGCATGGGCACGAGGCGTCCAGTCGCGATGTGTTCGGCGACAAGATCTTCCGGCAGATAGGCGATGCCACCATTTTTCATGGCAGCATCTATCATGGGGTAAGAGCTATTGAAGGTGAGCTGGCCGTCGACTCTGACACGTAGCTCTTGCCCGTCCTTCTCGAATTCCCAGACGTAGAGCCCGCCGCCGGTGGCCTGGCGCATGTTGATGCAGTTATGCTGTACGAGGTCCTGCGGATGCTGCGGCGGCGGTTGCGTGGCAAGGTACTGGGGCGAGGCGACAGCCAGCATTCGCCAGTCGGGACCGACCCTGATGGCGATCATGTCTTTCTCGATGCTCTCGCCGAGCCTTATCCCTGCGTCGAAACCGTCTTCCACAATATTGCGCAAGCCGTTATCCCGGCTCAGCTCAAGCTTGATATCGGGGTATTCAGAAAGGATCGGCTGCAGTCTGGGCCAGACGATGCTTTCCAGCGCGTGATCAGACAAGGTAATCCTAATAGTGCCGGACGGTTTGTCGCGCAGGGCCATGAGTGCCGCAAGATCATCCCTTATGGCGGAGACCCGAGGCGCCAGCGATTGAAACAGACGCTCACCGGCTTCGGTCAGCGCCACGTTACGGGTGGTGCGGGACAGAAGCCGCAGGCCCATGCGTGTCTCCAGGCGCTTGATCGTGTGGCTAAGCGTGGACTGAGTAATACCGAGTTTGGCCGCAGCCCTGGTGAAACTCCGCTCCTCTGCCACGGCCAGGAACCATAAAAGGTCGTTGAAATCTTCCCTGGCCATCGTTTCCCCGTCCGGTTTTCATAGACGACTTATGGTCTGGATCGATAAATTAAGCGAAGTATGGATACCAATCCATAGGCGTTGCCTCTGCTGCCGTCTTCAGCGAGACAGCATCCTTCCGTCTCGACGACGCCCGGCCGCACCCCTCCGTCTCGATTAGCGGCAAGGACGACATCGGCGGCTGAAAAGAGAAGGCCGGTGCCCGTAACGAAGCATTCTTGCGCAACTTTTCATTTGACGAATGTAATAACATTACATATGCAGATCCGTGTGATTTTTGAGAGTGATTATACGACACGGGGCTCGGTATGCTTCTCCTCACCTATCACCGGTATCTCGCCGAGCCGATCTCGACCAAAGTCCCCGGTCCGAACGGGCGCGGAAATCTCATACGCTTGCTCTTCGGTCTCCGCACCTTGGCTGCCGTCTTTTCCAGCTTGACGGCGAGACGGACGGGCCTTTATCTGGCGATGACGGTTCCCGGAGTCAAAAGCAACGGGACGAAAAGGGAATACGGTGCGGACGACCCGAAGGGGATCCAAGACCGTGGCTGCCCCCGCAACTGTGAGCGGATTGCCGTCCATCCTCGTGGTGCCGAAAGGCGCCATGCCACTGCGCTGGTTTTGGGCGCGGGAAGGCAGGTGGGCGACAGATATTCGCAAGCCAGGAGACCTGCCGTCGAACATCGATCCATCATCACGGGCGGGGATGCCCGAAGAGGAGAAAGACATGGCCGACACCCGCGCTTCATCGCGCTTTTGCGTATCATATTTCCCAGATCTCCATCGTCGACGGGGCGACCGGGTGCTTTGAAAGCATCCTGATATCTAGCGCGGCCCGTTCAGGACCCGCATTCACATCACACTTCGGGAAATATAACGATGATCACTTCCAAGCGGTGGCCGCACGTTGGCCTGTGCGCTTTGTCCTTGATTGTTTCAGGACTGTTTCACAACGCCCTGGCGGCAGAAACCGTCTATCCTCTCACGCTTGAGAATTGCGGGCGGCAGATAACCTTCAAGAACGCGCCGTCACGCACCGTCTCGATCGGCCAGAGCAGCACCGAGATTCTCTACCTTCTCGGTCTTGCGGACAAGGTGATCGGCACTGCGCTGTGGGTCGGGCCTGTCCTGAAAGGCTACGAAGAGGTCAACGCCAAGATCGAACGCCTCGCCGACAACGATCCGAGCTTTGAAAGCGTGCTTGGAAAGAAGCCGGACATCGTCACCGTGCAGTTCCAGTGGCAGGTCGGTCCCGAGGGTGTCGTTGCAAAGCCCGAACAGTTCGAGGAACTGGGCATCGCGGTCTACACGTCGCCGTCCGACTGCATGGGCAAGGAAAATTCCGCCGCCGGCGACGGCGTCCGCCATCAGGTTTTTACCATGGACCTCGTCTATCAGGAGGTTCGTGATCTCGCGAAGATCTACGACGTGCAGGAAAAGGGCGAGGAAGTAGTGGCCGATCTCAAGCGGCGTGAGGCAGCGGCGCGCGCCAAGGTCGCTTCTGTCGAGGGCAGGCTTTCGGCCGTCTTTTGGTTTTCCAGCGCCCAGCAAGACGCTGACCCATACGTGGCGGGTAAAAACGGGGCGCCCGGCTACATCATGTCGGCTCTCGGGATCGAAAACATCATCAAAACCGACGAGGAATGGCCGACGGTGGGCTGGGAGACAATCGCCAGGGCCAATCCGACGATGATTGTGGCCGGCGCAATGAATCGCCGCCGTTACCCGCTGGACAGCATCGAGGCGAAACGTAAATTCCTGGACACCGATCCTGTCGCCAGCCTGATGCCGGCAGTTAGGAGCGGCCATGTCTTCGACATGGATGCGCAAGCCATGAATCCGACGATCCGCACCATCGAGGGCATTGAGGCGCTGGCCGATGCCATTGCAGGCGCCGGTCTGGTCAAATGAGACCTGCAGTCTCTTCCATTGGCCGTACGGGCGCTATTCCGCTGGCGCTTGTGGTCCTCGTCGCAGTCTTGTGGCTTGGCGCAGCGATCGGCGAGACTTCGATCCCGTTCGGGGTGGTTGCCAAGACGGTGGCCAACCGGCTGTGGAGTGCGGGCTATGCGCTCGAGCCGATCGACGAAGGCATCGTCTGGAGCTATCGGCTCAGTCGGGCAGTCGTAGCGGCTTGCTGCGGTGCGGCGCTCGCCTTGTCCGGGGTGGTGCTGCAGTCGCTGCTGCGCAATCCGCTAGCCGATCCCTATATCCTCGGGATCTCCGCGGGGGCTTCCACCGGGGCCGTCAGCGTGGCGATTCTTGGCCTGGGGGGCGGCATGATGACGCTCCCGATGGGTGCACTTCTCGGAGCCCTCATAGCCTTTGCCCTTGTCAGCCTGCTGGCCCTCAAGGCGGGCAAGGGAACGGCGGCCATCATTCTTGCAGGCGTTGCGGGGTCGCAACTTTTCAATGCGCTCACTTCCTTCATCGTTACCAAGGCGGCGACCGCGGAACAGGCGCGGGGCATCATGTTCTGGCTGCTCGGCAATCTGTCTGGAGTCCGCTGGCCGGATGCCTGGCTGGCGATTCCTGCCGCATTGACGGGTCTTCTGGTCTGCCTTTGGCATGCCCGCTCGCTTGACGCCTTCACGTTCGGCGCGGAATCGGCGGCATCACTCGGCATATCCGTTCGCCGCACCTACGTCGCACTGGTCGGAGTCTCCGCAATGATGACGGCGGTCATGGTTTCGATCGTCGGCTCCATCGGCTTTGTCGGTCTGGTCATTCCGCATGCAGCGCGCATGCTGGTCGGCGTCCGCCACAGCGTGCTGTTGCCGGCTGCCGCGCTGATCGGCGCCGTTTTCATGATCCTGGCGGATATCCTTTCCCGCGTTCTCATCCCGGGTCAGGTCCTGCCGATCGGAGTGATCACCGCCCTTGTCGGAGCGCCGGCCTTCGCTTTCGTTCTGGGGCAGCGAAGGGGACGCGGATGACGCTTACGGCAAAAGACGTTTCCTGGGGCGTCGGGGAAGCTGCGATTGTGAAGAGCATCTCGCTGGAGGTCAGGGAAGGAGAGTTTCTCGGTCTCATCGGTCCGAACGGCTCGGGGAAGACGAGTCTGATGGCGTTGCTTTCCGGCATCCGCAGGCCGCGGTCCGGCGAGGTCATTCTGGATGGCGTGCCGATCGGCAGGCTCGGTCGGCGCGAAGTCGCCCGGCATCTGGCTTTTGTGGAGCAGCAGGCGGAGACCGCCGAGCGGATCACTGCCAGGCAGGCCGTCGAGCTTGGACGCACGCCTTATCTCGGACCTTTGTCGCCCTGGTCAGCCAATGACGATGCGGTCGTCGAGGCGACCCTTGCCAATGTCGACATGGCTCATCTTGCCGATCGGCTTTGGCATACGCTTTCGGGCGGGGAACGCCAACGTCTGCATATTGGCCGCGCTCTTGCCCAGCAGCCGAAGATTCTGCTCCTGGACGAGCCGACCAACCACCTGGACATCGGCCACCAGATCAGCCTGCTCGATCTCGTCGGCCGGCAGGGGCTTACAGTGGTCGCGGCACTGCACGACCTCAACCATGCCGCCATGTTCTGCGATCGGATCGCCGTGATGCAGGGCGGGCGGCTGGCTGCGCTCGGAACGCCTTCCGAGGTGCTCACCGCCAAACGCATCCGCGAGGTTTTTGGGATCGAAGCCGAAGTCGAAATCGATATCCAAGGAAGCTGTCACGTCCGTTTTCAAGCACAAGGCCGAAAGGGCGGGCAATCTGCTTCCATGGGGTAAAATCACGGCGTGCCGACTGCAACTTCTCCCGATGAAAGATCATGCCGGCGTGATGCAATACGCCGTCAATGAACCGCGGAAGGATACGATTTCCGGAGGTAATCCGGCAGAGCCGCACGTTGCCGGTTAAATCACGCAGGCGTTGCCATCTTCGCAGCATCCTGGAAGGAAACGAGCTTGCTGCTCTTTTCATCCCAAAGCACGAGCCTGACGCACTGAATGCTCTGCCACAAGGTTATGCGGCCGATACCAGCAAGCTCGGGATGGTCGTGAAGCACTTCCGTCAGCCTGTAGTAAGGAATCCGGCTCGATAGGTGATGGACGTGGTGAACGCCGATATTGCCGGTAACCCATCGAAGCACCAGCGGCAGGTCGTAATGGGATGCGCCGTGAAGCGCGGCTTTCGGGAACTGCCATTCGTCGCCCTTCGACCAATGGGTGTCCTCGAACTGATGCTGGACGTAAAAGAGCCATACGCCGGCTGCACCCGCAAGCAGAACCACCGGCAGATGGACCAGCAGAAAGGGAACGAGCCCGACGGCCCAGATCATCAGAGCCGTGAGGATTGCGACCGCGAGATTGGTCGCCATCGTGGAAACCCACGGCAAAGCCCCGGAATTCATCATCCCGAAAGGCAGGCGCTGCTTGAAGAGAAAGAGCCAGGCAGGCCCGATGCCGAACATGACCAGCGGATGACGGTAAAGCCGGTAGGCGAGACGCTTCGACCAGGGAAGGGCATGATATTCAGCAACCGTCAGCGTGGTGATATCGCCGACGCCCCGTTCGTCAAGATTGCCGGCCGAGGCGTGATGGGCGGCATGCGCCCGCCGCCAGTAGTCGTAAGGCGTCAGGGTCAGAACCCCGAGGGCCCGCCCGGTCCAATTGTCGAGACGCCGGCGCGCGAAGAACGAGCCGTGCCCGCAATCGTGCTGGATCATGAAGAGCCGCAGCAGAAAGGCGGCTGCCGGGAGAACGAGGACGAGCCCGATCGGAAAACCCAGGACGACAGAGATATAGGCGCCGGCCCAGAACGCCGTGAAGGGAAGAAGCGTGACGATCAGTTCGAATGCGCTGCGGCCAAAACGGGGCTGCCGATATTTCGATAGAATCTTCAGCCACGCGCCGACGTTGTCATCTGCGACATTGGCGATTGGAAAAACATGGGCGTTCATGGAGTTCGATCCACCTTCTCGGCCTCGGGGCGCAGCAGCTCCGAGGAGAGATTCGCCGTTGCGTTCTGCTGGTATATGCTCTGCAACCGTCAGCGCTGACGGGCCTTGCGTGCCGCGTAGCGGCGGTCGCGTTCTGCCTTGCGGGCGGCTTCATCGGCCACGACGCGGGAAACGCGCTCGTTGATTTCTGCTTCTCTGGCGGCAGCCTCGGCTTTTTCATGGGCTTCCGCGGCGGCGGTCAATTCCGCCGCTTCCTTCCGGAGGCGCTCATTTTCCGCTGCCTTCAATGCTTCACGTTCGGCGCGGCGGGCTTCTCGCGCTGCCGCAACGGCTTCGCGCTCAGCACGCCGCTCCTGCATGGCGGGATCGTCCGCTTTCGGGGCGGACGCAAATTTCGCCAAAAGCCTTTGCTTGGCATCCGCTGCGGTTTTGCGGCGCTCGGCAAAGCTGTTGTCGTTCGGGTGTCTCAATGGATCTTCCTTGTATTTTTCGGCATGTTACAGGTGCAGGCGGAGATCGCTCGCGGGAAGCCGGGCGACTATTCGCGTCAGCCAATTACCTTAACAGAAAAAGGCCAGACATCCGCCTGGCCTTCGCATACTTTCGCTACCCATGCCAGTACATCCGTGGTCATGGAAGCTAAAGTTTAGGCAGCCTGAAGCTGGCCTGCAGACATCTTGCCCGACTTCTTGTCGCGCTCGAGTTCGAAGCCGAGCTTCTGACCTTCAACGATCGAGCTCATGCCGGCGCGCTCGACAGCAGAGATGTGAACGAAAACGTCGGCGCTGCCGTCGTCAGGCTGAATGAAGCCGAAGCCCTTGGTGGCATTGAACCATTTAACTGTGCCAGTGGTCATAACGAACCCTTTCATAGCAATTGTGGACCGCCGGGCGACGCACGGCGGGATGTTTTCGACTTTTGAGAGGGAACGTTCGTCAAGAAGCGCGAGGCGCAGCAACAACAATATCAGCAAACAAAGTATCGATGGTTCTCAAATAGGGGATGCCAATGCGATTGTCAACTTTTTGTTTTAGGAAATATAAATAATGCTACTTAAGGTAGATTTTTACCGAATGCAATCGGCGCCAACACTGCGCGATCAGGGCGCGGTGTTGAAGAAGGCGAGCCGGGTGAAGATGGTGTAGTTCGCTTCCGAGACCATCAGTGCCATGAAGATCAGCACGGCTGCCGGCGGCAGCAGGATAGCGTAAACGAGCGCCAGCCGTTCCCAGGCCATATGCATGAAGACAGCAACGATCAAACCTGCCTTCAGCATCATGAAGACGATGATCAGCAACCAGCGCGCCAAGCCCTGGACCCCGAGATAATCAACCATGTAGGAAAAGGCGCTGAGCACGAAGAGCAGGCCCCAAACGAGGAGGTAGAGCCGGATCGGATGCTGCGCGCTGTGCGCTTGCGTGGGTGTCTGCATATGCGATGTTGTCTCGCTCATGATGACGCTCCTTCACCACAGATAGAAAAACGCGAAGATGAATACCCAGACCAGATCGACGAAGTGCCAGTAGAGGCCCATGATCTCGACGGACTCGTACTGGCCTTTCCGGCTTGTGAAAAAGCCGCGGCGCGCCACGTCGAAATCCCCTCGCCAAACCTTGCGGGCGACGATGAGGAGAAAGATGACGCCGATCGTGACGTGAGTGCCATGGAAGCCGGTGATCATGAAGAAGGTCGATCCGAACTGGGGAGCACCCCAGGGATTCTCCCAAGGACGCACACCTTCGGATATCAGCTTCGTCCATTCGAAGGCCTGCATGCCCACGAAGGTAGCGCCGAGAAGCGCCGTCGCCAGCATCAGGGCGGCCGTCCGTCCGCGTTCGCGGCGATAGCCGAAATTTACAGCCATCGCCATGGTGCCGCTGCTTGAGATCAGCACGAACGTCATGATCGCAATCAGGATCAGCGGTACGTCCTGCCCGCCGATATGAAGCGCGAAGACTTCGCTCGGATTGGGCCAGGCGACAGGCGTCGACATTCGGGCCGTCATATAGGCAATCAGGAAGCAGCCGAAGACGAAGGTGTCGCTGAGGAGAAAAATCCACATCATCGCCTTGCCCCAGGAGGCGGTCTTGAAGGCGCGCTGATCGGAGGAAAAATCGGCGGCGACCCCTCGCAGCCCGGTGGGACCGAGGTCGGAATTGCCGAGAGACTGTGTCATCCGAGATACCTCCTAGCTGATCAGTTGGCGGCAGAGATCGATGAAATCATTCGCCCAGCCGGCAAAGAGCACGAAGAGCAGCAGCCAGACGGCGAGCATGAAATGGGAATAGATGGCGGAAAGATCGACGCTAAGACGTAGCCTGTCTCGCGGTACATCCGCTGCAAATACCCGCACTGTCGTACGGCCAAGCACGACAAGCCCTCCGAGGATATGAAGGCCATGCAGGCCGGTGAGCATATAGAAGAAGCTGTTGGCTGGGTTGTCGGCAAGCACGTAGCCGGCCGATACCAGCTCCCGCCAGGCCTGGATCTGTCCGATGAGAAAGAGAACGGCAAGCGAAAAAGCGGCTGCTAGCGCCAGCGGCAGGCTTTCCATGCGGTCATGCCGCGCTTCTCTTTTTGCCCATTCCAGGGCGCCGCTGCTCAACACGAGCACGGCGGTGTTTGCCCAGAGCAGGCGCGGAACCGGAGTGGCCCACCAGTCCGCCGAGGCCATGCGCATGAAATAAGCGCTGACAGAGAGGCTGAAGAGGGCGCCGACGACGCCGAGGAAGACAAAGAGGCCGATTTTCACCGCAGGTTTGGACGGCAGTTCCCGCCTGTCTGTCGCGGGCAGCTCCAGGCCCGTTTCAAGCCAGGGTTTCGACATCAGCCGCTGCCCGGCCAGCCACCAGATAATGACGCCGCCGATTAGGGCAAGGAAGATCAGCACGACGTTCATGCGACGACCTCCCTCGTGAGGCCGCCGCTTGGAGGCTGCGTCTGCGGAATGAAATCCTCAGCCGATCCCGGCACGCTGTAGTCATAGGCCCAACGGTAGACCACCGGCAGATCCCTGCCCCAATTCCCGTGCGCAGGAGGGGTTTGCGGCGTTTGCCATTCGAGCGTCGTTGCCCGCCAGGGATTGCCGCCTGCTTGCCTGCCTTTGAAGAGGCTCCAGACCAGATTGAACAGGAAGACGATCTGAGCTGCGCCCACAACGAGCGCCATGACGGTAATGAAGACGTTCAATGTGTTGGCCGAAGGCGGAACGAAGACCGTGTCTCCCAGTTCGTGGTAGCGGCGCGGCATGCCGAGCAGGCCGAGATAATGCATGGGAAAGAAGATCGCATAGGTGCCGAGAAAGGTGATCCAGAAATGGATATGACCGAGGAAATCGTCCAGCATCCGTCCGGTAACCTTGGGATACCAGTGGTAGATCGCCCCGAAGATGACGAGGATCGGCGCGACGCCCATGACCATGTGAAAATGCGCGACGACGAACAGCGTATCGGACAGGGGAACGTCGACCACGACGTTGCCTAGGAACAGTCCGGTCAGGCCGCCGTTGACGAAGGTGACGATGAAGGCTAGCGCGAAGAGCATGGGCAGGGTTAGATGGATGTCGCCGCGCCATAGTGTCAGCACCCAGTTGTAGACCTTGATGGCAGTCGGGACAGCGATGATCAGCGTGGTGGTGGCGAAGAAAAAGCCGAAGGCCGGGTTCATGCCGCTGACATACATATGATGCGCCCAGACGATGAAGCTCAAGGCGCCGATGACGACGATCGCCCAGACCATCATGCGGTAGCCGAAGATGTTCTTGCGGGCATGGGTGCTGATAAGGTCAGAGACAATGCCGAAAGCGGGTAGCGCCACGATATAGACTTCCGGATGGCCGAAGAACCAGAACAGGTGCTGGAAGAGGATCGGGCTGCCGCCCCCGTGTTGCAGCTGCTCGCCCATCTCGACGATGGCGGGCATGAAAAAGCTCGTGCCGAGCAATCGGTCGAACAGCATCATGACGCAGGCGACGAAGAGGGCGGGAAATGCAAGCAGCGCCATCACGGTCGCGGTGAAGATGCCCCAGACGGTCAAAGGCATGCGCATCAGCGTCATGCCGCGCGCCCGTCCTTGCAGCACCGTCACCACATAATTCAGGCCGCCCATGGTAAAGCCGATGATGAAGACGATCAGTGAGAAGAGCATGAGGAGAATGCCCCAGTCGCTGCCGCCCGGCGTACCGGACAGAACGGCCTGCGGAGGATAGAGGGTCCAGCCGGCCCCTGTCGGGCCGCCGGGGACGAAAAAGCCTGCGACCAGGATCAGGACGGCAAGCAGATAGATCCAGTAGCTCAGCATGTTCGCATACGGGAACACCATATCGCGGGCGCCGAGCATCAGGGGAATGAGGTAATTGCCGAAACCGCCGAGGAACAGCGCTGTCAGAAGATAGATCACCATGATCATGCCATGCATGGTGATGAACTGGTAATAGTGATTGGCATCGATGAAGGCGAAATAGCCGGGAAAGGCAAGCTGCAGGCGCATCAGCCAGGAAAGCACGAGCGCGACCAGACCGATCGAGATGGCCGTGAGCGAGTACTGCACGGCGATGATCTTGGCGTCCTGGCTGAAGACGTATTTCGTCCACCAGCTTTTCGGATGATAAAGCTCGACATCCTCCACCTCGGCGGCCGGAACGGCGCCTGCGCTGCCAGACGGAATTTCGACCATGATATCTCCTCCCGTTTCATCCGATGCCGCTTTGACTGTCTTTCCCGGCCTCAGTTGACCGGCTGCTGCTCTCCCGATGCCAGAAGCTGGTTGAACGTCTGCTGTTGGTCGAGCCAGATCTGATAGTCCGCGGCCTCCTCGACCACGACCGTTCCGCGCATCTGTGGATGGCCGACGCCGCACAGTTCGGCGCAGAGAATGTCGAAAGTTCCGGTTCGCGTCGGTGTGAACCAGAAATAGGTCACCATGCCGGGGATCATATCCATCTTGGCGCGGAATTCGGGCACGTAAAAATCGTGGACGACGTCCACGGAGCGCAGCAGCACCCGCACCGGTTTGCCGACCGGCAAATGCAATTCGCCGCCCTCTACGATCACGTCGTCGAGACCTGCGGCATCGTTCCTGTTAAGGCCGAGCGGATTTTCGGAGGTGATGTCACGCGTATCCGCGCGGCCGAGTTTCCCGTCCACTCCCGGCAGACGGAAGCTCCACAGCCATTGCTGCGCGACGACCTCCAGAGGTGATGCCTCGTCCGGCACCGTGACGAACTGGTTCCATACCACAAGGCCGGGCGCGAGCATGGCGGCGACGCCGACGGCGGTGCCTGAGGCGAGCAGCATTTCCAGCCTGCGGTTTTCCGGCTCGTACGCCGCCTTGTTCCCGGGTTTGTGCCGGAAGCGAAAGACGCAATAGGCCATGAACAAGACCACGGCCACGAAAACCACGCCGGTAATCCAGAAGGTGACGACGAGAGTGCTATCGATATAGGTCCAGTTGGACGCAATCGGCGTCCACCACCATGGGCTCAGCACATGGAAGAGCAGCGAGCCCACCACCAGCAAGACGAGGATCAGCACGACAGCCATTTCCGCCCCTCCCTGAGCCGATCCGACCGTGGATAGGAAACCGCATTTCGCAACTCTTATTTTTTGATTATCTCACAAATAGAAAACACCCGCAATTACGGCAATTTAAGCATGTGTCCCCGGCGTCGGCCGGTTCCGTCGTTCAACCATCGATCCCCTCGCAGGCTCTGCGTCGCAGCGCACGGGATGGTTTCAGTCCGGAACCACCACCAATTTACCGACGAAATTCTTGGCCATGAAGTCGGTCTGTGCCTGATGAAACTCAGAGAGAGGATAGACGCCGCCGACAAGCGGCCGGATCTTCTTTTCCTCGATATAGCGGACGAGCCGTCGGAAATCGGTCCGGCTCCCCTGGCTCGACCCGTGCAGTTCGAGCTGCTTGAGATACATCGTCCGGAGATCCAGTTGCACGACCGGTCCGCCGATCGCGCCAGCCGTCGTATAACGGCCCTCCGGGCGCAGGATCTTCAACAGGTCGTTGAACATCTGTCCTGCGACAAGATCGGCGACGACGTCGACTGGTCTGCCTCGCGTCGCCAAATGCACGGCGTCGACCAGATTGCCCGCGCCTCGCGTTACGACCGCTTCCGCGCCGATATCGAGCACCGCCTGCTCCTTGCCGGCGCCGGCAATAGCAATGGGGACGGCTCCGCGCGCTCGCGCCAACTGGATGATCGCAGAGCCAACGCCGCCGGATGCGCCGGTGACCAACACGATTTCACCCGCCGAAAGTCGCGCCCGTTCGAGCATCCGTTCGCCGGTCAGATAGGCGCAGCAGAAGGTCGCGAGTTCGACGTCGGTGAGGTCGGTATCGACCACATGCGCATTCTCGGATGGCAGCGCCATGTATTCCGCATAGCCGCCATCCCGGCCGTGGCCCATGTAATCGATATCGGCGAGGCTGTCGTCGTCGCGGTTGTAGATCGAGAAATCGACCATGACGCGTTCGCCGATCCGGGCGTCATCGACGCCCTTGCCGACCGCGACGATGCAGCCCACCGTATCGGTGCCCTGGATGCGCGGAAAGGTCAACGTATTGCCTTGCCGGCGCCAGGTCGAGACGGCGGACGGGTCGTCTTCGGTGCCATAGGCCCCTTGGCGGACCCAGACATCGGTGTTGTTCATGCCGCAAGCGGTGACTTTAATCAGCACTTCGCCATCGGCAGGCACCGGAACGGGCGTGGCGCGGTTATAGATCAGTTTGTCGAGGCCGCCATGACCGATCAGCTGTACGGCGGCCATGGTTTTGGGAATCGTATTCATTCGGCACTCCTCAGATCGACTTGAAGACGCTGTCGATCGCTTCCGCCGTGGCTTTCACAACGGTGTCCGCCTCTTCGCGAGTGAGGCAGAGGGGCGGCGCAAAGCCGAGGATGTCGCCTTGAGGCATGGCGCGCCCGATGACGCCGCGTTCAAGGAGTGCCGTTGCGACTCGGGGGCCGATCTTCTGTGAAGGATCGAAGAATGTGCGGTCGTCCTTGTCTTCGACGAATTCGACCGCAGCCATCAGGCCGTCGCCGCGGACCTCACCGACATACTTATGGGAACCGACCGCTTTGGCGAGTTCGCTCCGGAAATAGGCGCCGGTCTCGCCTGCTTTCGTCACCAGATCGAGTTCGTCGATTAATTCGAGATTGGCGATGCCCGCAGCCGAGCAGATCGGATGCGCAGAATAGGTCCAGCCATGGCCGATCGCTCCCATCTGGTCCGAGCCCTGGACCAGTACCTGCCAGACCTTGTCAGAGACGATGGTTCCCGAGAGCGGCGCATAGGCCGAAGTCAGGCCCTTGGCTATCGTAATCAGATCCGGTCTCATGCCGTAATGGTCAGAACCGAACATGGTGCCGAGCCGGCCGAAGCCGGTGACGACTTCATCCGCGATGAGCAGGATGTCGTATCTGCCGAGCACGGCTTGGATCTTCTCCCAATAGCCCTTCGGCGGCGGTACGATGCCGCCGGTGCCGAGGATCGGTTCGCCGATGAAGGCGGCGATCGTATCGGGGCCCTCAGCCAGGATCAGTTCTTCGAGTTTGTCGGCGCAATATTGCGAGAATTGCTCTTCGCTCATGGAGCGGTCCGGCCGCCGGAAATAATAAGGCGCTTCGGTGTGCAGGACCGGTGCTCGCGGCAGGTCGAAGGCCTTGTGAAAAAGTTCGAGGCCGGTAAGGCTGCCGGTCATCACCCCGGAACCGTGATAGCCACGCCAGCGCGAAATGATCTTCTTCTTTTCCGATCGCCCGAGGATGTTGTTGTAGTACCAGATCAGCTTGATGTTGGTCTCGTTGGCGTCGGAGCCGGAAAGGCCGAAATAGACACGGCTCATGCCGGCCGGCGCCCGATCGATGATCATCTTCGACAAAGTGATCGAGGCTTCGGTGCCGTGGCCGACATAGGCATGGTAGTAGGCGAGGTTTCTCGCCTGCTCGGCGATCGCTTCGGCGATCTTCTGCTGCCCATAGCCGACATTGACGCAATAGAGGCCGGCGAAGGCGTCGAGGCTGGTGCGCCCGTTGACGTCGGTGATGTAGACGCCTTCTCCGCTGCCGATCACGCGGGTCGGCGTCTCGCCGCGCGCATGCATTCCCATATGGGTCGACGGATGGAAAAAATGGTCCCGGTCCCAGGCGGTGAGTTCATTATTTCTTTCGAGCATTGGCTTTTCCTTCGAGATACGGGACCGCTCAGCCGGCCGTGTCGATGCAGATGTATTTGACTTCACTGAAGGCCTCGATGCCGTGGCGAGAACCTTCGCGCCCGAGACCGGACTGTTTCCATCCGCCGAAGGGGATCGGCCCGCCGGTAATCTTCACGCGGTTGATGGCCACCATGCCATATTCGAGCGCCCGACTGACGCGCAGCTGGCGGGCGCCGTTCTCCGTGACGGCATAGGCGACCAGGCCGTATTCGGTGTCGTTGGCGCGGGCGATGACTTCATCCTCGTGGTCGAAGGCAGTTACGGCCGCAACCGGCCCGAAGGTCTCCTCGCGCATGACCAGCGCGTCGTCCGGCACATCCACCAATAGCGTGGGTTCGAAAAACAACGGACCGGCCGCGTGGCGCTTGCCTCCGGCGATCAGTCGCGCACCGCGCTTAATCGCATCCCCCACCTGCGCCTCGACCTTTGTCATGGCGCGCTCATGCATGAGGGGGCCGATATCGATGCCCTCGGTCAGCCCGTTGCCAATTTTCAGGGCAGCGATCCGCCCGGCAAAAGCGGCGTTGAAGGCGCTAAGGATCGGCCGCTGGACAAAAATCCGGTTGGCCGCGAGGCAGTCCTGCCCGGAGGTCGCGAATTTGGCGGCCATCGCTATATCGGCGGCGCGATCGATATCCGCGTCCTCGAATATGATGAGGGGTGCATGTCCGCCGAGTTCCAAGACCAGCCGCTTCATTGTCGGCATGCATTGCGCGGCGATCAGCTTGCCGATCTCGGTGGAGCCGGTAAAGCTCATCGCCCGCACCCGGTTATCTTCGCAAAGCCGACCAACGATGGTGGCTGCGTCACCGGTCACGACATTGAACACGCCGGCCGGAATGCCGGCACGTTCGGCGAGCTCGGCCAGCGCCAGGGCCGAAAGTGGCGTTTCGGAGGACGGATGGGCAACGATCGTGCAGCCGGCGGCAAGCGCCGCTGCACCCTTGCGGGTCAGCATGGCGGAGGGAAAGTTCCAAGGTGTGATCACGCCGACGACGCCGAGCGGTTCGCGCCGGATGATCATCTCCGCATCCGGCAGGTGGCTGGTGACGCTTTCGGCGTTTACGCGCTTTCCTTCCTCGGCATACCACTCGATGAAGGATGCGGCGTAGTCGATCTCGCCGCGAGCTTCGGCAAGCGGCTTGCCCTGTTCAAGGGTCATCAGGAGCGCAAGATCCTCCTTGGCTGCCAATACCAGCCGATGCCATTCCTTCAAGATCGCTGCCCTCTCCTGCGGCAGTTTTGCCCGCCAGAGGGGAAAAGCGGCCGCGGCGGCGTCGATCGCAATGCCGGTTTCCTCCGCGCCCAGGCTCGCGACAAAGGCAAGCGTGGCGGAGGAGGAGGGATCGGTCACCTGGAAGCTGTGGCCCTCCGTGCCGGCGATCCAACGTCCGTTCACATAGGCGAGATCGCGCAGCAGATGACGATCGATAAGACGCATCAGGGCCTCGTGATAGGCAGGGCGTGCAAAAATTGCGGTCATGGCCAGATCCTCATTCAAGCTCGTCTCCAGTGTGGCGGAGCTTCGGCGAGAGATTGTCCATTCCGCGGGGCGGAAAGAGAGAGATGGTCTAAACTGGCGGGTCTGTCCGGAGAAATTGTCTGTCACCGGTGTCGGCCCGGAAGAGGGCCGAGACCGGCACCCCGGTCTCTTCCTTCACGGTTTTTGTAACGATGTAGGTGAAATAACGCTCGATACCGAGCTCGCGGTTGAGCAGATCGTCGATCAGCCGCTGGTAGGCATCGATATCAAGGGTCACGATCTTTGCAATGTAATCGACGCCACCGCCGACCGACCAGCAGGCCGTAATCTCCGGAATAGCTGACACAGCGCGTTCGAAGCGATCGAAATCGCTTTGGCGGTGGTTGGCAAGCGTGACTTCCACCATGACGCTGGCAATGGGTGCGATTCGCCGCGCCGCGAGGTGCGCGTGATACCCGGCAATGATGCCCGCCTTCTCCAGTTTTCGAAGGCGCATCCAGCAGGGCGTCGGTGAAAGCCCGACCTTTTCGGCGAGCGCAAGCTTGGTGATTCGACCGTCGCTTTGGACGGCTTCCAGGATTCGCAGGTCGATGGCGTCGATTTTCATACGGTTTCCTGTCGTGCAGTTGTGAAGAAAGACAATGAAAATTCGTTTTGGCATTGTCAATTGAACTGATTTTAAGCACAGTCGAAATCATGACAAATTGGCGACCGGATCCCTCTCAACTTCGCCGACCGGCCTATCTCTCGCTCGCCGAGCAGATTGCGCGCGCCATCCAGGAGGGGACACTTGCCAGCGGCGCGAGACTTCCCACCCATCGCCGCTTGGCGGACGACCTCGGCCTTTCGGTTCAGACAGTAAGCCGCGCCTATGACGACCTCATCCGCCGCGGGCTGATCTCCGGCGAGATCGGGCGCGGCAGTTTCGTCCAGAGCCGGCCCCGAGAGCCCGAGCCGCCCTACCTGCCGGAGAGGCTGGGCGAGGTTATCGATCTGTCGATCCTCAAGCCGGTCTGCGAAAACATGCATCTGGACAAGATGCGGCAGGCCTTCGGCTGGCTTTCGGAAAACCTGCCGGCCAGTTCTGCGCTCTCCTTTCGACCGAACATGGTCTTTCCACGTCATCGCGCCATTGCGACCGAGTGGCTTGCTCTTTGCGGCATCCAGGCCTCCGCCCTGAACGTGAACCTGACCAATGGCGCGACATCCGGCATGACGGTGGCGCTGATGAGCACCGCTCCACCTGGATCGATCGTCGCCACGGAGGCGATCAGCCACCATACGCTGGTGCCGCTTTCCACCTATCTCGGCATTCATCTGGAAGGCTTGCCGATCGATGACGACGGCATGATTCCGGAAGCGTTAGACGAAGCCTGCCGCACGAGCCCTATCCGCGCCGTCTTCCTGCAGCCCTCGGTTATCAATCCACGAGCCACCCTGATGAGTGCACGGCGACGGGAAGCTCTGGCGCAAGTGGCAAGCCGGCATGATATCGCAATCATCGAAAACGACGTCCTCGGCCCCTTGGTGGGCGACAGGCCTCCGCCGATTGCGGCAATCGCGCCGGAGCGCACGCTGTATGTCACGAGCTTTACCAAAATTACCGTACCCGGCTTGCGTATCGGCTATCTCGTCGCTCCCGACCGGTATGTGGCCGCAGTCGCAAACCGGCATCTGGTTTCGAACTGGATGGCTACCCCCGCAATCGCCGAGATCGCCACCCGTTGGGTGGCCGACGGTACTGCCATGGAGCTTGTCAACTGGCAGCGCCAAGCTCTTGCCGACCGGCATGCCATCGCCCAGGAGGCGCTTTCGGGACTGCGTTACTATTCGCATCCGCAGAGCCTGCATGTCTGGCTTCCTCTCTCCGACGCTCATTCGGAAGAGGGTTTCGTGTCGCAAGCGAGGTTGCGTGGCGTGGCAATCGCCCCGGGCACATCGTTTCGCACCGCCGGTCAGGGATGGGCGCCCGCTGTGCGGATTTCGCTGGGCTCCACGTCAGGCGACGACCTGAGGACAGGCCTCGGGATTGTGGCTTCGCTCACTCAAGGAAATCCAGAGGCGCTTCTGCTCGCGATTTAGGTTTAGCGCTGGGGAAATGGGCAGATGTATAAATATTGTCATGATATTATTTTATGAATTGACATGATTTCTTGAGGCCGTCATCGTTGGTGCATTGCTTGTCTCAACAGGGAGAGACATGAATGGCATCCCCTATCATCCGCATCGACAACATCGTGAAGAGATATGGTCCGCTCACCGTTCTCGACGGCTTGTCTATCAAGGTGATGCCTGGCGAAAAGCTGGCGTTGATCGGTCCGTCCGGTTCCGGCAAGACGACCATCCTGCGCATTCTGATGACGTTGGAAACGATCAGCGGGGGCCATATCGAGGTTGACGGCGAGCAGCTATATCACATGAGGAAGGGCGCGGACCTGATCTCTGCCGACGAGCGCCACCTGCATCGCATGCGCAAGAAGATCGGCATGGTCTTCCAGCACTTCAATCTGTTTCCGCACAAATGTGTGCTCGACAACATCACGCTCGCGCCGATGCTGACGCAGGGCGCGGGGCGCGCAGACGCGGAAAAGCGGGCGATGGAACTTCTGGACATGGTGGGCATGGCGGACAAGGCGAAGGCGGTGCCGGCCCAGCTTTCCGGCGGCCAGAAGCAACGCGTCGCGATCGCCCGGGCGCTCGCGCTCTCTCCGAAGATCATGCTGTTCGACGAGGTGACCTCGGCGCTCGATCCGGAACTCGTCGAAGAGGTATTGAACGTTATGCGGCGGCTGGCAGCCGAGACCGACATGACCATGCTTCTCGTAACGCATGAGATGGGTTTCGCTCACGATTTCGCCGATCGCGTCCTGTTTTTCGATCGCGGCAAGATCGTCGAAGAGGGGAGGCCGGAGGAGATTTTCCGAAACCCCAAGCAGGAGCGAACGCAGGGTTTTCTCCGCAAGATCATCGCGGCGGGGCACCGCGTCTGACCGCCTGGAGCGGTGACATTGCCCGAATAATAAATAGGAAAACCAGAGGAATTGGGACAATGAAGACAAGAATTCTCACGACCGCCGTCAGTATGGCAACGTTGCTTTCCATCGCAGCCGGGGTGCCTGCGTTCGCCGCTGACGACAAGCTGAACGATCTCAAGGAACAGGGCTTTGCCCGTATCGCCATCGCCAACGAGCCGCCCTATACGGCCGTCGGCGCCGACGGCAAGGTGTCGGGTGCCGCACCGGACGTCGCGCGCGTCATTTTCCAGCGCCTCGGCGTCAAGGAGGTCGTGGCCTCGATCTCCGAATATGGTGCGATGATCCCGGGCCTGCAGGCCGGCCGGCACGACGCCATTACCGCCGGTCTCTTCATGAAGCCGGAGCGCTGCAACGCGGTCGCCTATTCCGAGCCAATCCTCTGCGATGCGGAAGCTTTCGCCGTCAAGAAAGGCAACCCGCTGAAGCTCACGAGCTACAAGGACATTGCCGACAACACCAACGCGAAGATCGGGGCACCGGGCGGCGGCACCGAGGAGAAGCTCGCACTCCAGGCCGGCGTGCCGCGCGACCGTGTCATCGTGGTGCCCGACGGGCAGAGCGGCGTCAAGATGCTTCAGGACGGTCGTATCGACGTCTACTCGCTTCCGGTCCTTTCGATCCACGACCTCATGGACAAGGCCAAGGATCCAAACCTCGAAGTCGTCGCACCCGTCGTCGGAGCGCCGGTTTATTGTGATGGGGCGGCCTTCCGCAAGCAGGATGTGGCGCTTCGCGATGCCTTCGACGTGGAACTCAAGAAGCTGAAGGAATCCGGCGAGTTCGCCAAGCTCATCGAGCCCTACGGCTTCTCTGCCAAGGCCGCCATGTCGACGACCCGGGACAAGCAATGCACTGCCGCCCAGTAAGCTGCCGAGATCAGGTGGACGGAGCGGTCTATGTCCCGGTCCGCCACCGGTCACGGCCGAAGGCCGTCTCTGCACTGTATCGGATGATGGGAAGTTTTTGCTGATGTCGGTCTGGTCCGGCTATTTGACGCTGATCCTCGAGGGCGCGCTGGTGACGCTGAAGTTGACCGTCATGGGGTCGGCTCTGGCGCTGGTGATGGCTTTTCTGGCCGGGCTCGGCCGGCTCTCACGCTTCTTCGCCGTGAGGGCGCTTGCCACGACCTATATCGAGTTCTTCCGCGGTACTTCGATCTTCGTACAGCTCTTCTGGGTCTACTTCGTCCTGCCTTTTGCAGGCATCACGCTTACCCCGCTTCAGGCAGGCGTGCTTGCATTGGGGCTGAACGTCGGGGCTTATGGGGCCGAAGTCGTGCGCGGTGCCGTCAAGGCCGTTGGGCGCCAGCAGACCGAGGCCTGCGTGGCGCTCAATCTCTCGCGCTATCAGCGCATGCGCCATGTGATCCTGCCGCAGGCGCTGCCCCTGATGCTGCCGACCTTCTGCAACAATGCCATCGAGCTCTTGAAGGGAACCGCGGTCGTGTCGCTGATCTCGCTGACGGACCTGACTTTCCAGGCACAGGTCGTCCGCGCACAGACCGGCAACACACTCATTCCCTTCACCACGATCCTCTTCCTCTATTTCGTCATGGCGTGGGCGATTTCCACAGCCATGCGCTGGCTGGAGCGGCGGATGACGCGCGGTCTCGATGGCGTGAGGACCTGATCATGGAATGGGATTGGGATTTCGTTTGGCAGATCATGCCGACCCTTCTCGAAGGGTTCAAGATCACCATACTGGCGACCATTCTCGGTGCGCTGGTGGCTGCGGTAATCGGTCTCGCTCTCGCCATTGCGCGCCGTTCGCCGATCGCCGCGGTATCTCGCACGGTCGGCTTCGTCTCGGAATTCATCCGCGGCACGCCGCTTCTCGTACAGCTCTATTTCATATTCTATGTGCTGCCCGATATCGGCATCCGCCTGTCGCCGCTGGTTGCCGGCGTGATCGGTATCGGTGTGCATTACGCAACCTATACTGCAGAGGTCTACCGAGCCGGTATCGAAAACGTGCCGCGCGGCCAATGGGAGGCAGCCAACGCAACCAATCTCACCACGCGGCAGGCCTGGATACACGTCATCCTGCCGCAGGCCATTCCGCCGATGATCCCGGCGCTCGCAAACTATTTTATCGCGATGTTCAAGGAGACGCCGCTGCTTTCGGCGATCACCGTGCTGGAACTGATGAACCAGGCGAAGAGCATCGCCAACAGCAATTACCGCTACATCGAGCCGATGACATTGGTCGGCGTCTTTTTCCTCGCCGTCAGCCTGCTCTCGGTCGTCGGGCTGCGCTGGCTGGAGGAACGTTATGCCCGGATGGATGACTGATATGGTTCCTGTCGACATAAACCTCCATGGCCGAAAACCGCGGCTGGACGAGCGGCCGCTTGAAAAGCGGATCGGCCTCGTCATCCTGTCCACGGATCATACGACGGAGGTGGACTTCCAGCGCATGGTCGCAAGCGACCGCATCGGCGTCTACGTCAATCGCATCCCCTATGCCAATCCCACGACGCCCGAAAATCTCATGAAGATGCAGCCGGCGTTAAGCGAAGGCGCATCGCTCATTCTGCCCGACGAGCCGCTTGATGCCGTCATGTATTCCTGTACCTCCGCCTCCGTGGTGATCGGAGATGTCAGGATCGAGGAGGCGATACGTGCTGCCAAGCCGGGCGTTCCGGTCGTGACGCCGACTGCCGCGGCCGTAAGGGGACTGCGGGCGTTGGGCGCGCACAGTATCTCGATCCTGACCCCCTATACCGTCGAGACGAGCCGACCGATGGCCGATTATTTCGCCGGCCTCGGCTTCACGATCAACCGCTTCACCTGCCTTGGTTTCGAAGATGATCGCGAAATGGCTCGCATTGCTCCAGACGAGATCGTTTCGCTCGCCAGCGAAGCGATGGATCCGCAGTCGCAGTCGCTTTTCATCTCCTGTACCGCCGTCCGGGCCGCTCAAGTCGCGGGGCGCGTCGAAGCTGCGATAGGTAAGCCTGTGGTTACCAGTAATCTGGCCACTGCCTGGGCCTGTCTGCGCCTCTGCGGTGAAACCGCTTTGCGTCCAGAACTGGGCACGCTGATGACAAAACCCTATTCGGAGGGCTGAGTTCATGAGCGGGAAAACCTTGCCGGTTCAGCTTGACGATATCCGCGCCGCCTCGGCCCGGCTCGATGGTCGTGTACTCCGGACTCCGATGACGCAATCGGCAACGCTGAGGGAGCATATGGGCGTGCCGGTCCATCTGAAGCTGGAGCATCACCAGACCACCGGCAGCTTCAAATTGCGCGGCGCGACGAACGCCGTACTTTCCCTTTCTCGGAAAGAGCGGTCACGAGGGGTGGTGGCTGCTTCCACCGGCAATCACGGGCGGGCGCTCGCCTTTGCGGCCAAGGCAGAAGGCTCCGTCGCGACCGTCTGCATGTCGTCGCTCGTGCCGGAGAACAAGGTCTCGGAAATCCGCCGGCTAGGCGCCCATGTACGTATTGTCGGGCGCTCGCAGGACGAGGCGCAGGAGGAGGTGGAGAGACTGGTCGCGGAAGAGGGGCTGGTCATGGTGCCGCCCTTCGATCATCCGGCCATCGTCGCGGGGCAGGGCACGCTGGGCCTCGAGATCATCGAACAGTGCCCGGAGGTGGAAACCGTTCTGGTGCCGTTGTCCGGCGGGGGGCTTGCCGTTGGCGTTGCCGCTGCGGTGAAGGGCCTGAAACCATCGGTCCGGGTGATCGGCCTGACGATGGAGCGCGGAGCAGCGATGAAGGCGAGCCTCGACGCCGGCAGACCGGTGCTGGTCGAGGAGCTATCGAGCCTGGCGGATTCGCTCGGCGGCGGCATCGGTCTCGATAACCGCGTCACTTTCGCGATGTGTAGGGATCTTCTCGATGACGTCGTCCTTCTCTCCGAAGCGGAGATCGCGGCCGGCATGCGGCATGCCTATGCCGTCGAGCGCGAAGTAGTCGAAGGCGCCGCAGCCGTGGGCATCGCGGCGCTGTTGGCGGGCAAGGTCGCAAGTCGAGGCCCTGTCGTCACCATTCTCTCCGGCCGCAATATCGACATGGAGCAGCACCGGCGCGTGATCAACGGTGACATCTCCCATGGAAAGGATGCCGCATGAGCCGGATGGTAATTCTCACCGAAAGGGACCTGCGCAAACTTGTTCCGCTCGACGGCCAAGCGGTCGCCTGCGTTGAGGACGCATTTCGCGCGCTCGCCACCAAGCCTGTTGCCATGCCCCCCATCTTGCGCCTCGATATTCCCGAGCATCGAGGCGAGGTGGACGTAAAGACCGCCTATGTGCCCGGCCTGGAAGGTTTCGCCATCAAGATCAGCCCCGGGTTTTTCGACAATCCGAAGATCGGCTTGCCGAGCACAAACGGGATGATGGTCTTGTTGTCCAGTCGCACCGGTCTCGTTCAGGCGCTGTTGCTCGATAACGGTTATCTCACCGATGTCAGGACGGCAGCTGCCGGCGCGGTGGCCGCCAGGCACCTTTCGCGTCCGGACTCGAGCATTGCGGCGATCTTCGGAGCAGGCATGCAGGCGCGCCTTCAGCTGGAGGCTCTGACGCTGGTCCGCCCGATCCGGGAGGCGCGCATCTGGGCGCGCGATATGGCAAAGGCCGAAGCCGCTGCGACCGAGCTGGCCGCCAAGCTCGACTTTCCTATCCGCGCTGAAGCCGACCCTCAGGCCGCCGTCGCCGGGGCCGATATCATCGTTACCACGACGCCGTCCGAAACGCCGATCCTGAGGGCCGACTGGCTTCGGTCAGGTCAGCACGTGACTGCCATGGGCTCGGATGCCGAGCACAAGAACGAGGTCGAGCCGACGGCGATCGCCAAGATCGACGTCTATGTCGCCGATAGCCTCAAACAGACCAGGCGGCTGGGGGAACTGCATCACGCGATCGCGGCCGGGCTGGTTTCAGAGGATGCAGTGTTCCCGCAGCTAGGCGACGTCGTCGCCGGTCTCCATCAAGGCCGCGAGAACCCCGGACAGATCACACTCGCTGACCTCACCGGCACGGGGATCCAGGACACCGCCATCGCCACGCTTGCCTTCGCGCGAGCGGATGCCGCCGGCGCTGGCATCACATTCGAAAGCTGAGCCGGTCTTGCACCGGATAATGAAGGGAAGAAACATGACCCAGCCCAATCTCAAATTCTCACTTGGCGAATATGCTGCACGGCTGGAAAAGACACGGCGCGCTATGGAGGTAAAGGGGATCGATCTTCTGATCATCAGCGACCCCTCTAACATGGCCTGGCTGACGGGTTATGACGGCTGGTCTTTCTATGTGCATCAGGCGGTCATCGTGCCGCCATCCGGCGAGCCGATCTGGTTCGGTCGAGGTCAAGATGCCAATGGCGCCAAGCTGACCGCCTATCTCCGCCACGAAAACATCGTCGGGTATCCGGACCACTACGTTCAGTCGACCGAGCGGCATCCGATGGACTATCTCTCCGGTATCCTGACCGACCGCGGCTTGGGCAAATTGACTGTCGGCGTCGAGATGGACAATTACTGGTTCTCGGCTGCTGCCTTCGCATCGCTCACGAAGCACCTGCCGAACGCCCGGTTCGTGGATGCGACCGCGCTCGTCAACTGGCAGCGCGCGGTGAAAAGCGAAACCGAGATCAAATATATGCGCAATGCAGCCCGCATCGTCGAGGCGATGCATGCGCGGATCTTCGACAAAATCGAGGTCGGCATGCGCAAATGCGACCTCGTCGCCGAAATCTATGACGCCGGCACGCGCGGCGTCGACGGTATCGGCGGCGATTATCCGGCGATCGTGCCGCTGCTGCCGTCGGGCGTGGAAGCCTCGGCGCCGCATCTGACCTGGGACGACCGGCCGATGAAGGAGGGCGAGGGCACCTTCTTCGAGATCGCCGGCTGCTATAATCGCTATCACGTGCCGCTCTCGCGAACGGTGTTTCTGGGCAAGCCGACGCAAGCCTTTCTCGATGCCGAAAAAGCGACGCTGGAGGGCATGGCGGCGGGCCTTGCGGTGGCTAAACCCGGCAATACTTGCGAGGATATTGCCAATGCCTTCTTTGGCGTCTTGAAGAAGTACGGGATCGTCAAGGACAACCGAACCGGTTACCCGATCGGTCTTTCCTATCCGCCGGACTGGGGCGAGCGCACCATGAGCCTGCGCCCCGGCGACCGCACCGAGCTCAGACCTGGCATGACCTTCCATTTCATGACCGGCCTGTGGCTGGAAGACATGGGCTTTGAGACGACGGAGAGCATTCTCATTACCGAGACCGGCGTCGAATGCCTGGCGAACGTGCCGCGCAAGCTGATGGTTAAGGACTGAGACGGTGATGAGCGAGACAGCTTTGCGGCCCTCGCCGATCAGCCCGACGGTGGATTTCGATGCCGAGGGTGTGCAGCACGGTTTCCTGCGGCTGCCCTACAGCCGCGACGACTCCGCCTGGGGATCGGTGATGATCCCAGTAACGGTGATCCGCAACGGCAAGGGGCCGACCGCGCTCCTGACAGGCGGCAATCACGGCGATGAGTACGAAGGACCGATCGCGCTCTTCGATCTCGCGCGCAGCCTGAAGGTGGAGGATGTAAGTGGCACGGTCATCATCGTCCCGGCAATGAACTACCCAGCCTTCCTGACCGGCACGCGCACTTCGCCGATCGATAAGGGCAATCTGAACCGCAGCTTTCCCGGCCGCCCGGACGGGACGGTGACGCAGAAGATCGCCGATTATTTTCAGCGCGAACTGCTGCCGCGCGCCGATATCATACTGGATTTCCATTCGGGCGGCAGGACGCTGGATTTCCTGCCCTTCTGCGCCGCTCACATCCTGCCTGACAAAGAGCAGGAGAAAAAAGCCTTCGAGCTGGTGAAGGCGTTTTCCGCACCCTATTCGATGAAGATGCTCGAAATCGACGCCGTCGGCATGTACGACACGGCCGCCGAGGAGATGGGCAAGGTCTTCATCACGACGGAACTTGGCGGCGGCGGCACGGCAACGGCGAAAACCGCAGGCATCGCCAAACGCGGCGTCATGAACGTGCTGCGCCATGCCGGCATCGTCGCGGGCAGGTTCGACGTCGGATCGACGACCTGGCTCGATATGCCGGGCGGCGATTGTTTCGTGTTCGCTGAAGAGGACGGGCTGATCGAGTTCACCTTCGACCTCGCAGACCAGGTCCAAGAAGGTGCCGTGGTGGCCCGTATCTACCCGACCGGAAGGACCGGCGCTGCGCCGCGCGAGATTCATGCAAAAATGAATGGCATCCTGTGCGCCCGGCATTTTCCGGGACTAGTCAAGGCGGGCGATTGCGTGGCGGTGATTGCCGCCGTCGTCAGTCATAGTTCGGATTGACGTTAAAGGCGAAGTGATTGCCGCGTTTTCCTGCGGCTCTATTTCGGGAACTGCTTGATATAGGCAATGACATTGGCGATGTCTTCGTCCGCCTTGAGGCCGACGAATGCCATTTTCGTTCCCTTGATCGTGCCCTTGGGATCACGAAGGTATGTGGCAAGCGTTGCCTCATCCCAGACGGTGCCATTCTTGCCGGCATCGACCATGGCGCTGGAATACTTGAAGTCGCCGAGCGTTCCGGCAGTTCTACCGATCACTCCCTTCAACGACGGACCGACTTTGTTTTGATCCGTATCGACGACGTGACAGGCCTTGCATTTGGCGAAAACTTTTTCGCCGGCGGCGGCGTCCTGACAGTGGGCGTGAGTCACGGTCATAATCATCACGCCAAGTGCGCCGAGGCAAACATTGAAATACATGTCATTTCTCCCAAAGGTCGAGCCTTGACAGGCGGGCAGCCATGACTGCCGGCTCTCCCAATAATTCAAGTAGCCCTGGGAAAAGGCAAGTCAACATAGTTCCGAGGTTGCAGTCGCAGTGGCGCAGGCGACCCTACCTCGCAGCAGAGGTCCAAAATCTGTCTGTTTTAAATATGATAAATTCACTCATCTTACATTGACATCGCCGACTGCGTTCTTTAGTTCCTCCTGGAAATGAAGCAGGGCGGTGGGTTTCCGTGCGGCCAGTGCTGAACACAGCCGGCCCGAAACATCGATTGTGACGAATGGCAGGAGATGCGAGCGGAGAGGTCTCGACTTCGAACGGCAAGGAAGGTTTCATCGCCAACCCGGCCTTCGACCTCGACAGACTGGTGGAAAAGAGCCCGTTCTCCTACTGCCGCGGCAAGCTCCTGCGAACATCCACGGGATCTGGATCCGTCATTCCCTGCAGCGATCTGCGGGAAGCGGCGACGCTGAACGATGTTATCTCCCGATATGCCAGCAAGTTTCCCGGCAGCGACCGGCGCGCCGTCGTGTCGATGTGGACGCTTTATTATTTCAGCATCCTTACCGTGGCGCCGTGTGTGCATCTCTTCGCTCACCGGATCGGATTGCCTTTGGGGCTCAGCCAGGTTTCGATAGTCTGCAACGAAGATACGGCCGAGCCTGAAGCCTTTCTGATGACGGCTGATACATTCACCGCGGCTGATCCGGGCGCCGAGCTTCACAATCTCTTGCTCGGGCATGTCGAGCCTCTTGTCGAAGCGATCGCAGCCCATGCTGTCGTGGCGCCGAAGCTTCTCTGGAACAACGTGGCCGCTTATCTTGCCTGGATACTCAAGGAAATCGCCTATAAGCACAGCCGCGAACGGGTCGAGGACGGTTTGGCGCTGCTTGATGAGCCGATCTGGCCGGACGGGCGCCGAAATCCCATGCATGGGATGATCCGCATCGCGCGGCAACAATGTGGACTGGAATTTTCGCGCCGGAAAATTTGCTGCCTTCGTTACAACCTTCCAGGTGTCGGCGGATGCGGTGAGGCTTGCCCGGTACCGGACGGCCGCCAGTAGGTCGGATCACACCGGCCTTAGAAGAGGCATCAGCAAAACCTCAGCTCCGCAGGGTGTGAAGGGCAGGCAGCACCTTTCCCCTGCATGAACCGAAGCCGATGGTGACATAGCCGTCACGGCGGGCGCGGGCGGTGAAAACAACTTCGTCACCGTCTTCCAGGAACAGCCGCTCTTCGCCCGAAGCGAGGCGGATCGGCGACTTGCCGCCTTCAGTCGCTTCCAGAAGGCTGCCGGCGGCTGCGAGATCCGGCCCTGATATCGTACCGGAACCGAGAAGATCGCCCGGCTGCAGATTGCAGCCGCCGCTCGCGTGATGAGTGATCATCTGGGCTACCGTCCAGTACATATGGCGGGTGTTCGACAGCGCGAGCCGATGCGGCGGGAGGCCTTTTCGAGACAGTCCTTCCGTCATGACAGCAACCTCCAGCTCCAGATCGATTGCCCCCTGACGCTGGTCCTGCTCATCGAACAAATAGGGCAGGGGTTGGGGGTCGCCTTCCTCTCTCGGTGTCTGGGCGATGCGGAAGGGTGCCAGCGCTTCGGGTGAGACCACCCAAGGTGAGATCGTCGAGGCGAAATTCTTGGCGAGGAAGGGGCCGAGCGGCTGATATTCCCAAGCCTGGATATCGCGCGCCGACCAGTCGTTGAGGAGACAGAAGCCTGCAATATGTTCGGCGGCGTCGCCGATCGCAATGGGCTCTCCAAGAGCATTGCCGGGCCCGACGAAAACGCCGATTTCCAGCTCGTAATCCAGTCTGCGGCTCGGCCCATAGGTCGGGGCCTCGGCATCGGGAGTTTTCGTCTGACCGTTCGGCCGGCGGATCGCCGTGCCCGAGGCAAGGATCGAAGAGGCGCGGCCATGATAACCGATCGGGACGTGCTTGTAGTTTGGCAGGAGCGGATTGTCGGGCCGGAAGAGCTGCCCGACATGCATTGCATGATGGATGCCGACATAGAAATCGGTGTAGTCGCCGATCCGAGCCGGCAGATGCATGGCGCAATCGGAGGATTGGTGGAGGCAGGCTTCGACCTGCGGCCGTTCGGAGGAATCGGCCGCAAGCAGGGCCGAAACGCGACGGCGGAGCGCTATGCGGGCAGATGTACCCAGCCCAAGGAACGCATTCAGCTCCGAAGCGGCCGCCGTCTCGGCCGCCTCTTGCGCCTCTCCTTGGAAAAGGTCCGATTGCAGCGCGAGGCCGATATCGAAAATCGCATCGCCGATAGCGATGCCGCCCCGGCGCTCGGCTCTGCCGCGGCTGAAGATACCGATCGGCAAGTTCTGGATCGGAAAATCGGGGTGACCGTTTGCCGTGGCCACGAAACTCCTAAGCTTCGGAGCGTGCGTTTCATCGAGAATGGACATATCGGCCTCAGCGCCTGTTCGGATCAAAATGTTTCGCAAGACTCTTGCCGTAGGCGGTGTAATCCTTCTGCAGGCAAGGTGTTTCGGCGGCAAAAGCGGTCACCCGCTGGGGAAAACGCGTCTCGAACATGAAGGCCATCGTGCCTTCCAGTCTGTGGGGCTTGAGCTCGACCTTGCTCGCCCTCTCGAAAGCATCCACGTCGGGCCCGTGCGGCAGCATGGTGTTGTGCAGCGAGGCGCCTCCGGGCACGAAGCCGCCACCGGTCTTGGCATCGTACTGGCCGTAGACGAGGCCCATGAACTCGCTCATGACGTTCATGTGGTACCACGGCGGGCGGAACGTGCTTTCGGCGACGAGCCAGCGGTCGGAAAAGAGCACGAAGTCGATATTCGCCGTCCCGGGCGTTTCGGAAGGCGAGGTCAGGACGGTGAAGATCGACGGGTCGGCATGGTCGTAAAGCACTGGACCGACCGGCGAATAACGTCGGAGATCGTATTTGTAGGGCGCGTAATTGCCATGCCAGGCGACTACATCGAGGGGCGAATGCTCAATCTCTGCGGCCCAGAGGCTGCCCCCCCATTTCACGAAAAGTCTCGACGGGGCGTCTCTATCCTCATAGGCCGCCACCGGCGTGAGAAAGTCGCGCGGGTTGGCCATGCAATTGGCACCGATCGGACCTCGTTCCGGCAGCGTGAACGCACCGCCGTAATTCTCACAGAGATAACCGCGAGCCGACGTGCCACGCAGTTCGACGCGGATCTTCACGCCACGCGGAATGACGGCAATTTCGCCGGGCTCGATGTCAATGATACCGAACTCCGTCCAAAGGCGCAGTTCTCCCTGCTGTTGCACGAACAGCATTTCCCCGTCGGCATTGTAGAAATACTCGTCCACCATGGAGCGGGTCACGAGATAGACGTGAGCGCCCATGCCGCCATGGGCACCGCTGTCGCCTGCCGTTGTCAGGGTGCGTATGCCCTCGATGAAGGATAGCGGTTCGGGCGGAAACGGAATGGGGTCCCAGCGAAGCGGGCCGACCGGCAGTTCCGCCTCGGGCGCCGGCGCTGTGCGCCAAAGACCCTGATCGATCTTCTCGAAGCTGCCCCAATGGGCCACGGTTGGCCGAATGCGATAAAGCCACGACCGTTCATTGGTGGTACGGGGCGCCGTGAAGGGTGAACCGGAGAGTTGTTCCGCATACAGCCCATAGGCGCATTTCTGCGGCGAGTTTCTGCCCAACGGCAGTGCGCCCACAAGCGCCTCGGTTTCGAAGCCGTTTCCGAAACCGGACATGTAATCGGCCTGGATCGCCGATTGTTCTGCACCCTTAGGGGCGGCGGAAGGCTGAATATTCATGGCGTGTCCTCCATCACGAAATTAGTTGCAAAAGTAACCATCGATTTTGTAACTATCAATGATGACAAAACTCGCCCTTGAGCATTTTCTTCCCTACAGGCTTGCCCGCATCGGGACGGTCGTCTCGCAGGAGTTCCGCGAGATCTACGGCCGCGACTATGACCTGACGATCCCGGAGTGGCGGGTTCTCGCAACGCTTGGCCAATTTGGAGAGATGGGCGCCAAAGCCATTGGCCGGCATTCGTTCATGCACAAGACCAAGGTCAGCCGGGCGGTGCGCGCTTTAGAAGAAAGGCGCTGGCTGAAGCGGCGGGAGAGCTTGGAGGATCGCCGCGAGGAAGTGCTTGCCCTGACGCCCCAGGGGCTCACAGCCTACGAAAATATCGTGCCGAGCGCGCTTGCCTACGAGGAGAAGCTGCTCTGCTCCCTGGGCATTCATGCCCAGGCACTTCTCGATGCCTTGGATGCCTTGGAGCGCGTGAAGAAGATGAATTAAGCCGCGGCCGCGTTACAGAGTCAGCCGAGTGGCAATCCTTGCTCGTCCTTGAGGCGCATCAGCACGATCTCCGAGCGAACCTGCGCCACCTGCGGATGCGGCAGCAGGGTCCGGTGGATGAAATCCGCAAAGGCAGCAAGGTCCCGCGCAAGGATGATGAGCACGTAGTCCGCATCCCCTGAGACGGAATAGGCTTGCCGAACCTCGTTGTGCCGGGACAGAAATTCTGCAAAGGACTCGGCGTTCTTCTCGCTATGGGTGGAAAGATTGACGCGGGTGATGGCCCGCAATCCAAACCCAAGCGCTTCAGGCGCCAACTGCGCCGAATAACCCGTAATGATGCCATCTGCCTCCATCCGGGCTCGCCGCCGTGAGCATTGCGAAGCCGAAAGGTTGACGATGCCGGCGATCTCCGCATTGGTCAGTGCGGCATTGCGCTGCAATGCATTGAGAATGGCCTTGTCAAACGTATCCAGGGAAGTTTCGTGCATGATACCCCTCGCAGATGCATAAATCGTGCAAAGGATGACCGGAGGCTCCTCATTTTGCAAGGACATTGCAGGCCGAAATCGGCAAGCTTTCTTCATCAAGCAATGGAGGAGAATTGCATGGGCCCGTTCCCGCACGACGCGCCGAAGGCGGAGATCAGCGCTGCCAATCCCGCAGGTACCGATGGATTCGAGTTCGTGGAATTTGCCCATCCTGAGCCGGAGAAGCTGGATACGCTCTTCCGGCAGATGGGCTTCACGCCGGTCGCCAGACATCGCGAAAAAGATGTCGTTCTCTACCGGCAAGGCGACATCAACTACCTGCTCAACCGCCAATCCGACAGCCATGCTTCGGCCTTTGTTGCCCAGCATGGCCCATGTGCACCCGCCATGGCTTGGCGCGTGGTCGATGCAAAGCACGCTCTCAAAAGAGCCGTCGATCTCGGAGCCACGGAATACACCGGCGAAGGCAAGTCGCTGGACGTACCGGCCGTCATCGGCATCGGCGGTTCGCTGCTCTACTTCGTCGAGACCTACGGTGATGATGGAAGCTGCTATTCCGCCGAATTCGAATGGCTTGGCGAGGAAAATCCGAAGCCGGAGGGGGTTGGCTTCTACTACCTCGATCACCTGACCCACAACGTCGTGCGTGGCAACATGGACACCTGGTACAAATTCTACCACGACACGTTCAATTTTCGAGAAATCCGCTATTTTGACATCGCCGGCAAGATGACCGGCCTGACGAGCCGGGCGCTGACGTCACCCGACGGCAAGATCCGGATTCCGATCAACGAAAGCTCCGATGATCGCAGCCAGATCGAGGAATATCTGCGCGAATACAAGGGCGAGGGCATTCAGCATATCGCCGTCGCCACCAACGATATTTACGCCAGCACGGATGCGGTCGCGGCTAATGGCCTCGAATTCATGCCGGGACCGCCGGACATCTACTATGAGAAGTCGAAGTCAAGGGTAAAGGATCACCAGGAGCCGCTCGATAAGCTCAAGCGGCGCGGCATCCTCATCGACGGCGAAGGTGTCGTGGGCGGCGGAGAGACGCGCGTCCTGCTCCAGATCTTTTCGAAAACCGTCATCGGCCCGATCTTCTTCGAGTTCATTCAGCGCAAGGGTGACGACGGCTTCGGCGAGGGCAACTTCAAGGCGCTCTTCGAATCGATCGAGGAAGACCAGATCCGGCGCGGGGTTCTGAAGGTCGATGCGGCCGAATGATCTTGGTTTTGGGTGCCGCGGCAGATGAGTGATGGGTGGCGCTCCTATTCGAGTGCGCCGGAGACCGGCGCGCTCGTCTGTGCTTCCTCCGAGATCGACGAGGGCGTCGCCCGCTGCCTATCAGTGCAGACGGAGAGAGGCATCTTTCCGCTTCTGCTGGTGCGGAAGTCCGGTCGCGTGCGGGCCTTCGTTAACGCCTGTCCGCACCAGTATCTTCCGCTCGACTACCGATCCGATTCTGTTCTTTCCGCCGACGGTGCGCGGTTCCTGTGTTCAGCGCACGGGGCCGCCTTCGATGTGACAACCGGTGCCTGCCTTTCCGGTGATGCGGCAGAGGGGCTCGATCCCGTGCCCATCGCGGAAGATGCGAATGGCAATTTGCGGATCGGAGCCTAGATTGAGGACTTCGTCACGAGATATATGAGGGTACGAATGACAGACGCCGTCCTTTATGATTACTGGCGTTCGTCGGCGAGCTACCGGCTGCGGATTGCGCTCAATATGCTGGCCGAACCCTTTGTCACGGTACCCATCGACCTGCTCGCAAAGGCCCACAGATCCGAAGAATATCTGCGGCGCAATCCGCAGGGACTGGTGCCGGTACTGGAGATCGACGGGCACAGCTTTACGCAGTCACTGGCGGTGATCGAATATCTGGATGAAACGCGCGGAGGAGCTTTCTTGCCTGACGATCCCGTCGGGCGGCAGCGGGTGAGGGCGCTCTCCTATATCATCGCCATGGAGATCCACCCCGTCTGCAATCTGCATGTCGTGGCGCATGTGATGTCTCTGACTGACGGTGCGGAGGAAACGCGAAAAGCCTGGATGCAGAAGTTCATCCATGAGGGGCTTGGCGCGTTCGAAACGTTGCTGGATTCGCCGTCGACCGGAGCGTTTTGCCATGGCGATCGACCGACCATGGCCGATATCTGCCTTGTGCCCCAGATCTACAACGCGCGACGATGGGACGTGGAGCTTTCCGGATTCCAAAAGGTTGTGGAAATTGCCGACCGTTGCGCGAAGTTGGCGCCTTTTATTGCAGCACATCCGGACAAGGCGGCGCGTTGACGATGGGCCAAGTCCCTTTCGAGGGGCTGCGTGAAGCACGGTATCATTCGATCTTGCCGGTGAAGATATAGCCGACGCCACGAACGGCCTTGATCAATTGAGGATTGCTGGCGTCTGCCTCGATCTTTCTGCGCAGCCGGACGATTTGTGCGTCGATGGTGCGATCAAATGCCTCAAGCTGACGCCCTCTGGTGGAATCCATTAGGAAATCCCGCGTCAGCACCCGCCCGGCATTCTGCAGGAAGGCTGCCAGCATGTCGAATTCGCCCGTCGTCAGATCGACTTCCGAAGCATCAGGCGCCAGAAGCTGCCGCCGGGAAAGATTGAGGCTCCATCCTTCGAAACGGATGATCTTGTCTTCGTTGGCTTCCGGCTTGGAGGTACCAGGCTGGCGGCGCCTGAGAATCGATTTCAGCCGCGCATGCACCTCGCGCAGATGAAAGGGCTTGGCGATATAATCGTCGGCTCCGATCTCGATGCCGATGATCCGGTCCACCACATCATCGCGTCCCGTCAGCATCATGATCGGCACATCCGAGTGGCTCCGAACCTCGCGAGCGAGATCAAGACCGTCCTGCCCGCCGGGAAGCGAAAGATCGAGCAGGATGATATCAATCTCTTTCTGCCGGAGTTGAACCTTCATTTCGGTGCCGTCGCCAGCCGTGCTTACGAGATATCCTTCATCCTCGAAATATCGGATGAGCATCTGACGGATCCGAGGGTCGTCGTCGACGACGAGGATGTGTGCGGCAGTGGATGAAAGCAGGGTCATGGGGTTGTTACAGTCTGTTACCAAATAGAACCATGTTTCACCGGGTTAGCATTCGCGTGTTACCCGGATTTGGTCAATTGAGCCCATCCGCAGATGGAGGCAGGGCCATGTTCGTTACCAGCAATCGCATTTATAAAGACGCGTTCGCAACAACAATTGACGATAGTGGCCCAAACTCCCTGCGCACGCTGTTCGCGAAGCAGCCGGCTGAACATCTGGCGCCCGGCCAAGCGCTGTTCTTCGAAGGCGATCAAGCAAAACATGTCTTCGATATGCTTGAAGGTACATTGCGAATCTATCGCATCATAGCGGATGGGCGTCGTGTCATCACGGGGTTCCTCGATGCGGGGGACATGGTTGGCGTTTCTTTGCGAGGAAATTATCTCTATAGCGCAGAGGCGATCACCTCTGCCAAGGTTCGCCGTCTCACCCGCAAGACATTCGACGCGGCCGTGTCGGATTCAGCAGAACTTCGGCCGCAGGTGCTGGCCCATGTTTGCGACGAAATGGCTGCTGCCCAAGATCAGATGGTTCTTCTGTCCAGCAAAAATGCCGAGGAAAGGGTCTGCACTTTCCTCCAGAAGCGGTTGAAACGATCCATTGCCGAGGGCGCAATGAAGCGGATTGTCGACTTGCCGATGACACGTCAGGACATGGCGGACTATCTGGGGCTTACGATCGAGACGGTTTCGCGTACAATCACGAAACTGGCCGGCAAGGGAATCGTGGCTGCCGCCGGGCGGCATTCGTTGCAGATTACAAAGCCCTCCGCCCTTGCGCATCTCGCCGGAGACGGCGATGAATACGAGGACAGCAGGCGGGATTTCGACGGTCATGGTGAACGTCGCCGCCACTAGCGGCACCGCTCACGGAAGAGAAATGATTTCGAATACGCATACCGACAGCACCACCGAAACCGAGCTCGATGCCGTCGCCCGCCTTCTCGATGATGCAAACCTCATCATTCACGGCCTGGATGGCGTCATCACCCGCTGGACCGCCGGATGTGCGAACCTCTATGGCTGGACGGCCGAGGAAGCGATCGGAAAAGTGGTGCAAGAGTTACTGGCCACGGAATTTCCAGAGCCTCTGGATTCGATTCGGCAGCAGGTTCTGGAGACGCAATCCTGGGAAGGTGAGGTCGTTCACCAGCACAAGAACGGCCAGCGTATCTTCGTGGCGACGCGTTGGGTTGCGCTCAACAGTGAACAGGCCGTCATCATCCAGACAAACAACGATGTGACGGACATGCGGAGGGTGCAGAACGATCTGGCGGGGCGAGAGGCGCATCTGCGCTCGATTCTCGACACCGTGCCCGAAGCTATGGTGGTGATCAACGAGGTTGGCATCATCTCCTCTTTCAGCGCGGCCGCGGAGAGACTTTTTGGCTATTCGGCGGATGAAGTCTGCGGGCGCAATGTCAAGATGCTGATGCCGTCGCCGGACAGGGAGGCTCATGATGGTTATCTCTCTCGATATCTCACCACGGGCGAACGCCGTATCATCGGTTATGGCCGAGTGGTCACGGGGCAACGGAAGGATGGGTCGGTATTTCCAATGGAACTTGCAGTAGGCGAGGCCCTTACAGGCGGCGAACGGATTTTCACAGGCTTCATCCGGGATCTCACCAGCCGTCACAAGATCGAGGAAGAGCTGCGGCAATCGCAGAAGATGGAGGCTATCGGCCAGCTTACCGGCGGGCTGGCGCACGACTTCAACAATCTGCTCACCGTCATCAGCGGTAATCTCGAGATGATCGAAAACAAGCTGGCCGACGAAAAACTACTCGTGCTGTTGCGCGAAGCGCAGGACGCCGCCGACGATGGTGCCAAGCTGACGGGACAGTTGCTGGCTTTCGGGCGACGCCAACCGCTCAACCCGAAGCTTGTCGACATTGGGCAGCTGGTAACCGGTTTCTCCGACCTTCTGCGCCGCACGCTCGGGGAAACGATCGAGTTCCGGACCGTCGTAACGGGTGCTTCCAACGAAGCCCTTGTCGATGCGTCGCAATTGCAGAACGCGCTTCTCAACCTCACGCTGAATGCGAGAGACGCAATGCCGAAGGGCGGAAAGCTGACCATCGAGATATCCCGGGTCAAGCTGGATGTCGATTATGCCCAGATGTATCCCCATGTGCGAACCGGCGATTATGTCCTGATTTCGGTGACCGATACCGGTATGGGCATGACCCCGGAGGTGAAGGAAAAAGCGTTCGAGCCGTTCTTCACGACCAAGGGTGTGGGGGCCGGCACTGGGCTTGGCCTCAGCATGGTCTACGGCTTCGCCAAGCAGTCGGGCGGCAACATCCAGCTCTACAGCGAGCCGGGTCAGGGCACGAGCGTCAGGATTTTCCTGCACGCCGCTCAGAAGGACGTAATAGCTGCTTCGAGCAATGAGGATGTGTCGCGCCCGGCGCCAATTCCGGGCGGTACGGAGAAAATTCTGGTGGTTGAGGACGACCCGCGCGTTCGCCGCGTCGCCATTTCCCGCCTGACCGATTTCGGCTACCAGGTGGTCGAAGCTGCAAACGGCAAGGAGGCGCTCGAACAGCTCGAACGCCATGACAATATCGCGTTGCTCTTTACCGATATCGTCATGCCGGGCGGGATCACTGGCGACGAACTCGCGCAAAGGGTAAGAGAGGAGCGGCCGAACATGAAAGTCCTGTTCACGTCCGGCTATGCCGAGCCCGCCATCGCCGGCCGCGAGCTTGCCCAATCCGGAAGCTGGCTCAAAAAGCCCTATACGGCGAGAGAGCTTGCAACGCGGCTGCGACAGCTTCTGGATTGAAAGAGGCGGTAAAGGGATGCCGTCTCACGTCGGCGGTCAGCAATCGAAAAGACCCAGGCGGTTCCGCCATTCCTGACGATAGGCGCCTAATCCCGGCAGAATGCCCTGATATCTCGTGGAGGGGGTTTCGGGGGGCGGGAGGGCTCCGGCCAGGAGTGCCGCGCCTTGGCTGGTGCCCGTTGATCCCGACAAGGCAGCAACCTCCCGCAACGTGAGTGAAGCAAGCGCCTGCAGATAGGCTTCGTTGGAGGCAAATGGGCCTTCGACCAGAATTGGTCCTTTTGCCCCGACAAGGCTCAGGCAGGTCTCGGTCATCAGTGCGAGATAAAGGCAGGCGGCGGCCCAGCGCTCGTCGTTCGACACCCCCTCGTCGTTGAGCCATTGTCGCTCGCGGCCAGGAAAAGGCCCGGATCCGGTGGTGATGTTCGGCAGCAGCATCAGGCCGTTTTCGATGATCCGAGGCATGGCGGCCAATGCCGCTCCCGGAGAGAGCTTGCCGAGCTCCGATGTTAGCATCTCGAATTCGCGGCCACCCATGAAACGGGACGAAGGGACGGCGCGTCCGTATGCATCCACGTTGGCGAGCGTGTCCCGCTCTGGGTCGAGGTGATCAAGATCGCCGCCGACGGCGAAATTGATTACCCAGGTGCCGGTCGAGACAACAGCGAAGGGCGGCTCGCGGCCGATCAGGTGCGGCAGCAGGGAAGCATTGGAATCGTGAATGCCGCAGTGGACGGGTATCTCTTCGTCGAGGCCGATCTCCCGCGCGACCTCAGGCAAAACCGGCCCGAGCATATCGAAGGCCGAATGCACCGGCGCCATCAGATCGCGGATGCCGAGTTCGTCCACCAACGAGGAAAAGGTTCCTTCGCGCGGGTTCCACAGGTCCGTATGGCAACCGAGCGACGTCATCTCGTTTGTCGCGATACCGGTCAGCCGGAAGGCCCAGTATTGGGGATAGGTGAGGATCCTGCTGACGCGGGCGAAGTCGTCCGCGAAAGTCGTCTTTTGGTAATGGAGCTGCGCCCCGACATTGAGCCCGCCGGAAAGGACGGGCGAGAAGGTTTCGGAAAAGGGCGGCCGGATTGCCGCATAGGCTGTTTGCACGTCTTGCGGATAGAGATGCTCGTAGTCGAGCGCTGGAAGAGCGAGATCCCCTTCCGCGTCAAGCAGCACTGCGGACGCTCCATGGGTGGTGATGGAGATCGCGTCGAAGCCAAGCGTCTCCGCAAACACCTTCAAGGCGTCCACCGCAAAATTCCAAAGCGCCTCGATATCGTAATGCGGATAGGGCGGGCCGGCGAGAACCCGGTTCGGCGTCCGCTTTTCGGCGATTTCCTTGCCCGTCGCGCAATCGAGCACGACGACTTTGGCATTGGTCTTGCCGATATCGAGAACGGCGATCCTTTCAGGCTTACTCATGGCAGATGGAAAACCGTCACCAGATCTTTGGCAACTGGAGAGTTGTCCGGGTTGGTCTCCATGATGTCGGCCATATGCGCCCACCACTTCTTCATGACGGGATGATCCGGCAGACTCGCCATCTTGTGGTTCTGCGGGCGGGTCAATACGCCGAAAAGGATGTTGGTCTCGGGGTCGAGGTGGATCGAGTAGTCGCTGACCCCCGCCTCGTGCAGCAGCCCTACCAGTTCCGGCCAGATCTCGTCGTGGCGGACACGGTATTCCGCTTCCATGCCGGGATGGAGCTTCATCTTGAAAGCGTATTTTTCCTGGCTCATCGGTTCATTTCCTTGATGCGGCGGGCAATGATCGGCACGGCAATCGTTATGATCAGCAAGAGGCCGACGAAGATCGACATGACAATGCCAGGAACGTTCAAGAGCCCCAGCCCGAAGGTGACGAGACCCATGACGAAGGCAGCAATGACGACGCCTGCGATCGTGCCCGCACCGCCGAGGATCGAGACGCCGCCGAGCACGACCATGGTGACCACTTCCAGTTCCCACCCTTGAGCGATCGAAGGGCGGGTCGAGCCGAGGCGCGAGGTGAGGCAGACGGCGGCGACGCCTGCCATCAGCCCGGTCAGGAGGAAGAGGATGAACTTCACGCGCTCCACCGGGATGCCGGAAAAGCGCGCCGCAAATTCATTGTTGCCGATCACATAGATCTGACGGCCGAAATTGGTGGCATGCAGGAGGATGGCGAAGGCTGTCGCCAGCCCGATGAACAGGACGAATTCGAAAGAGAAGACCCAGGCCACATAACCCTGACCGAAATAGGCGAAGCTTTCCGGATATTTGCCATAGGCCTGGTCGCCGAGCACGATATAGGAAATGCCGCGGAAGAGGCTCATCGTGCCGATGGTCACCACGATCGAGGGCAGGCGCAAGCCGGCGACGAGCAGGCCGTTGAATGCGCCGCAGAGAAGTCCGGTGCCGATGCCGATCGCCACCAGCCCGGGCGTGCCGATGCCCATCTGTGCCGCAGCGCCCATCGCGGTCGAGGCAAGCGCGATGATTGCTGCCACCGAAAGATCGATCTCCCCGGCGATCACGAGCAGCGCCATGGCAAAGGCGATCATCGCCTTTTCGGTGAAGTTGAAGGTTGCGTCGGAGAGGTTCCAGGCGTTGAGGAAGTAGGGCGAGGCGAAGGAATTGAAGATGAAGATCAAAACCGCGACGCCGAAGAGCAGCACTTCCCAGCTTGCGAGCATCCGTGAGGTTTTCGTTCCGAGCCGGTCGGGGATCACACGTTTCGTCGTTGCAACGTCGCTCATGCGGTGACCTCCGGAGCTGCGCGGTCGCGCAGGATGATGCGTCCGGCTTTCTTCTCAGCCCGGGCGTTGAAGACGACGGCGAGCACAATGACGATGCCCGAGATCGCCATCTGGGCAAAGGGCGATATGCCGATGACTGGAAGCGCGTTCTTGATGACGCCAAGGAAGAGCGCGCCGAGCACGGCACCCGCGACGGAGCCGATACCGCCGGCAATCGATATGCCGCCGATCACGCAGGCTGCGACCGTATCGAGTTCGAAACCGGCGGCGATATCCACATAGGCAACCGCATAACGCGATACCCAGAGATAGCTGGAGAGGCCAGCCAGTGCTCCCGACAGGACGAAAGCGAGAAAACGGGTCCAGCCTATGTCGATGCCGGCATAGACCGCTGCCGTGGGGTTGCCGCCAGATGCATAGGCGGCGCGGCCGAAGGGCAGGCGGGTCAGCACGAACCAAGCGCCAAGCACGATGACGATTGCGATCCAGGAGAGGATCGGCAGGCCAAGCACAGGCATCCGCGGGATATTGAGAAAGGAGGGCGTCATCTGATGGGCATTGACCCAGCCGCCGCCCGACAGCACAAAGGCCATGCCGCGATAGATGGTGAGCGTACCGAGCGTCACGACGATCGGCGGGATCTGCAGCGCCCAAACCAGGTAACCGTTGATGGCCCCCAGGAAGGCGCCGATGCCGATCGCCATCACGATCAGCAGCGCCAAAGGCAGGTCCGGATAGGCGGCATTGGTCATCGCCACGGCCATGCCGGTAAAGGCCAGGTTGGCGGCGACCGACAGATCGATCGACTTTGTCAGGATCACCGTCATTTGACCGAGCGCCAGGATGATCAGGATCGAGGTGTCGTTGAAGATATTGGCGAGGTTGCCCGGCGAGGCAAAGCCCGGTGCGCGGGTGGAAAAGCTGGCGACCATGATCGCAATGATGACGACCAGCAGGATCTCACGGCTTTTCAGGAGGCGGTTCATGGGCTTCTCCTACTGGTTGCCGGTTGCGGCGCGGACGAGAACTTCGGCGCTGAGCCGGTCACGTTCGAAGATACCGGCGGCCAAACCTTCGCGCATCACCATCACCCGGTCCGACATGCCGAGGATCTCGGGCAGTTCCGAGGAGACCATGATGATCGACAGGCCTTCCGCCGCTAGTTCGCTGATGAAGCCGTGCACGGCAGCCTTCGAACCGATATCGATCCCCTTGGTCGGCTCGTCGAGGATGATCACCTTCGGCCGGGTGGCAAGCCATTTGCCGATGACAACCTTCTGCTGATTGCCGCCCGAAAGGGTGCCGACCGGCACCGAAAGGGCGGCGGCACGCAGATCCAGCCGCTCGGCATATTTGCGGGCGAGCGCGAGTTCGTTGGCGGCCTTCAGGAAACCCGAGCGCGAGGTCTTCTTCAGAGACGGGAGCGACATGTTCTGAAAGATCGGCATGGGCAAGGCCAAGCCGTGGCGCCCGCGCTCCTCCGGCACATAGACGAGCCCGGCCCGGATTGCGTCGCTTGACGAGCGGATCTCGATCGGCTGTCCCTCGAGTGTCAGCCGCCCGGCTGAGGGCCGGGTAATGCCGAACAGCGACTGGCAGAGTTCGGAGCGTCCGGCGCCGATCAGCCCGTAGACGCCGAGGATTTCGCCGCGACGCAGCTCGAAGGAAATGTCGCGGAATTCGGTCGGGTGGCAGTAGTTCTCGACGCGCAATACCGGGGCACCGATATTAACCTCGGCCTTGGGAAAGACGTCCTTGACGTCGCGGCCGACCATCAGCCGGACGATTTCGTCCTGCGGGGTGGTCTTCAGCTTGCCCTGTCCGACCGCGCGGCCGTCGCGAAAAACCACGAAATTTTCGGCGATCTCGTAGACCTCGTCGAACTTGTGGCTGATGAAGAGGATCGCCTTGCCCTGGCGCTTCAGGCCTTCGACGATGCGGAAGAGATCGTCGATCTCTTTGCGGGAGAGGGCGGCGGTCGGCTCGTCCATGATGACGATACGCGCCTCGACGGACAGAGCCCGTGCGATCGCCACCAGATGCCGCTGGGCGATCGACAGATCACGCAGGCGGATCGTCGGATCGATCTCGCTTTCGAGCTGGTGCATGAGCGCTTTCGAGCGGCTGTTGATCTGCCGCCAGTCGATCGTGCCGAAACGGGTGCGCGGGGCATGCCCCAAAAAGATGTTCTCGCCGACAGTCAACTCGTCGAACAGGACCGTTTCCTGGTGGATCGCCGTGACGCCGGCGTCGATCGCGGCTTGCGCGCTGTGGAAAGCGATGGGCTGGCCGTCGATCAGGATCTCGCCCTCGTTCGGGCGATAGATGCCGGTCAGGATCTTGACAAGGGTAGATTTGCCGGCGCCGTTTTCACCGATCAGCGCCGTGACCTGGCCGGGATAGAGCTTGATGCTGACGCCATCCAAAGCTTTTACGCCGGGAAAGATCTGGCTGATGCCGCGCATTTCCAGGATCGGCGTTTCCGCGGCAAGCGGGGCCAAGTCGTTCGTTGGTGCGACAGCGTTCATCATCGATCAGCCAGTGAAATCCGAATAAAGTCCCGGCGGCCATTCGCGACCGCCGGAGGGGAGGTGTTCAAAGGATCAGAAGATCTTGGAGAACTCGTCGATGTTCTTGGCATTGTAGACGAACGGGTCGGCCATCGCGGCTTCGCCATTGTCGCCGACCTTGATCGAGCCCATGCGGCCAGCCTTGATCTCGGAGCCCGGCTTGCCGTCCGTATCACCCTTGACGATGTGGTAAGCAATCTGAGTCGCGGAATAACCGAGGTCGATCGGGTTCCAGATGGCGAATTCCTTCGTCGCGCCGGACTTGATGGCGCCCGCCATTTCGGACGGCAGGCCGAGGCCTGTTACGTAGACTTTACCGATCTGACCGGCATCCTTGACGGCCTGGGAAGCAGCGAGCACGCCGACGGTCGTCGGAGCGACGATGACCTTCACGTTCGGCTGCGATTTCAGGAGGCCCTGGGCTTCGCGATAGGACTTGTCGGCAAGGTCGTCGCCGTAAACGGTCGTGGCGAGGTTAAGGCCTGGAAAATCCTTGATCTGCTTCTTCATCTCGGCGATCCAGGTGTTCTGGTTCGTCGAGGTGGTGGTAGCCGAGAGAATCGCAAAGTCCCCCTTGCCGCCTTCCAGATGATTTGCCGCAAGCTGCAGGCAAATCTTGCCGATCAACTCGTTGGAAGACGGGTTCAGGTGCATGATGCGGCCTTCCTTGGCCACGCCGGAATCCCAGGAAATCACCTTGATGCCGCGCTGGGCGGCTTTTTTAAGCGCCGGAACAACGGCATCCGGATCATTGGCGGAAATGGCAATCGCATCCACCCCTTGAGCGATCAGCGAATTGATCACTTCGATCTGGCCTTCGGCCGTGGTGGTCGTCGGACCGGTGTAGATGACTTCGACGCCGCCGAGTTCCTTGGCGGCTTCCTGCGCGCCCTTGTTGGCAGCTTCGAAGAAGCCGTTGCCGAGCGATTTGACGACCAGTGCGATCTTCATGTCCGCGGCACTCGCCGCCGTCGTCATGGCGGCGAAGGCAATTGCCACGCCGAGGGCAAGTTTCTTGGCTAGTTTCATTGTCAGTCCTCCCAGTTGAAAAAGTTCACTTCCCTCCCGCCGGGCGCTCTCATGCGGCCGACGTGGAATCCTCCTCGGCCGGCGCCGCCGCAGCAGTGCCGGCTATGATCAGGTTGACGCCGGCGCCTTCGATCATTCGCGCGGCATCTTCGGATATGTCGTCATCCGTGATGACGGTGGTTACCCGCTCCAGCGGACAAAGTATGAGGCTCGAGCGACGCTGAAATTTGCTCGAATCCACCATCACGATCAGTTCTTCCGCCTGCTGCATCAGCTTCTGCTCGCTCTGGATCACCAGCGCGTCGGCTTCCATCACGCCCAGCGGCCCCACGCCTTGGGCACCGATAAAGATCCGCCGGGCATAGAAATTGCGGATGGCGTCGTTTTCGAAGGGCGACAGGATCAGGCTCTGCTCGCGGTAGATCGCGCCGCCCGGAACGGTCACCGTGCTCTTCGAATGTTTGACGAGGTGTTCGGCGATCGCAAAGGAGTTCGTCATGACCTGCAGGCGGCGCGCCGACATGAAGTGCACCATCTGGAAGGTGGTCGTGCCGCCATTGATGATGACGGAATCGCCTTCTTCACAGAGTTCCACCGCGCGGCGCGCGATTGCGCGTTTCTTGTCGATATTGACGGATTCGGAAACCCGGAACGAGCGGGCGGCAAGCTGGCCGATCTGCGGCGGATGCACCGCTTCGGCCCCGCCGCGCACGCGCCGGAGCTTGCCCTGAACATGAAGTGCGGCAATGTCACGTCGGATCGTCGCCTCGGATGCCTCGGTCAATTCGGCGATGTCCTGCACCGTGATGACGGGCTTTTCCTGAATCGCGCTCAAAATGATGCGATGGCGTTCACGTTCGTGCATGGGCTCCTCCTCGATCCCAATATTGCTGGAAAATTTACGTTGTCAATCATAAACGATCAAATTCGCTTTTATTGCGTTGCACAATGAATGTTTATGATCGTTTTTGATTGACAGGCGGCGTGGCAATGCGCGATATCCACGTTATGGGAGGTGGCGGCTGGTCTGTCGCCATGAACCAAAACACTTTGGGAGGAAAGCGATGTCGGGCCAAACCCGCCTTCTCGAAAACCGCTGGGAAGATTCCCACGCAGCCAAACTCGATGAGCCGGGCAAGCTGCTCTATCGCTCAAATCTCCTCGGCGCCGACAAGCGCATCACCAATTACGGCGGCGGCAATACCTCCGCCAAGGTGATGGAAACGGACCCGCTGAGCGGTGAAAAGGTCCGCGTCATGTGGGTCAAGGGCTCCGGCGGGGACGTCGGGACGATCAAGCTCGATGGTTTCGCGACGCTCTATCTCGACAAGCTGGAGGCACTGAAGGGGCTCTACAAGGGAGTGGAGGACGAAGACCGGATGGTCGGCTTCCTGCCGCATTGCACCTTCAACCTCAATCCGCGCGCTGCTTCGATCGATACGCCGCTGCATGGTTTCGTGCCCTATACGCATGTGGACCACATGCATCCGGATGCGATCATCGCGATCGCCGCGTCCAAAAATTCGAAGGAACTGACGAAACAGATCTTCGGCGACGCGATTGGCTGGCTGCCCTGGCGCCGCCCCGGCTTCCAGCTCGGTCTCGACCTCGAAGCCTTCGTCAAGGCTAATCCGGACGCCAAGGGCGTGGTGCTGGAAAGCCATGGCCTGTTCACATGGGCGAACGATGCCAAGGCCTGCTACGAACTGACGCTTGAAATCATCAACAAGGCAATCGAGTGGTTCGCGCAGCATACCGAGGGCAAGACGATCTTCGGCGGCGAGGTCCTGCAGAGCCTGCCGGCTCCGGAGCGTCGGTCGATCGCCGCAAAGCTCATGCCGGAAATCCGCGGCCGTATCGGCAAGGCGGAGCGCAAGCTCGGTCATTTCGACGATCAGGACGCGGTGCTGGAATTCGTCAACTCGAAGAACCTGAAGCCGCTCGGTGTCCTTGGAACGTCCTGCCCGGACCACTTTTTGCGCACCAAGATCCGCCCGCTGATCCTCGACTTCGATCCGGCCAAGCCGGACGTGGACGGCGTCATCGCGGCGCTGGACAAGGCGCTGGAAAACTATCGTGCCGACTACTCCCGCTACTACGAAACCTGCAAGCACGACAATTCGCCCAAAATCCGCGACCCCAACCCGGTCATCTTCCTCGTCCCCGGCGTTGGTATGCTGTCCTTTGCCCGCGACAAGGCGACCGCCCGCATCGCCGGCGAATTCTATGTGAATGCGATCAACGTGATGCGTGGGGCGTCCACCGTTTCCGAATACCAGGGCCTGCCGGAACAGGAGGCCTTCGATATCGAGTACTGGCTGCTTGAAGAAGCGAAGCTGCAGCGCATGCCGAAGCCGAAGAGCCTTGCCGGTCAGGTGGCGTTCGTCACGGGCGGTGCCGGCGGTATCGGTCGTGCGACCGCGGCGCGGTTGATGGGTGAGGGCGCCTGCGTGGTGCTGGCCGATATTGACGGCGGAGCGCTCGACGCAACGAAAGCCGATTTCGAGAAATCTTTCGGCAAGGACGCCGTGCGCGGCGTGGTGCTTGATGTCACCAAGGAAGATGCCGTCGTTACCGCCTTTGCGGAAGCCTGCGTCGAGTTCGGCGGCGTCGACATCCTCGTCTCGAATGCCGGGATCGCCTCTTCGGCGCCGGTCGAGGACACCACCCTTGCGATGTGGAACAAGAATATCGACATCCTGGCGACGGGTTATTTCCTCGTGTCGCGCGAGGCGTTCCGGCTGTTCCGTCGCCAGAAGCTCGGCGGCAACGTCGTGTTCGTCGCATCGAAGAATGGACTTGCCTCTTCGCCGAACGCATCGGCCTATTGCACCGCCAAGGCTGCCGAAATTCATCTCGCGCGCTGCCTGGCGCTCGAGGGAGCCGACGCCGGCATTCGGGTCAACACGGTCAATCCGGATGCGGTGCTGCGCGGCTCGAAAATCTGGAACGGCGAATGGCGCGAGCAGCGGGCGGCTTCCTCGAAGATCGAGGTTTCCGATCTGGAGGAACATTACCGCAAGCGCTCGATGCTGAAGCTCAACGTCTTCCCGGAAGACATCGCCGAGGCAATCTATTTCCTCGCTTCGGATGCGTCCGCCAAGTCGACCGGCAATATCATCAATGTGGATGCCGGTAACGCGCAGAGTTTTACGCGCTAACAGCTTGTCCGCCCGCTTCCGGCTCTCCCAAGGCCGGCGGCGGGTGGACGCTTCGGTTGCATCAGGGAGGAGATCGTCATGACAGATCTGAAGATTGCCGGCGACGTTGTCGCTGCTGAAAATGAAAAGCGGACACCAGCGCTCCAGTCCGACTACCAGGCGCTTGGCGAGAACCTGTCACGCCGCGGCATCGATATCGACGCGATCACCCGAAAGGTATCCGAATTTTTCGTCGCGGTCCCTTCCTGGGGCGTCGGCACCGGGGGAACACGTTTTGCCCGCTTTCCGGGGCAGGGCGAACCGCGGGGCATCTTCGACAAGCTGGATGATTGCGCTGTCATCCATCAGTTGACCCAGGCAACGCCGACCGTTTCGCTGCACATCCCCTGGGACAAGGCGGATGCGAAGGAATTGAAAGCCAAGGGTGACGCGTTGGGGCTCGGCTTCGACTCGATGAATTCCAACACCTTTTCCGACGCACCCGGCCAGGCCCAGTCCTATAAATACGGCTCGCTCAGCCACACTAATGCCGCGACGCGCAGCCAAGCGATCGAGCATAATCTCGAATGTATCGAGATTGGCAAGGCGGTCGGCTCCAAGGCGCTGACCGTCTGGATCGGCGACGGCTCAAATTTCCCGGGGCAAAGTAACTTCACCAAGAGTTTCGAGCGCTATCTTGCCGCCATGGCGGAAATCTACAAGGCCCTGCCGGATGACTGGCGGCTGTTTTCCGAACACAAGATGTACGAGCCGGCGTTTTATTCGACGGTGGTGCAGGACTGGGGCACCAACTACGTGATCGCCAACACGCTCGGTCCGAAGGCCTTTTGCCTCGTCGATCTCGGTCACCACGCGCCGAATACCAATATCGAGATGATCGTCGCCCGCCTCATCCAATTCGGCAAGCTCGGCGGCTTCCATTTCAACGACTCGAAATATGGCGATGACGACCTCGACGCCGGTGCAATCGAGCCCTACCGGCTGTTCCTCGTCTTCAATGAACTGGTCGACGCCGAACACCGCGGCGTTAAGGGTTTCCACCCGGCCCATATGATCGATCAGTCACACAACGTCACCGATCCGATTGAAAGTCTGATCTCCAGCGCCAACGAAATCCGCCGGGCTTATGCGCAGGCCTTGTTGGTCGATCGCGCAGCTCTGGATGACTATCAGCAGGAGAACGATGCGCTAATGGCGTCGGAAACACTAAAGCGCGCCTACAGGACCGATGTTGAGCCGATTCTCGCCGAGGCTCGCCGGCGTGCGGGAGGGGCGGTCGATCCGGTAGCCACTTATCGTGCCAGCGGTTACCGCAAAAAGGTCGCGCTGGAACGGCCGGCCTCGGCTGCAGGCGGTGGCGGGATCATCTGAAGCCAATCCCAAGCTGACTCGACCTGGCGCCGCTCGTCGCTACAGGCCAAAAGGATAGGTTTCCGGGACGCCCTCGTGCTTTTCGACGAGTCCGAGCGGCGTAACCGGCGTCGTTGTGTCGAACCACACGAAAGCGTCGAACTGTTGCGGCAGCGATGCGTACATATAGTGGCTCAGGCGTTCGGTTTCCGGCCGGTAGATCACGCCGATGAAACGTTCGAGCCGCGGCTCCAACAATTGCTGCCGCACTTCGGGGTGTTTCGGCATATCGAGCAGAAAGCGCTTGTGCCGCGTCATATGGAATAGGCTCTCATAACTGTCCTCCAACGTGGGGCGGATGGTTTTTATCTCCATATCCCCATCCCAGTCGGTTGCGGCGACCACGTCTCCTTCATGGGTGCCGAAGCCGATGAGAGCAGCAGCAGCGCCAAAGCGCTGGCGGCAGAGCTGGCCGATATTCACTTCTTCTCTGGATGTTCCCATGTCCGTATGCCGCGCATCGCCGATGTGGGAGTTATGAGCCCAGACGACAGCCTTCGATTGCGAGCCGTGCGCCTCCAGCAGTTGCTGGAGCGCCTCGAACATATGGGTGTCACGCAGGTTCCAGGAGTCCGCACCGCCATAATACATGATCCGGTAGTAGCGTTCGGCGGAAGCAATCAGGCGCGCATTCTGGGCTGCGTCAAGGAGGTCATCACCATCTTCGCCGGCTCGTTGGAGCTGACGTTCGAGTAATTCCCTGCACTGGGCGACCACCGCCTTCTCGCATTTGTCGTAACCCTCGATCAGCACCGCGCGGCCATAGGTGGAAGGGTCGTTCTGCCAAGGCGTCAGGCATCCGTAACGTTCTCTCGCCACCCTCGCGGCCTTTGGATCCGTGCGGTCGAGATAGGCAAGCACGGCCGCGATTGAGCCGCTCATATTATAGATGTCGAGACCGTAGAAGCCGACCCGGTTGCGCTGATCCGGCACAGCGGCGTTGTATCTGTGCAGCCAGCCGATAAAGTCCGCGACTTCAAGGTTGCGCCACATCCATGTCGGGAAGCGCTGGAACGCAACCTCGCCGGACCTTCCGGGCCTGTGCCGGACATAACGGTCGATCGCGGCGGCATCAGGCCAGTCTGCCTCGACGGCGACGATCGTAAAACCGTGATGTTCGATGAGGCGGCGAGTGATCGCGGCGCGGGCGCGATAGAATTCCGATGTGCCGTGCGTCCGAGATCAATTCAGGAAGCGGTTTTGGGACACGCCTCGATTTCTCATACGCGTCGCGCCATCCATATTGGCCCACGAGCGGGACGAAGCGAACGCCTCCCAAATCCTCTTCTTCGAAGGTCGCAGCGCTTGTCCGCGTCACGCGGACCAGCCGTTGAGCGCCTTCCGAACCGATGGGCATGATCAGGTGGCCTCCTATTTCGAGCTGCTCCTTGAGTGCCGGCGGCACAGATGGCCCGCCGGCTGCCACAAGAATTGCGTCGAACGGCGCGGCTTCCGGCCAGCCTTTGGTCCCGTCATCCACCCTGGTTGCGATGTTGCCGAACCCCAGGCGGCGGAACCGGCGTCTGGCCTGTTCTCCAAGGCTCGGATATCGCTCGATGGTGTAAACTTGATCGGCGATGCGGGGCTGAGAACAGCCGCGGCATAACCCGAGCCAGTGCCGACCTCCAGCACGACATCGCCTCGCCCGATCTTTGCCCGTTCTATCATCAACGCAACGATATAGGGTTGCGAGATGGTTTGCCCTTCGCCGATCGCAAGGGGTGTGTCCTCGTAGGCGAACTCTTCGAACCCGCTCTCGACGAATGCCTCGCGCGGCACCTCGCGGAAAGCCCGGAGCAGCTCAGGGTTCCTGAGGCCCCGACGTGCTATCTGCGCCTCTATCATGCGCTCACGAGCGTATTCGAAGTCCTGCATGGCGTTCGTCCCGCAAACTTCACCCCGTTGCGGGCTAAACTATGGTAACGGCAAGTGGTTTCAAGAAATGCCGTCGCCGGATTGACAAAAAATCGCCCGGTTTGCTTCCTTCAACTCAGGTGGCCGTTCCGCTGTCCGCAGGTGCGGAAACGAGGGCATGCGAAGCGGCACGATTTCTGATGCTGCAAACTGTGTCTATGACGGCTTCCATCCGATAGAATCATTAACCAGGAACGAAAAATGGGGGCAAGTTTAATCTCTCGTTGATTAAGGTGATCTAATATTTGACCAGGCAGGCCAACCTGCTGTTTGTACAGAGTAACGCTGGTCAAGAATGCAGAGCCTCCGCACCCGATCATCTCGGTCCGCACTTCTCGTCGTCGCAGCCGTGACGAGTTTTTTTGTCCTCGTTGGATCGGTACTCGCCTTCCTGGTCGCCATCGCCGTGCGAGACATGACCGAGGCGGCCACGACGATCGATGACGCGCGGGCCTCACACGCGGCCTCGGCTGCCGTGGAAGCTTTTCAAAGCCGATTGCGGGCAACCGTCAGGGATAACGCGGTCTGGGACGATGCTTTCAAGGCCATGGCGTCGGATAACGCCCAGGAATGGGCCTATGAGAACTGGGGAAGCACGACCGAGGACTACCCTCTGTACGATATTGCGATCGTACTTCGAGCCGATGGAAGCACACTGACTGCTCACAAGAAAGGCGAGGAATTCGATCCCTTTGAATATTTCGGTACGGCGCTTCCGGATCTCGCAAAGAAGGCGGCGCAATCGGGTCAGGAGCCGGTGAGCGGATTCGTGAAAACGGCCGACGGCGTCGTCCTCTTCGGAGCCGGTTCTATCCAGCCCTATGAGGAGACCCCGGATGTGCAGCAGGCCTTCAATACGCTGATCTTTGCCAAAGTCTTGAACTCCGAAGCCATCGCCGAAATCGCCAAGACTTTTGATCTGGGTGGACTATTTGTCGTCGATGTCCCCCATATTCAGACGCTGAATACAGTTCTGCCCGACATCGACGGAAAAGCCGTGTCCTACCTGGAATGGCCGAGCCGGGATCCCGGCTCCAGGATATACTACGGGGTCAAGGCCTACCTGATGGCTGCCGCCCTGCTTCTGTCAGCCTTCTTCATTGCCATCGTAGCGACCGGGCTCTTCTCCGCTCGCGGCTTCAAACGGCGCGCCCAGGAGGTGCATCACCGGGCGATCCATGATCCGTTGAGCGGGCTTCTCAACCGCGCCGGGTTCCTGGAGGAGGTGGAGCGGCGTCTGGCCGACAAGGAGGAGGTCGAACTTCACCTTCTCGATCTCGATGGTTTCAAGGAAGTCAACGATGCATGGGGACATGCGGTCGGCGACGAACTCATCAAGCTCGTCGCGGCGCGAGTGACGGCTCTACTTCCTGCGGGCGCATCTTTTTCGCGCCTCGGCGGGGACGAATTCGCGATCGCTGCGACCAGAAGTGACACCAGGGAACTGTCTTCCTCCATACTGGAAGCCTTGAGCCGTCCGTTTGAGATAGGCGGCAGGACGATCGAGATCGGCGTGAGCATCGGCATCGTGGCCACGGATGCAAGTGCTACCGATCCGCTGGAGTTCGTCCGACGCGCGGACGTCGCCTTGTATCGGGCCAAGGAAAGTGGCCGGGGACAGGCGGTCGCATATCATGCGGAACTCGACCTGGAACGGGAAAGCCGCAGCCAGTTCGAAACGAAACTCCGCGCGGCAATTGCGTCCAACAGCATCCGCCCGGTCTACCAACCACTTGTCGACGCCGCCACTCAGGAATGGAGGGGGGTCGAGGTCCTCGCCCGATGGACGGCGGAAACCGGTCCCGTCAGTCCCGAAATTTTCATTCCGATCGCCGAGCGGGCCGGCCTGATCGACGAGCTTGGGCTGCTTATTCTTGCATCGGCAATCGATGAAGTCGGGACGTGGCAGGATATCGCCATTTCCGTGAATGCGTCGCCGATCCAGCTGAGAAATCCGAACTTTGCGGCGAACGTTGTCGCCTTGCTGAAGGCGAAATCATTCGATCCGAGACGGCTTACGCTCGAAATTACCGAAGGGGTGTTGATGGCTAATCCCGAGCAGGCTAAGCGATCGATTGCCAACCTGAAAGCGGTGGGCGTCAAGTTCGCTCTCGACGATTTCGGCTGCGGTTACGCCAGCATCGGGGCGCTGCGCGAATTCGGCTTCGACCGGATGAAGATCGACCGGTCGCTTGTGATGGGGATCGACAACGAGCGGGGAGCACAGATTCTCAACGCAACCATCCTGCTCGCAAATGCACTCGACATTCCCGTGACGGCCGAGGGGGTAGAAACACCCGCGCAGGCCAAGGCTCTTTACCTTTCCGGCTGCGATCAACTGCAGGGTCATCTTGTGGGGAAACCCATGGAAGCGGCTGAGATCCAGAAGAAGCTCCTGTCCCGCGCGGCCTGAGCTGCGGCTGACGGGGCCGTCGCGTCGCGCGGGGGAACTCTGAGAGTGCCAGTTTGTTATCCTTGTCTCAAGGAGGTTCAAACATGGGTATGAATACACCAAAACCAGGCGCTCCCGGCACTACGGATCAATCTCCACGTTGGGAAGGTCCGCAAGAAAACAGGCCTCGCGGGTACATGCCAGCCAAAGACGATCCCGATCACGATCGTGATGCGCTTGGCGAGAACAATCAGGATCCTTCCCGGGAAAAGGTGTCGGATGCCGGCAAGACCAAGGGAGACTGAGATGAAGAAAAACCATTCGGGCACCGGTCCCGAGGCTGATGCCAAGGGGCAGTTCGCCAAGTCTCAGGCTGATCGCAAGAGCAGTGGCGTGCACAGCGCGAAACCTACCGTCATCACCGGATCAGAGGATGCTACCGCCCATCGCAATCCGCCGGGCACCAAACGGGTTGCAAACGATTGGGATCCGAATTTCGATCCGGCGGACGCGAGCAAGGAGCGCTGAACCGGATTCAGGCCTCTTGAAACGTCAGATCCCATTCACCAGATTGATTTCGCTTCTTTTATCCGGCTGAGATTGAAAGGAGGAAATCATGAACATCCCGGATATGCCGTTTAGAGTGCCAGTGACGATCCGTCTCCAGTCGGGCCTGGAACGATGCTTCAGAACTGTTTACGACGCGCTCGATTTCCTGGAGAACGAGTGGCCGCTGAAGCGCGGCGAACGATATGACCGCGCAGTTCGCCGTGCTCGCGCCGCCCTGAACAGGATGGTGCCCACGGAAGTCGCCCGCGAGGCCTTCATTTCAGCATGCCTCGAGGCTGGCATGCCTGCCGTCATGGTCGGCGCCATCGGCTTTTCGCAGCCGACGGTTGGAAGGATGGCTGCTTCCGCTTAGGGCCGGCATCCGGCGATCCAGCCGTTTCATTGCCTGGCGGCGCTGAGTTTGATCCGCTCCTCGGTTGGAATGTCAGAGGATCGCCGGGCGGCGGCTGGCGTCCGCAAGGTCTCTGCGAAAGCCATCATCAGCGGGCCGACGCCCTTGATATCATCGGCCCGTATTTCCTCCGAAAGGTAATACTCCACCGTCCCGTCACGGTAGCGGCCGTTGAAGCCGCCCAGACCGGCGACGCAGCAGATATTCTGCAGCCTCGATGTTCCCGTTTCATCCGGGCGCAACTCATGTTCGACAAGGGAGCGGAGGCTTTCTTTCCCGGCATGAGCAAAAGCTGCCGAGCCTTTAAGGCGGGCGAGTTTTTGAAGGAAATAGGCGAACATCGCGGTGGCGGAGCTTTCCGCGTAATTCCCCCTCACATCGGGCCGATCGATCACCTGCAGCCACCGATGATCGGAAGTTTGCAAGGCAAGCAGCTTGGATGCGAGTGCCGAAGCGCGGAGAATGAGATCTTGCCGTGCCGGGCCCGGCGGAAGGCTCTCGATGATATCGACAAAGGCCATGGCCAGCCAGCCGATCGATCGGGCCCAGTGAGCCGGGGACAGCCCGCTTTGCGGGTCCGCCCAAGTCTGTTCGCGCGACTCGTCATAACCATGCCGGTAGAGTGCCGCGTCGCGGTCGTAGGTCAGGTCGAGGGCGGTTGAAAATTGCTGAAGAGCCTCATCAAGCATATCCGGCCGGGAGGCGGCGCGCGCATATTCGATCTTGAAAGGCAGAGCCATATAGAGGCCGTCCAGCCAGATCTGATGCGGGTAGCGGAGTTTGTGCCAATAGACGTCGCTGCCGGTACGCGGATGCGTATCGAGCTGCCTTGCGAGAGGAGCGGCGGCATCAAGCCAGGCGGCGTCGCTGGTCAACCCATAAAGGAAAACGAGGGCGCGGCCGGGGAGGATGTTGTCGATATTGAATTCATCGATCTCGTAGCCGATCAAGCGGCCTTGCGTATCGATCTGACCGCCGACCAGGCGGATGAGATGATCGAGCCAACGCTTTTCGGAGGTCGCTTGATAAAGCGTAATCAGACCGCGATAGAGGCATCCGTCTTCATAACACCAGGCTCCGCCTTTGTAATATTCGTATCCGCGGGCGTAATCGTCGAAATAAGTTTGAAGCATGGGCTCAGTCTTGGGCTGGATGGATCGAAGCCGGCGAGAGCATCGCCAGGCGACTAAAAGTGGTGTTTTCCGCGACAATGCCGGCGTGACGAAGGGGCGGGAGGAGACAGGCCATTTCCGGCACTTCCGCCTTGGCATCTGGCGCGAAGGAAACTGTGTAGTTTTCGAAAGCGATATCGCAGATGGACGCTTCGGGCAGACCGTAGAATACGGCCGCAGCGGTGCGGGCGCCCGAGACCGTGACGTTCTTCACCGAGATCGACCGGATGTTGGGCGTCTCGTCGGAAACCGGCAGGCGGGCGCGCGACTGGACGTAGTCCGACCGCCCGTCGGCATCGCAGAAATAGAAGGAGTTGACCGCCACCGGTGTTGCGACAGCCTCTATTAGGCTGTCTGAAAACCGGATATTCGACACCGTTCCGCCACGGCCTCTGCGCGTCTTGATCCTGAGCCCCCGGTCGGTTCCCCGGAAGTGGCAATTCGTGATCTGGATGTCGCGGACGCCGGCGCTCATTTCGCTGCCGATGACCACGGCGCCATGGCCGCGCTCCATCAGGCAATTGGAGATCCTAACGCGCTCCGTCGGCCGATCAGGCCCGCCGTTCGGGCTGCGCTTGCCCGCCTTTATGGCAACGCAGTCGTCTCCGACAGAAATATGAAGGCCGGCAAGGCGGATACCAGAGCTGCTTTCCGGATTGAACCCATCCGTATTGGGCGAGTCCGGATCATTCCGGATCGTGAGATCCGCCGCGAGCAGTCGGCTGCAAAGCACCGGATGTACCGTCCATGACGGTGAGTTGCGGATGGTGAGGCCTGAGAGAGTGATGTCTTCGCATCCGGAAAGGAAAACGGTGCGGGCCCGTCTGGCACCCTGTCGCGTCTCCTTCGGCCAGAACCACCAGTCGCCGCGATCGCCGCCGCCGTCGATGATGCCTTTTCCGCTGATCCGGATATTGCGGCAGTCGATCGCGTTGATCAGGCTGGCGTAACACGCCTCCGTCACACCTTCCCAGGTGCCGAGCACGCGGCCATCCGGGTGGCGGGCTGGGAGGATGGGAAAGGTTTCGCGGTCCGAGACTGCAGCCAGTTCGGCTCCTTCGTCGAGCAGCAGCGTCATGTCGCTCTTGAGGAAGACAGGGCCGCTCAGCCAGCGCCCGGGCGGTATCCGAAGCGTCCCCTCGGAGGGGAGAGCGTCGATTGCGGCCTGGATCGCTTCAGCATTATCTGATGAGCCGACTGAGGCGCCGAAATCGCTGATGTCGGTGAGAGCCGTTTCCTTTCTTGTCGTGAACTCAAGGCGGGCTTGACCAATCTGGAGGGAAAGATGGCTGCCCGGTTCGAGTTCAGCGACTGTAAAGACGACGCGTCTCGTCGTCCCTTCAGCCACGATATCGCCATCGACCTTCCGAACGGTCCAGGCCAACGAAGAGTCCCGTTCGAAAAGATGCCTTTCGGCATCGACACTGAAGGTCGCACTGCGTGGTCCGGTGGTCAGAAGTTCGATGGCGGCAATCGTCACGATGTTCAGATCCCCGTCAGCGCTTCGTTGATGCCGGCGATGATCTCAGCGGCCGCGTCCTCGGCGGATTGCTGGCCGTAGGCGAAGGCCTCGAAGTTCGTGTCGAAAGCTTCGGTGACACGCGGATGCTCGTTCAGCGGCGAAACTCCAGGACTGCTGGGTTCCATCACCCGCTTGTAGGCTTCCAGCTGGACAGGCTTGACCTTGCCTTCCTTGTTAAGCACATCGAGTGCGGCCTTGCTGGAGGGAATGCCGCGCGTTGCGCCCAGCACCTTTACCGCCGCCGGATCGTTGAGAAGGCAATTGACGATCTGCGCTGCCGCTTTCGGGTCCTTGCTGTTCTTGGAGATGGCAAACAGCATCGATGGCTTGCGATAGACGCCGTCGATCTTCGCTCCGGCGACGGTGAGCAACTTGACCGGGACGAGTTCCTGGCCCTTTTCCATGGGCGTGGAAATCTTGCCGTAGGTGCTGTCCCACTGGTACGTGCCGGCAATCTGACCCTTTGCCCATTTCTGGTTTTCATGCAGGGGCGTATTGCCGCCGGCTGCGACTTGCTTCCAGGACTCGATCACGCCCTTGTCCACTAGGGTCTGGTAGAACTTCAGCCCTTCGACGAGCTCCTCTTCTGTCCAGGAAACCTTGTTCGTTGCGGGATCGATCAGGTCCTTGCCGGTCTTCTGCGTCGTACGCAGGATGACCATGAGGCGGGCGTCGAGTGCAGCGCCCTCGAAAGGATAATAGTCCTTGCCGAGCTTCTCCTTCATCTTCGGCGCGGCCGCGATCAGTTCTTCCCAGGTGGTCGGGATCGGCACGCCGGCCTTGTCGTAGGTCGTCTTGTTAAACATGAAGACGCGGCCCGTGGTCGAGACCGGGATGCCGTTCAGCTTGCCCTTAACCGTACCGCTGTCGAGATCGGCCTTGGACCATTGGCCGAGGTCGATGATGTCCTTGTACTGGTAGAGATCGGCAAAGCCGGTGCCGTTCTTGGTGAAAAGCGGTAGCCACGGCCAATTGACCTGCATGATGTCGGCTTCGGTGCCGCCAGCGAGCTGAGTGGCGATCTTTTCCTGATGCCCCTGGAAGCCGGTGAATTCCGGCGCCACGGTATGGCCGAATTTGCTGCCGCAGATCTTTAGCGCTTCCTGGGTTGCGAGGTGGCGGTCGTCGCTTCCCCACCAGGACATGCGCAGGTCCGCAGCAAATGCGGTCGAAAGGCTGGTGGCGGCAAACAGTGCCGCGGTCATGATCATGGTTCTCATTTTGGCTCCTCCCAAGTTGGAACGCTGAAGTTTCAGATCGCCAGGCTGATGTTTTCACCTGTTTGGCGATCGAACAGGTGGACTCCCTTTGGGTCCGGGCTCAGCCAGATCCAATCATCGCGAAGCGCGGTCCGGTCATAGGCAGCCGAAGGTACGATGGCGATCAGGCGCTTCGGCCCGATGTCGACGTAGAGATAGACCTCGTGGCCCATGAACTCGATATGGTTCACCTTGCCCTTGAGCGTGCCCGCGGTCTTGGCTTCGGCGATACGCAGATGCTGGGGCCGGATGCCGAGCGTCACCCAACCGGACTTTCCAACCGACAGCCGGTGCGCGAATTCGTCCCCGAGTGCGACCGTCTGATCCGCGGCCTTAACGTGGGTTTGTCCTTCAAGCTCGCCATCCAGAAAATTCATCTCCGGGCTGCCGATGAAGCCGGCGACGAAGGTATTGGCCGGACGGTTGTAGAGCGTCATGGGATCGGCGACCTGCATGATGTGGCCGTCCTTCATGACGCAGATCCGGTCGCCCATGGTCATGGCCTCCGTCTGGTCGTGGGTGACATAGACAACCGTTGCCTGCTGTCCTTCCGCCTTCAGCCTCTTGTGCAGGTCGGTGATGCGAACGCGCATCGAGGCGCGCAGCTTTGCATCGAGGTTCGAGAGAGGCTCGTCGAATAGGAAAACCTGCGGTTTCTTGATCAGCGCGCGGCCGACCGCGACACGCTGCGCCTGGCCGCCGGAAAGCTGCTTCGGCAGCCGTTCCAGGAGCGGGTCTATTTCCAGCAGTCCCGAAACGTGCTCCGTCGCCTTTTCGATTTCTTCGGCAGGGCGGCGCTTCAGCCGCATGCTGAACGACAGGTTTTTGCGCACCTTCATATGCGGGTAGAGCGCATAATTCTGAAAGACCATGGAGATACCGCGGTCGCCCGGCGGTTTGTCGTTCACCAGTTCTCCGCCGATCCGGATTTCGCCGCCGGTAATCCGTTCGAGGCCCGCGATCATGCGCAAGGTCGTAGACTTGGCGCAGCCGGAGGGGCCGACCAGCACCATGAACTCGCCGTCCTCGACATCGAGGTTGATGCCATGCACGGCGCGAAGCGAACCGTAGTCCTTTTCGAGATTTCTCAGTTGCAGACGTGCCATGTCGCTATCCCTTGATGCCGCCGGACGAGATGCCGTCGATGAAATATTTCTGCGCGAGGAAGAAGACCGCGAGCGCCGGCGTCAGCGCCAGCACGGACATGGCGAGCACGCGGTTCCACTCGAACGCCTCAGTGGTGTCGATCGAGAGTTTCAGCGCCAGCGAGACCGGATATTTGTCGACCGACGAAATGTAGATCAGCGGCCCCAGGAAGTCGTTCATCGTCCACATGAACTGGAAAAGGCAGACCGAGATGAGCGCCGGCATCAGCAGCGGCACGACGATGAAGATCATCGTCTGCCAGGTGGTGGCGCCGTCGACGCGGGCGGCTTCCTCCATGTCGCGCGGGATGGCGCGCAGGAACTGCACCAGCATGAAGACGAAGAAGGCGTCTCCTGCAAAGGCAGACGGCACCCAGAGCGGCAGGAAGCTGTCGAGCCATCCCAGATCGCGGAAGAGAAGATATTGCGGAATACGGGTCACCACATTCGGCAGCAGAAGCGTCGCGATCAACGACGCAAACAGCAGCTTCTTGAACGGGAACTCGAAGCGGGCGAACCCATAGGCCACAGCGGTGCACGAGATGGCGGTGCCGATGACCTTGGGGATCACGATCCACAGCGTATTCAGGAAGAATGTGCCGAAGGAATAGGGCGTCGAGGTCTGCCAGCCCTTGATATAACCGTCGAGCGTCGGGTTTTCCGGCCAGAAGCCGGGATTGGCAAAGATCTCAGAATTCGTCTTGAACGATGCCCCGATCAGCCAGATCAGCGGGTAGAGCATCAGGAGGCCGACAGCGGCGAGCATCAGATAACGCAGCATGATGCCTGCCTTGTGGCGGCGATGCTCGCGGGCACGGATGCCGGCAACCTCGCCAACCGTCGACGGATCATGGGAGAGAACGTGTTCGGTCATGGTCAGCTCCTCTTGTCGCCGGCGTAATAGACCCAGTGGCGCGAGGACCAGAAGGCGATGAGGGTGAGCGCCATGATGATGACGAAGAGGACCCAGGCGATGGCCGATGCATATCCCATGTCGAAACGCTTGAAGGCTTCGTCATAGATGTAGATCGGCAGGAGATAGGTGGACTTCAGCGGGCCTCCTTGGGTGATAATGTAAGGGCCGTTGAACTCCTGGAAGGCCTGGACCATCTGCATGATCAGGTTGAAGAAGATGACAGGCGTGATCAGCGGCAGGGTGATGTAGATGAAGCTCGTCCACTTGCCGGCGCCGTCGATGGAGGCGGCCTCATAGAGCGTCCTGTCGATGCTCTGCAGCGCGGCCAGGAAGATCACCATGGCCGAGCCGAATTGCCATAGGCGGAGCAGGGTGATGGTAAAAAGCGCATTGGTGGGATCGCCGAACCAGTTGACGGATTCGAAGCCGAGCAGGTTCAGGCCCATATTGACGAGGCCGACATCGGCAAAAATGTAGCGCCACAGCACCGCGATCGCGATCGAACCGCCGAGGATCGAGGGGACGTAGTAGGCCGTGCGGAAGACGTTGATGAACTTCAGCTTGTAGTTGAGGATCACGGCCATGAAGAGCGCAAAGGCGAGCTTCAGCGGCACGGTCGTAAACACATAGACGAGCGTCACCCAGAGCGATTTGCGGAAAGTGCGGTCGTTGGTGAAGAGCTTGACGTAGTTTGCCAGACCGATGAAGATCGGCTCGTCCATCAGGTTGTAGTTCGTGAAACTCAGATAGAGCGAGGCGACGAAGGGCACTGCCGTGAAGATCAGCAGCCCGATGATGTAGGGCGATAGGTAGAAGAGCCCGAGGAACCGGCTGTCTCCGCTCATGTTGCTTTCCCCGCTTTAACAGGTGCCTCCGACAGGCGGTGCATCGCCGCGGCAATTCCCCCGCGGAACAGGCCTGCAGTACGATCGCGAGACAATGCCGCCCGGTTGAGGAAGCGGTCGCCGATATAGGCTATATTAAACGAAGAGACAGTTCCCGTATTGTGCATCGCAAATTCTGGCATAGGAATCCCCGGGGGTCCGATACGTATCGGGCACCCTGCAGATTTCCGCCATTTCCTCCCAATCTGGCCCTCTGATGTGTTGAGGTTTCAGCTCCTGCGCTGATAATCTCATCTTGGGGGCGGGATCAAATCGACAAATTGGGGGAAAAGGATGGACGAAATTGAAGGTAGCGTTCTGGCTGGAATTCCCATGGGGGCACTCGCCCTGACGCTGACGCGTTCAACCATAAGGATGCAGCATTCCCATACCTGGGGTGTCGACAAATCGAACAGCGTCCATGACCTGATTATATGCCTAACGGGCTCGGCTCGTTACGAGGTCGAGGACGAGACGATCGACATGGCGCCGGGCAGGGCCATGCTTCTGCCTGCCGGCGTACGCTTCGTCGGCTACTCTACGTCAACGGAGCCCTATACCGGGATTGCCCAGCATTTCACGCTCGATCTCTTCGGGCGCCTCGACATGATTGCGCAGATGAACCTCAGGAAAGCGGTGACGCTTGCCCGCTGGGACATGATGCAGCCATTGACCCGCTACTACCACGACAATGCGCCACCCTATTCCACGACCCTTCTCCAGCATCACCTCTTCATGTTCCTACTGATCGAGTTCATCGAGCAGGCGCATATCGGCTGGAAGGAGCAGTCGGTCGGAAACGTGAACAATCCCGACGCCCTTTCGTTTTCCGTGATGGTTGCCGCCAGCCAGATCGCGGCCGATCCCTTGAACGACGAGATCGTGGAACGGGCGGTCGGCGCGGTGCCCTACAACAGCGATTACTTCAAGCGTGAATTCCGCAAGCGGGTCGGTTGGACGCCGGACAAATATCAGGAGTTCAAGCGGATGGAACGCGCCATGGGACTGATGGCCGGAGGTTGCAGTGTAAAACGCGCGGCCGAACTCTCCGGATATTCGGATGCCTATTACTTCTCCCGAATGTTCAAACGCTATATCGGCATCAGCCCGCTGGGCTACCAGCAGTCGGAAAGAAGAAGCCGAGAAGGAGCGTTTCCGCGAGGCGAAGAGGATGGGCAACTGCTTTACCCGCTGACACGATGAGACCGACAGGAATGTGGCGGGGAGACATTCATGGCACGACATCACAAAGAAGTTCCGGCTTTGCGAAATTGAGCTGTCCCAAGTGGATCATTTCGCGTTATCTGCTGATGGTAGGCTCTTGCTGAAAGGCGGCCATGGCAGCGGCGGACCGTGTTAGGGGATCAGAGACGGCGGACATATGTATCGTCGGCGCGGGGCCTGTGGGACTTGCGCTTGCCTTCAAGCTGGAAAAGCTTGGACTTGACGTCACTCTTCTGGAAATGGGAGCCGATGGCGCTGCCATCGCTGGCAATACAGGCAATATCGAATTCCAGAACGCTCATCACGCGCCTTCGCTTGCGATGTCGCGACCCGGAATTGGCGGCGCCTCGGCGCTCTGGGGCGGACGTTGCGTCGCCTTCGACGACCTGGATTTCGAGAAGCGCGGCCATGTGCCTTTTTCCGGCTGGCCGTTGCCGCACGAATCCCTGCGTTCATATTATCCGGAGGCCTTCTCCTTTCTCAACTGCAGCCCGACGCAAACGGCTCCCGAGAAACTTTGCATCGCCGACGCGTCGATCTCCACCGAGGCGATCGAGCGCTGGAGCCGGCAGCCAGATCTCGGTGCCGAAAGCGCGAGGCGGCTGAACGGCTCCCGGCGGATACGGCTGGTGAATGGCCGAGCCACCGGCATCCGGCTCGATTCCTCCGGCGGGCGGGTCGAGTGCATAACGGTTCATCGAGACGGCGAGGAAATGCATGTTGCAGCCGGGAACTTTGTCCTCGCGGGTGGCGGGCTGGAAAATGCCCGCCTGCTTCTCTCGCTGCAACGGGACAGGTCCGAATTCGGTGGTGGAAGTGAGGGTCCTACCGGGCGGTTCTATCAGGGGCACCTGACAGGGTATATCGCGTTGCTGCACTTGGAGAAGCCCGCCATGGCGAGACAGTTCGCCTTTCAGCTTGACGACCAGGGTTACATCGTTCGCAGACGGTTTCAGGTCTCGACGGCCGTACAGCTGAAGGAGCGGTTACTCAACTGCGTCTTTTGGCTGGATGCCGTCTCGATCGCAGATCCGATCCACGGATCCGGCAGCTTGTCGCTCGTCTATCTCTTCCTGAAGGCTTTGGGGCTCTATCGCCGCCTTTCGAACGGGCTCGCTCCGACATCGAGAGGGACGCAGAACATCAACCGCAGGGAGCACTGGAGGAATATCGTCACCGATCGGCGCTGGCTGATCGATCTATCCGGTGTGCTTCAAAACATGCGCCAGCGGCGCCGCAACCGGTGGCGTATTCTGATCAATCCGAAGGGTCGCTATCTCCTCCGCTATCACGCCGAGCAGGTGCCCAATCCGGAAAGCCGAGTGTTCCTCAAGGCGAATGGCGGGCAGGCGCCCAGCGATGCGTTGGCCGTCGATTACAGGGTGACCGATCAGGATCTGTCATCCGTGCTGAGGTCGCACGAGATTCTGGATGACTGGCTGCGGCGCAATGGACTTGGCCGGCTGGAATATCTGCATGATCCCGATACGCGGCGGCAAGCGGTGTTGAACCAGGCTTTTGACGGGTACCACCAGATCGGCCTGAGCCGGATGGCGGCAACGCCGGCTGAAGGTGTCGCCGATGCCGATTGCCGCGTCCACGGGATAGCCAATCTTTATCTCGCAGGCAGCTGCCTGTTCCCGACGGGCGGGCACGCCAATCCCACCCTGCCGGCCGTCGCACTCGCCCTTCGCCTTGCGGATCATCTCAAGGATCAGTCTGCAGCCGCTCCGAACCGCTAACCGCACCGGCGCTTTACCGAACTGAACGCACCGGCAGACGCCGGAACGAAGGCCTCTTTCCCTTCAACAACGACTGGAGCGGCTTCTCCAGGCATTCGTAGGCGGCGATGCCGGATGCCGTGCCCAGCACGACCGCTATGAAAAGGATCGCAGCGGCGGGAAGCGAGAGCATAAAACCGATCTTGACGATGACGGAGATGGCGAAGGTGTGCCAGAGGTAGATGGAATAGGAGCTGTCGCCCAGGTAGGCGAGGAGAGGGAGTCTGCGCAGACGGGCGCCGGCCTCCATCGCCAGAGCTCCGAGCACGAGAAGGACCGCCAGCGGTCCGCAGGTCAAGGCGTCGAACTCCAACTTCAGCAGATGGATCGCTGCGAAACCCGCGACCGCCGTAGCGACGAGCGCAAGGCCGACTGTCGGGGACGGAAGGCGCCGGGCGGCCCATAGTTTCGCAAGCGCTGCGCCTGCGACAAACTCCAGAATAAGAGGTGCCGTGTAGAACGCCAGGATCGGGTTCTTTGGTTGCAGCAAGGTGCCGGCGATGACGAAGGCGCCGAACAGGAGAGCCAGGGCCAGGAGCCGCGATCCGGGCCTGAGGAACAGGACGAGCGCGAAGAGGGTGTAGAAGAAGATCTCATAATTCAGCGTCCAGCCCTGCACCAGGACCGGCCAGAGATTTCCGCTGCTGGGCGAGGCGATGGGAATGAAGAAGAAGGATCCGAGCGTGTGCGCGGGGTCGAGCCGCAGGTTCGGAAAGACGCCGGCGGCCGCGCCGATCACCATGGCGAAGGTTGCAGCCCAATAAGCCGGCGCGATGCGCAGAAGACGGTTGCGGAAGAAGTGCCCGGGACTGACCGGTCGGCTGTCGCTGATGGCCATCATGATGAAGCCGCTTACCACGAAGAACACGTCGACGCCGGCGGCACCGATTGTGAAGGGCAGGCCCGTCCGTTCGCCGGCGTGGAATATCACGACGGCCAAGGCAGCGAATGCTCTCAGATACTGGATGGAGTATAGCGTCTGCATCTAGGTTGGAGCCTCATTATGGCAGTCAAAACACAAAGAGATGTAGGCGAAGCTCGCTCGGATCAGTTTCGACCCAATCAAGAGCTCCGACGGCCCAGATCGAAGCCGTTTGCGCGTCTAAAGGATGCGGGCGCTCCGGCGCCTTGCGGGTTGCTTCTGCCGGTAGCGAAACGGTCGAAATAGGCCCGGTTTGCCTGGACCTGCCTGATCGCCAGTTTGCCGGTAGCGAAATAGAGCAGGAACGAGCCGACATGGTAAGGATGCATGATGTCGATCTCGACGAAGGACCGGATGAGCAGCAGGCCTGCAATGCTGAAGAGCAGGAGGGATTCCGGGTTCCGGGCCACCGTCAACAGCCGCCTCAAATGACCGGCGAGGGTGGTCAGCAAGATGAAGGTGAGGAGCAGTGTTCCGACCAGTCCCGTTTCCACCATGGTTTCAATGTAGGTGTTATGGAAATGGAAGCCGTTGCGGGACGCGATGAAGAAATCCTGCCAGAGCCTTTCTGCCTCGGAAAATCCGACGACCCAGTATCCCTGATAGCCAATGCCGAATAGCGGGTGCTGGCGGGCCGCCTCGATTCCCTGCTGCCACAGATAGGTTCTGCCGGTCAGGGTCGAATCCTTGCCGAAGACGGAAAGGATCGCGTCCATGGCGCCGAACTGAAGCGCGCCGACAGCTGCAATCACCACCAGAACCAGGGAGGCGGCAAAGAAGATGCGCCGGGTCCGGGGCGACAAGGACATGATCGCCTGCATCCCCAGACAAAGCGCTATGACACCGAGCGTGGTGATGACCGAGGTCGCCGATTTCGATGCCGCGAGCGAATAGGCTGAAAGCAAGCCGCTTACGGCGGCGCCGACGAGCCAGACAGATCGCGCCCGGAAGACCAGGATTGCGGCATAGGAAAAGAAAGCGCCAAGCGAGGCATAAAACCCAAGCTGGTTCTTTGAGGAGAAGGCGCCGACGAAACTGTAGCCGCCATCGATGGCGTCGTAGAGATAGGTGCCGAAAAGCAGCGAATACATCAGCACGACGGCAGTGCCGACGATCGCGCCGCGGGTGAGGGTCTGTGTGCTTATTGTCCGAACGGCGATCAGCGCACAGATGATGTGCGTGAGATACTGAATGGACGTCCGCAACGATACGCCGAAGGCAGGCGACCAGAAGGCGGAAAGAAAACAGAACAGCGCAAAGCTGAAGATCCAGATGTATTTCAGATAGTTGCCCAGCACCCGCCGATAATCGACGAGCACCAGCAGGAACCAGGCGCCATAATAGGCAAGGATCGAAATCTGCCCGAACCGGCTCGAATAGGCAAAGACGAAAAATGACAGCGCGATAGCCGCGATGCCATAGATCTCGTTGCGAGCCGGATCGATCAGCGCAGATTTGGCGATCCTCATGCCGTCCTCACTGCATCAGGAGTTCTGAGCTGACCTTGATGACGTCGCCGGGCAGAAGCCTGTCGTTTTCGCCGACAGTCATCTCCTTCGGCCCCTGGCCTTCGTCCCTCACCACCAGGTATTTGATCGTGGCGGAGTGGCCGGCGGGATCGAATTTTAGAGCTTCTGCCGATTGTGCCAATGCTTCGGACATCATTTCGCGGCTGGTAGTGAGCTGCAATCCGAGCTTTTCGAGCTCGGCCTCGGTGTCCTGCAGCTCCTTGGCGCGCTGCGCCTCCCAGTCGTTGCGAAGGTTGACTTCGTCCTGATTGGCCTTGTTGATGTCCTGTTTGGCGCGCAGCGCGGCCGTGTCCGTATCGAGCATGTTCGATTCGAGGTCTGCCGCGCGTTCCTCGGCCGTCAGGCGCCGGCTCGAGGTCGCCAACCCCTGTTCCGTCAGACGCGCCATCTTGTCCCGGTCATCGTTGACGAGTTGCAACTGGCGTTTCTGCGTTTCAGCCTTCCGGTTGAGGGACTGCACCTCGGTTTCGAGAAGGCTGCGAAGGTCCGCCAGGGCCTTTAGCTGAAGTTCATAGCGATCGCGGCGGGACTTCATGAGAGCCGCTTCGCTAGCGATCAACTGGGCGGCGTTTGGAACCTTTTCCAGCTCCGGAGGCATCTTGATTTCCGGCGCGCGGGCGATTTCTGCTTGCAGCCGTGCACGACGGGCCAGCAGTCTGCCGCGGGCCGAATCGTAAACCGCAGCGTCGCCGCGGGCATCGATGAAGTCACGCGCGAAACGCTGTCCGGCATCGGAACGGCGAAGCCCCCCCGAAAGGCTGACGGCCTTCAGCACGGTCAGATTGGGTGCATAGGGATATTCGCCGGGTGTAGTCACGTCGCCGGTGACAAAGACCGGACGGAACTGGGCGATCTCCACCGAAGCGGACGGCAGGTTGCGCAGCGCGAACTTGCCGCGCAATTCCTCGCCGATGATTTTCGCTACATCCCCGGTCGTCTTCCCCGCGGCGGGGAGGTCGCCGATGAACGGAAGCGAAAGCGAGCCAGTAGGGCCGATCGTATAGTCGCCGCTGACTGCGTCCCAGTTGCGCACGGTACCTTCGGCCGGCTGCCATTCCGCCACACGGATGCGCAGCTTGTCCATCACGCCGAGGCGATAGCTGTTGTCGTCCGCCAGGACACTGCTGGTCAGCGCAAGAAATGCGCCGGTCAGAAAGCATAAAACACGCAAGCTCCTCGCGGAGGCGGTTCCTATCTGCATGGGTTTTTTCCTCAAGTGGCGTGGAATTGCTTCCACGCTCCGGGTCCATCATTTTCCGATCCGGTCAGACGACCGAGTTCAGATCCTGTGGAAGAGAAAGAACGATCAATAACTGCCGCGTGCCATGCAAACAGCAGGGATGGTTCTCACAATGATTGCGACATCGCCGAGAAGCGACCAGTTCTGGACATACTGCGTATCGAAGGCGATGCGGCTTTCGTAGGAAACATCGTTACGGCCGCTGATCTGCCAAAGGCCGGTAAGGCCCGGGCGGGTCCGAAGGTAAAAGGCGGCAAAGCTGTCATAAAGGTTCAGCTCTTCGTCCACCACCGGCCTTGGGCCGACCACGCTCATCTCTCCGCGCAGAATGTTGAGGAGCTGAGGCAGTTCGTCGAGGCTGAGTTTACGCAATACCGTTCCCACGACTGTCACCCGGGGGTCGTTCTTGAGTTTGCGGGTCGCCCGCCACTCTTCCGCAGCTTGCGGATTGTCTCGGAGGTAATTCCGCAGAATTTCATCGCCATTGACGGCCATTGTGCGGAATTTCAGGCATTTGAACGTGCGGCCGTTATGACCGATCCGACGATGTCCGTACAAGATCGGTCCATTGTCGGAAAACTTTACCAGCGCCGCGATCATAATGAAAATGGGGCTGAAAAGGAGGAGTGCGAGGGCGGCGGCTGTTATGTCGAAGCTTCGTTTCGCCAAGCCGCCGGTGGGGAGAATCCTGCCGGCTTGGTCAGAAGTTGAAAACGGCGAACCTGCCGAACGTGTCGCTGACTTCATAGAGTGAACTCCATTTAGGTTTTGCGATAGTCGGTGCCATTACGGCGCGTATTAGCGTGCAATGTGATAATAAGTCTGTGTTCGGAATTTGATGCCAGTCAAATTTTTGGCTCAACCATCGCCGGATGGTCGGCCGGCCCCGCTGGCCCACCCTATGACTGGTTGCTTCTATTGCAATTTATGCTGATGAAAGCCGGAAAATTATTGTAAGGCTCTCGTAGAGACGGTCTGGTTACCAATATTATTCGTACTCCCTTATCTATAGATCACGCGTTCTCCCGCTTGCATTTCAGCTATACTCCCGCTGGCTTCTTTGCCGCTGGGACCAAAGTAGCTTGCAGCTAGGACCAAAGGCCCACTCCTGTTGCGCCGCAATACAATGGTGCGCTGCAATAAACGCCGGTCGGCCTTCTTAAGCTTTGTAACAAAAGTTGATCCGGCCTCGGTCCGTCTGAGCGACGGAAACGGAAAAAACGTTCCAGCGCTTGCGAACCGGGGCAAAAATATGGCGAAAAGGTGGCAATGATCTTGCGACGGCGAGCCAGAAGAGAGAAAGAAACGAGATATTTAAAAGGAACCTGCGGAACCTTACGAAAGTTTCACTAACAGTCCGGCACAATGGGCGCAGGAAAACTTGAATCCTCTCTTGCAGGCTCTTATGGTTGTTGTTGTGGGAGAGGAGCCGAAAGACCGTCAAGCCAAGCAAGTTTGCGGTCGGGAGGAACGATCATGTACGCACCGCGCGTCTTTGTCAGCATGACAGGGGTACTAATCGCTTTTGCGGTGTCGGCCTATTTTATGACCGACTCGTTTTATACGGCCTTTATACAGACGCTTATCTGTGCCGTCATTCTTCAGGTCGGTTATTTCATAGGCGTTCTTTACCTGGTGCATCGCGAAAAAAAGTACCGTGAAGAGGCCGCTTCTCCGGATTCGGTCTCTTCGAAAAGCGCCAGGGAAAGCAGCCGGCGGGACACGATGCGCGCCGATGCGGCTCCCAACGTCCCTGCAAGCGATGCCTAGCCTCGAAGGTTTTTCTACCCTTTCCACATCGCGGCCACTTTCCTAAGTCCATAGTTCCCGTGACCGATGAAGCATGGAGACCGCTATGGCCGGAACTGCTCACCAGACGATCTGCGTCATCATCGCGGCCAAGGATGCCGCGGATACCATCGGAATAGCCATCCGATCGGCCCTGCAAGAGGCTCAGGTCAGCGAGGTCGTGGTGGTGGATGATGGCTCGACCGACAGGACCGCGGATGCGGCGCGTGACGTAGACGACGGTACCGGCCGGCTTAAGGTTGTTTCATTCGACAGGAATCGCGGTCCTTCGGCTGCCCGCAACCACGCCATCGCCATGGCGACCGCTCCGCTGATTGCGATTCTGGATGCCGACGATTTCTTCTTTTCCGATCGTTTCGAACCGATGCTCGCCGAAGACGACTGGGATCTCATTGCCGACAATATTGCCTTCGTCCACGGGCAGGCAGAAACGGTCCGGCCGGAGCGTTTCCAAGCCCGTACGCGCACCATACCGCTTGTTGAATTCGTGGAGGGCAACATCTCTCGGCGCGGCCTGAAGCGAGGCGAAACAGGCTTCCTGAAGCCGGTGATCCGGCGGTCCTTCATTGAGGCGCATCGCCTGCGCTACAAGGAGGAAATGCGTCTCGGTGAAGATTATGACTTCTATGTCCGGGCGCTTGCCAAGGGCGCCCGCTACAAGGTGATCGAGCATTGCGGTTATGGCGCCGTGATACGGGCAAATTCCCTGAGCGGTCGCCACCGGACGGAAGATCTGCGCCAGTTCTACGAGGCGGATGAGGCCATCCTGGCGGATCCGGGACTGCCGCCGGCGGCGCGTGACGTCATCAAGCAGCATAGAGATCATATTCGCGGCAAATACGAGCTACGTGCCTTCCTGGACGTCAAGTCGAAGGCGGGAAAACTCGCTGCGATCCGCCACATGCTGGGGCGGCCGCAGGCGTTTCCCGCCGTTGTCACAGGTATCTTCTTCGATAAGCTCGATCTCTTGCGCGCGAAGTCGGGAGTACCGGCCGAAGCGCCCGCGATGCGTTATCTGCTGCCGGGCATTCCCGCCGCTCAGAAGTAATCCCTGCGTATTCCGTCGAGAACCGTGCGAAATTTCTGTTTCTTCTCCTCAAGAACGCTATCCGGGCTAAGCCGCGGTTCAGCCCGGCTCGCCTGCCAGAGAGCCAGCACGGAGGGGGCCGCAAGAAATTGCTTGGCCACGCCCCGAAGCCCGTTCTGGGGCGGGGCAGGGCGGACGATGACCTCGCCGGCAGGCGCTTCGGAAGCTGTTGGGAAAGCCGGCGGCTGTTTGTCGAAACGCATGCCCCAGAAACGCGATTGTTTGGCCGCCGCTTCAGCGCGCGTCGAGACTGGAACGTAGCGCGGCTCATAGGTCGTGCCTACGGAGCTTGCCCAGTCGTTCCATTTGAAATTGTTGATGGAACGAGACGTGCTGACTGCCACCCAAGGCACCCGGAATGCATCCGCAAGGATGGCCCCGTGCATGGATTCGGCGACGATCAGCTCCGACTGGGCGATGTGTCGGATCACCGACTTCGCCTCGCCTCGGGGGTCGAGATAAGTGAGGCCTACCGGCTCGCAGACGGCCCCCCACATTCCGTATTCGGCCGATTCCCAATGGGGAATGAAAGTCTTCTTGTGGATCTTCGGAACGTTCTGGAATTCTGGCATGTCAGCGATCATGGCGGCCGGATCGGTGACGCCCATATCGAGCGAAAGCCCGAGTTTTTGGGCCGTCAGAGGCCCGCGCACCGCGCGGACATCCCATTCGGCGGCATTGCCGGTTTCAGGAGGGGTGCCATAACCGTATCCGCTTCCAACGACGAGTTTTTTCTGGCCGCTGGGAAGAAGTACCGGATTGAGTACCGTGCCAACTCCCACCAGCAGAACGTCCGGATGGACGTCCCGGAAGCCCGGAAGCAGGAAGTCCCAGAGCCAGAGATTGAGATCGTCGCCGAAATTTCCGTGATGCGATTCCCAGTAGTACGCTTTCATGCGGGCCTCCATGGGATGATGATTGAAAGGGATGTGCGGATATCAGCGCGCATTGCGGCCAAGCTTTCCAGCACCAAGTTCGAAAGCGGCCCGGATGAGCCCCGGGTCGCGCATGACCCAACGGGCGAGCAGACCAAAATCAGGCGATTGCCGCCGTTTGACCCGCCCGGCCTGGCTCCAGAGGGCCTGGCGGCGGGCGGTGTTCTTGTAGGAGGCAATCGACGCCACGTCGCTCGGGCGCGAGCGAAAACGTTCTTCGAGCGTATCGAGTGCCACCCAGGTGTTGAATTGCTGTCGAAGGAATTGCGGCGAGCGGTTGTCGATGCTGTGGAAGATGTTGAGCCCCATTCCGCGGGCCGCGCCCGGCGCATCGCAAAGCAGTGTCCGCTTCGATTTCAGGATGCAGTCGCAGAAGAAGAGCACATCCTCCGCCGCCAACCGCAGCGACGGCTCGAACCGGATGCTTTCGAAGACCGGCCGGCCGATGACCATGCAGGAAAGATGTAGGAAACTCCAATTCTTGAGCATGACGCTCGCCAGGTCCGGCATCTCGATGACCAACGGGTTCTCGGAGACCCGAACGCCGCCCTCCGTCCGCTCGAGTTCGGCCATTCCGAAGTGGTAATAGAATTCCTCACTGGGCTGCATCGAGGCCCAATAGCACTCCGCGTCGAACCGGGTCATGCTGTCATAGGCATTCTTGAGATGGTCCGGCAGCCAGACGTCGTCAGAATCCAGCAGCGCGACGAATCGGGTGTCTGCGGGCACATTGTCGAGACCGGTATTGCGCGCGCTCCCTGGTCCTCCGTTCGGCTGGCGAATGACGCGAATGCGAGATTTCCAAACCTTATCAACATCTTGAAGCTCAATGTCGGCGGGCAGGGGGGACTCATCGTCGACGACGACTATGTCAAAGTCCTGATAGTTCTGATCGAAAATCGATGTCAGCGCCCGGCGCAGTATGCCGGCCTCTTTCTGGTAAAACGGGATAACAACCGTGAACGTCGCCATGTTTTCGCCCCTGCTTCCTCAAAGAATTGCAAGCCGTTGACTCTCGTCGGGCTCCGGGTTTAGGCGGCAGCTCGCTGCCGTATTAGACTGAACTCCAGCAACGGGATTTTGACATATGCTCCAGCCAAAGGCGTGAAGCGATCACGCCAAATTCCGGCTGAAGCGGGCTATCAAAGACCGTCACATTCAGGCTGAAATTTGTCACGGCGCCGATTCCGGCAAGAGCACCCATGCCGGAAGATTTCGAATTAACGGCTGAGACGCCTATTTCTCCTGCAGTTTCCGGCCGTGATCGACGCGGTGGATCTCACCATATTTCGCAACGGTGTCTGATGTGCTCTACGAAAAATTCGGCCATTGATCCCACATGGAGGCGAGGGTCAGTAACTCTGCCTTCTCCGCCTTAATGTGCCGCAAAAGCGCCTTTATTTTGCCCCAATTTAGATGGGTTCAGATCTCGCGCGGTAATCCCGTACGGTCACATAGAACGTTTTTGTCGCCGAGAAACAGATTTTTTTCGCGTGCTGCACTGCAACAATCATCTATGAGAACTTGGCACGAAACCCTTGGAAATTATGATGGGTGCTACAATTTCTGAGGGGTGAAAACCAGTCGAGGCGCGTCGTTTCGAGACCTGTCATCAACGTTTTTTGCTGCGTCGCCACATTTTGCGCCAAAGTCGGGGCGATCCTTTTTCGGATTGCGGGCTCAAGTCTGCTCTGATTGAAACGGCGGTGAAGGGAGGCACTGCCCAAAAGGGGTGACTCGTTTGACTGTTGATCAGAACATATCCTCCCGTATCAATTTGATGCGTATCCTGCTGATTTCCGGCATCGTCTTCGTGCATGTGCCGCATGATCCGCAGACCAGCCCCTTCATTGGGGCGAACGGGTTCTTCGACTGGCTGAGGGTCTTTCTAGGCGACAGCCTGTTCCGCATCGGCGTGCCATGCCTGAGCGTTATTTCGGGCTACCTGTTGTTCCAGCGCGGCTGGAGCGGGTTCGACTATTCAAAGACACTCCGCTCGAAGGCGAGAACCGTGCTGCTTCCGTTCCTGCTTTGGAACGTAGGCCTGTTTGCTGCGGTGTTCGCTGCTCAGCGCATCGGTATCGGCGAAGGATATTTCCCCGATCTGTGGAATGCTGCGCCGCGCGAATTGCTCAGTTCCGCGCTGGCGACGGAAGAACTGCCGATCAATCTTCCCCTCTATTTCCTGCGCGATCTCGTCGTCTGCATCATCCTTTCGCCGATCCTGGCGTTCCTGGTCCGCCGGTACCCCGGGCCTACGCTCGGCGTCCTGTTTTTCGTGGCGATCCTGCCCGAGGTGACGCTCGGGATCGTGCTGAAGAAAACGATCCTTTTCAGCTTCACGCTGGGAATATTCCTGGCGCTCTACCGGCAGGACCTCAAGGCTCTCGACCGTTTTGCCGGCATCGGAAGTGCAACTGCCCTTGCAGCGGCAGCCCTGCTTTCCGTCGCGCAATACCATACCGGGCCCGACTTCCCCTGGGTTGTCGATCTTGCCCGCAATACCCTGTCGATGCTCGGTGTGGTGGGTTTCTGGCTGATGTCCTCCTTCCTGATTCGGCTGCCTATCAGCCAACGTCTCGCCGCCACCGGCAGCCTGAGCTTCTGGATATTCTGCGCCCATTATCCACTGCTCGTGGTGATGTGGATGGTGTGGAACCGGCTGGCGGGGGATGAGTTCTATCTGCTCTTCTACTTCGGCGCGGCGTTGGGGAGCTTCATCATCCTCGCCTTCTCCAACCGCTACATCTCTCGTGCAATGCCGGCGCTTTACGAAGTGCTGACCGGCAGCCGCGGGCGCAAGGCCAAACTTACCGCAGCTGCAAAGTCCCATTCTCCTGCCGGACTTTCTCGCCCTGGCGAGCCGGCCATGACGCAACAACAAAGGTGAAACATGATGGCGAAAGCCAGACAGATTCAGCAAACCTGCAAGATCATCATCGCAACCGCGGCGTTGGGCATGCTTTCGTCTGCCGCGTTCGCGCAGCAGGGTGCGAACAGCAAATCCTTCGTGGAAAACTTCGACAGCCTCGACCGCTCCTTCTGGTACGTTTCCGACGGCTGGAATAACGGCAGCCATCAGAACTGCACATGGTCGAAGAAGCAGGTACGGGTCGAGAACGGTATCTTGCAGCTGGAATTTTCCGAAGGCAAAGCCAAGGATCGAAACTACGCCTGCGGAGAGATTCAGACGAAGGCTCGCTACGGATATGGTACCTACGAGGTGCGCATGAAGGCGGCGACCGGCTCCGGCCTGAATTCGGCGTTCTTCACCTATATCGGCCCCACCGACAAGAAACCGCATGACGAGATCGACTTCGAAGTTCTCGGCAAGAACGCGGGCGAAGTACAGGTCAATCAGTATATCGGTGCGAAGGGCGGCAATGAAAAGCTGGTGCCGGTCGCCGGCGGCGCCGACCAGGGGTTCAACGACTATGCCTTCATCTGGGAAGAAAACCGCCTTCGTTATTTCCTGAACGGAAAACTCGTCCAGGAAGTGACCGACAAGGCGAAGATACCGTCGAACCCTCAGAAGATCTTCCTCAGCCTCTGGGGTACGGACACCCTGAAGAATTGGATGGGCGCGTTCTCCTATACCCAGCCGGCCTCGATGTCTGTCGACCGCATCGCCTTTACGGCGCTTGGCGAGGACTGCCGTTTTCCCGAATCCGTGCTTTGCACGCTTGACTGAGGCATTTGCTCTCCCGGTTTTCCAACAGGTTGGAAGGGCCGGGAGGGACTGAAAGGAGTTGGACGACTTGAGTCTGAATGTTCTCTATCTCGCTCACGATCTGGCCGACGCGGCGATCAGGCGCCGCGTACTCACGCTGAAGGCGGGTGGCGCAGAGGTTACTGTCGCGGGTTTCAAGCGTGGAGCCAGCGTATTGGCGGACGAGCGCGATGTACCGACCACAGTGCTCGGGAGAACTGCGGACGGCCGTTTCGCCCAGCGTATCGGCGCGGTGATCGCTGCGCGAATGACCTTGAAGTCGAAATTGGCCGGAGTGACGCGGCCAGACGTCATCATCGCCCGCAACCTGGAGACCCTGGCGCTTGCGGGCCACGCGGCCTCGCTGTTCGGTCGCGACATTCCGGTGGTTTATGAATGCCTCGATATTCACAGGCTGCTCCTGGACGAAGGCGCCAAGGGCCGGCTGATGCGTCAGGTCCAGCGCTATTTCGGCCGCCGTGCCAGCCTACTGGTCACCAGTTCGCCGGCTTTCGTGGAGAATTTCTTCAAGCCCCGTTCGGGGCTCGACTTGCCGGTCCTGCTCCTGGAGAACAAGGTGCTGGCATTGAAGCCCGAAATCGTGTCTGCCGCGCCGGCACCGCGATTGCCGAAGCCTGGACAACCCTGGCGGATCGGTTGGTTCGGTGCGCTCCGCTGCCGAAAATCGCTGGATATCTTGCTCGAATTGGCAAGGCGGATGGATGGCAGGGTGGAGGTCGTTCTGCGCGGTCGCCCTGCCTACAGCGAGTTCGATGATTTCGATGCGAAGGTGAGCAGTGCGCCTCACGTGGAATTCCACGGCGCCTACCGCAATCCGGAGGATCTTGCGGCGATCTATCGCGACGTCCAATTTAGCTGGGCGATCGACTTCTTCGAGGAAGGGCTCAATTCAAGCTGGCTCCTGCCGAACCGGCTCTACGAAGGCGGTCTTTACGGCACTGTCCCGATTGCCCTTTCCGGAACCGAGACCGGGAGGTTCGTGGAGAACCGGGGAATTGGCCCGGCGATCGAAAGAGCGACGCCCGAAGCGCTCGAAATGCTGTTCAAGGGCATGACCGAGGCACGTTACCTCGATCTTGTTTCACGCCTCAGCGCTGTCGAACGCAGCCAGTGGGTTACAGGCCCTGCAGATTGCCGCGCCCTTGTTTCCCGGCTCTCCGCCCTACATCCCAACATCTCGCCGCCGGCGGATGTGCCGGCTGTATCAACCGTGCAGTCGTGAGGTGGAGTATGGTTTCGCGTTTGCTCTCCGATATCCAGGATGCCCGAACGCTTCTGGTGATCCCCTGCCTCAACGAGGCGGCGACGATCGAACCTCTTCTGCGCAAGCTTCATGCGCAGCGCGGAGCAATGGATATGCTGATCGTCGTGGCCGACGGCGGCAGCCGGGACGGCACGCCCGAGATCGTCAGCAGTCTCACGTCCGAAATTCCAGACCTCCTGCTGCTCGCCAACGCCAAGCGGATACAAAGCGCCGCCATCAATCTTGCCGTCGATCGTTTCGGAGAAGATCGGGACTATCTCATCCGCATCGACGCACATGGCGATTACCCGGATGACTATTGCCGGACCCTCATCCATGAGGCGATCGAGATGAACGCCGATTCCGTGGTGGTCGGCATGGAAACCATCGGTTTCGGCCTCTTTCAGAAGGCGACCGCCATTGCTCAGAACTCCAAGCTCGGCAACGGCGGCTCCAAGCATCGTGCGGGAGGGGGCGGCGAATGGGTCGATCACGGCCATCACGCGCTGATGCGAATTGAGGCCTTTCGTTCCGTCGGGGGTTATGACGAGAATTTCAGTCACAACGAGGACGCCGAGCTTGACTTCAGGCTGCGCGCCGCCGGCTTCCGGATCTGGATGACCGGCAAGACCTATATGACCTATTATCCGCGAGCCAGCGCTTCGGCCCTCTTCAAGCAATATCTCGCCTACGGTCGCGGCCGGGCAAAAAATCTCATGAAACACCGTTCAGTCCCGAAGCTCCGGCAGGCGATTCCGTTGGCAGTCGCACCGGTCGTTGTCGGGGCGGTTCTGGCACTCATCTATTGGTGGGCGGCGGTACCACTGGTGATCTGGGCTGCTGCCTGCCTCGGTTACGGCTTCTGGATGGCTGTCGGACAGAAAAACCCCTACGGCCCGCTCGCCTCGCTCTCGGCCATGATCATGCATTTTGCCTGGTCTGCCGGCTTCTGGCTGGAATTGGCCGGCGTCGGACGGAGGGCGGCGTGATGACGGCAGGCGAAAGATCGGTTCGTATCGATATCGGCATCTGCACCTATCGGAGGCCGGAACTGCGGGCGACGCTCGAATCCCTGTTCAGGCTCGCCGAACCCATGGGAGTCCAGCTGCGCCTGATCGTCGCCGATAACGACGCAAGTCCCAGTGCGCGGGCGCTGGTAGACGAGATGCGGGTGCATTCGCCGTTCCCGATCCACTACGTGCATTGCCCAAAATCGAATATCTCCATCGCGCGCAATGCCTGCCTTGCCGAAAGCGATGCGGACTATCTCGCCTTTATCGACGACGACGAGACGGCGACGCCTCTATGGCTCGCCGAACTCTTCTCTACCCTGATGCACAGCGGAGCCGATGCGGTTCTAGGCCCGGTCAGGGCGATTTATGATGGCCGAAGCGCCGGTTGGATGCGGAAGGGTGATTTCCACTCCACCATGCCGGTGTGGGTCGAGGGGCGTATCAGAACCGGTTACACCTGCAACGTTTTGCTCGACATGCGCTCGCCGGCGGTATCTGGGCGACGGTTTGCGCTGTCGCTTGGACAGAGCGGTGGCGAGGATACGCATTTCTTTACGGGATTGACCGACGACGGCGGGCGCATCGAGTTCGCCCGGGACGCCATCGTCGAAGAACGGGTTCCGGAAAAGCGCGCCAGCTTTTCTTGGCTTGCCAAGCGCCGTTTCCGGTCAGGTCAGACGCATGGGCGCATTCTTGCCGCGAAAAATGCCGGCCTGAGCCGTGTCAAACAGACCGGAGTTGCGGGCCTGAAATTCGTCTTCTGCGCGGCAATGGGCGCGGCGACGGCATTTTCACCCGTCAAGCGCAATCGTTATGTCCTGCGCGCTGCGCTTCATGCCGGCGTGGTCTCCGGCACACTGGGGATGCGCGAAATCCGACAATATGGAGCCGTCGAAACCGCATGACGATGTCCGATTTCCAGCCAGATGTGAGCTTTGTGATCGCGGCTTACAATGCCCAGGATACGATCGGGCAAGCGATTGCCAGCGCTCTTGCCCAGATCGGCGTAGCGGTAGAGGTGATCGTCATCGACGATTGCTCGAAGGACGCCACGCGAGAACTCGTACGCCACTATCCGGACGAGCGGGTGCGGCTCATCGAGCAGGAGGAAAACGGCGGACCTGCAGCGGCCCGCAATGCCGGGTTTGCGGCGGCGCGGGGACGATGGATTGCCGTTCTCGACGCCGACGACACGGTCTATCCCACCCGTCTGCTGACGATGCTGGAGCGTGCTGAGGAAGCCGAGGCTCAGGTGGTACTCGACAATCTCGACGTGGTTCCCATTGAGGGCGGAAAGCCGCAGACCATGTTTGCCCGGGAAGAGCTCAAGCGGCGGCCGATCCTGACGCTTGCCGACTTCATCGGCTCGAACGTGATCTTCCAGTCGACCTTCAATTTCGGTTACATGAAGCCGATCTTTGAACGCGATTTCCTGGTCCGTCACCAACTGCGTTTTGATGACACGCTGAGGGTAGGGGAAGACTACCTGCTGCTCGCGTCGGCGCTTGCCTGCGGTGCACGCTGCGCAATCACTCCGGATGTCGGCTACGTCTATCACCTGAGGCAGGGTTCGATTTCGCGGGTGCTGGAGCAGTCCCACATCGACGCGATGCTGGCTTCCGACCGGGCCTTTCTCGCCCGCTACAAACTGGATGCCAAGGCCATGGCGGCTCAAACCCGCCGCACCAGAAGTTTCCACGAGGCGACGGCATTTCTAACGCTCGTCGACGAAATCAAGAAAGGCTCCGTGGGGGGCTTCTTGAAAACAGCAGTCCGGCATCCGGGTGCACTCAAGCACCTGCGTATGCCGATTGCTGTCCGCATGCGCCGGCTGGTGGGACACCGCTGGCGCCAACTGAAATCCGATCGGATAGGGCGGGGGCGCCCTCCGGAAAGGACGAAGGAATGGATATGAACAGACCAGTTCGAAAGGCGGTGATCCCCGTCGCAGGCAACGGCACTCGGTTCCTGCCGGCCACCAAGGCCATGCCGAAAGAAATGTTGACGATCGTCGATCGCCCCGTCGTCCAGTATGCGGTCGATGAAGCCATGCAGGCAGGGATCGAGAACATCATTTTCGTCACCAGCCGCAACAAGACCGCGATCGAGGACTATTTCGACAGCGCTCCGGAACTTATCGCCACCCTGACGCGCTCGGGTAAGACCGTACAGGTAACGCAGCTCGAGAAGATGCTGCCGGTCGCCGGCACCGTAAGCTACACCCGTCAACAGGTGCCGCTCGGCCTCGGACATGCGGTCTGGTGCGCCCGTGAGCTTGTCGGCGACGAGCCTTTCGCCCTCCTGCTTCCCGACATGGTGTCCTACGGCCCGCAGGGATGCATGGCCGGCCTGATGGACCTATATGAAGAGGTCGGAGGCAATGTCTTCGCGGTCGAGGAATGCGCACCCGAGGAGACATCGAGCTACGGCGTCGTTGGTGTCGGTCGGGGCGTCAAGAACGGTTTCGAAGTGACGGCCATGGTCGAAAAGCCGAAACCGGAGGACGCGCCGTCAAATTATTACCTGAATGGCCGCTATATTCTTCAGCCGGAGATCTTCGAGCTTCTGGCCAGCCAGGAACGTGGCGCCGGCAACGAGATCCAGCTGACCGACAGCATGCACAAGCTTGCCCAGGTCCAGCCGTTCCATGCGCATCCTTACAAGGGGCGCACATTTGATTGCGGCAGCAAGCGCGGCTTTATCGAGGCCAATGTGGCATTCGCCATGTTGCGCGCCGACATGGGCGCAGAAATCCATGCCTCTCTCAAGGAGCTGCTGATGTCGCACGAGACGCGCGTCCAGGCCGCATAGCATAATCAAACCTATTTGCGGCGGGCGGCAGCACCAACTGCCGTCCGTCACTTACAAGCTCCGGAAAGCGAGCCCAATGGATCAGGTAAACTTTCGACCGCGAACAATATTTCCGAGCGAGACGCGCGACAGCGACACGTTCATCGATCTCGACAAGCTCTGGGCAGCGGTCATACGCCGCCTGGGCGTGATCATTGCATGCATAGTTGCGACGGTCGTTCTCGCAGGGCTCTATCTTTTCATGGCCCAGCCAATCTACACGGCGATGACGCAGATTCTCATCGACGAAAATCTCTCGCGCTACGCTGAGGATGAGAAGGACAGCCAGACCGCCCAGCAGATCGACAACCGCATGTCGAGCGCCGTGGAAATCCTCAAATCGAAGGCACTGGCACTGCGCGTCGTTGATAAGGGGAAGTTCGACCAAAACGAGACGCTGGTGAATCCACCGAAATCACCCGTCGATCTCGCCAAGGGCGCGATCAAGAGCGTGACATCTCTGCTGACGCCGGGCGGACCGCCCCCCTCTGAAGAGCTCGAGCGCATGGGCCGTCGCGAGAAGGCGGCCGCCGTTCTGCAGCAGGCTCTGACGGTGGAGCGGGTCGGGCGCAGTTCGGTCATCGCGATTTCCATCCGCTCTCCGGATCCGCAGCTTTCCGCGGCGATTGCTCGCACTTATGCGGATTCCTATCTGACCGACCAGCTCAATGCCAATTTTGACGCGTCTGAACGAGCCTCGTTCTGGCTGCAGGAGCGGCTGAACGACCTCAACAGCCGCGCGCAGCAGGCTTCCCTCGCTGTTGAACAGTACAAGACCGAGCATGGGCTTGTTTCTCCGCGCGGTGAGCTCCTCTCCAGTCAGCAGCTCTCCGATCTCAACAGCCAGTTGATCGTCGCCCAGGCGGATTCCGCGACCGCTTCAGCGCGCTACCAGCAATATAAAGCGATCATCGACAAGGGTGCTGAGGCGGCCGTCGAGAATGCAGTCATTTCGGCGCGCGATACCGACAACTCGGTGATCCAGGATCTTCGCAAGCGCTATATCGCAATCAATGATCGCGAGCGGGGCGTCATCCAGCAGTTCGGCGCGGATCATCCCCAGGCAGTTGCCCTCAAGAGCGAGAAGGAGGAGATCTCCCAGCAGATCTACCGCGAACTTCAGCAGCTGACGGGAAGTTTCCGCAACGAATTCGAGGTTGCGAGCTCTCGCGAAAAGTCGCTGCGGGATAGCATCGACCGGGTCGCCGGCCGCAATTCCGAAGCCAATGTCTCGATGGTGCAGCTTCGCGAACTGGAGCAGAAGGCTGCGGCCCTGAAGACGCTTTATGAGTCATATCTCGGTCGATTTGAAGAGGCGACCCAGAGGCAATCGTTCCCGATCGCCAAGGCACGGGTGATTTCCGAGGCTGGTACACCGACGGCCCCCTCCAGCCCGCGCAAGACGCTCACCATGGCATTGTCGGTCGTCCTCGGGCTGATGCTCGGCTGCGCGGCAGCGACATTGTTGGAACTGCGCGAGCGCTTCTTCCGCACCGGTGATGATGTTCAGGACAAGCTGGGCCTTCGCTTCCTCGGCTACCTGCCGACGCTCTCCGGCATCCATGCCGAAGAAAAGCCGGCACCTCAACCGACCGAAGCGGAGGCTGCGGCTGCACCGCCCGGCAACCCGATCTCGTTCAGGCGTCTGATGAGGGTCGCTGTCGAAGCGCCGCGTTCGCAGTTTGCCGAAACGCTCAGAAATACCAAGCTTGCCTGCGATATCATGCTGCAGGAGCGCAAATGCCGGGTCATCGGTGTCGTTTCCTGCCTTCCTGGCGAGGGCAAGTCGATGGTTGCCGCGAATTTCGCAGGTCTCATCGCCTCGAGCGGCGTGCGCACCCTCGTCATCGATGCGGATCTCCGCAATCCGGGCTTGAGCCGCATGCTGGCATCGGAGCCGGAGATCGGTCTGGTCGAGGTCGTGTTGCAGAAGACGTCCTGGACCAATGCCGCCCGGGTAGATCGCCGGTCGCGACTGACAATCCTGCCGATGACGACGCGCAGCAAGCAGCTTGCCCATACGAGCGAACTCCTTGCTTCAGCCGGCATGAGCCAGTTCCTTGAAAGCGTCAAGGATGCGTTCGATGTCATCGTCGTGGATCTGGCGCCGCTTATCCCGGTGATCGATGCCAAGGCTTTCGAGCCTTATGTCGACGGCTTTGTCTTCGTGACCGAATGGGGTGTCACACCGACGAAGGCAGTGCAGTCGGTGATGCGTTCGGAGCCGCAGATCGCTTCCAAGACGGTCGGCGTCATCCTCAACAAGACGGAGATGTCGGAACTGCACCGCTATGCGGATCCTGGCGCACCCGAGCGGCTGCGCAACAATTACCTCTCCTACTACAAGGAAGGCTCCGCGTCGGCGCCTCGATAAACTGAAAGGGGCGGTTTACCGCCCCTTCTCATTCCAGCTCATCCGCAAGTCTCAGGCGCGTACGGCCATCCTGCCATCCAGGCGATTTACGTCCGCAGTCCGGAGAGCCTTGCGGAATACGTCGCCGATGCCGATCAGCACCGGCTTGTCGATGCCGATTTCAGCCATCGCGGCAGGCATATCGCTCAACGAGCCGCTCCAGCGCCGTTCGTTTGGCCGGCTCACCGCGCTGACGATGACGACAGGCATGGTGGAGTTCATTCCCGCCGCCATAAGTCTGGCGGCAATCTCTCCGGCAGTGCGGCCGGACATGTAGTAGATGGTCGTAGTGCTGGAGTCGGCGAGCGCACGCCAGTCGAGATTATCCGGCAGCACCCCTTTGCGGGAATGGCCGGTGACGAATCGGACACCCTGCGCATGGTCGCGGTGGGTGAGCGACACGCCGAGCCTGGAGGCCATGGCACTGGCCGAGGTGATGCCAGGTACGATGTCGACGGGTATTCCCTCCTGCTCCAGGCAGGCGATCTCCTCGCCAGCACGGCCGAAGATCATCGGATCGCCGGATTTCAGACGCACGACGCGTTTTCCGGCCTTGGCGAACTTGACCATCATCGCGTTGATGTCTTCCTGCTTGCAGCTTTCACGGCCGCCGCGTTTGCCGACCAGCATCCGCTTTGCCTCGCGTCGAGCGAGTTCCAGCACATCGTCGGAAACAAGATCGTCGAAGAGAATGACATCTGCGGCCTGCAGGGCACGCATGGCTTTCAGCGTCAGCAATTCCGCGTCGCCGGGACCGGCTCCGACCAAGGTGACGCGGCCGATGGCGGGGGCTTCCGAGAGCCTTTCCGCCTCCCTCAAAAGCGCCCCGCCGACCGCCTCCTCCGGCGTATTGGAACCTGCAAATGCACGATCGACGAAACGCTCCCAGAAGGCGCGCCGTTGCTGACCAGGCGCGAGCCGGGCATTGATCTTTTCTCTCATCGATTGGGCAAGCTCTGCCCAGCCTTTCAGCGATTGCGGCAGGAGTGTCTCGATACGCCGACGGATCGCCTGAGCCAGGATCGGGGCTGCGCCGTCCGTGGAGATCGACACGACGACCGGCGAACGATTGACGATCGAACCGAACTGGAACTGGCAGAAGGCCGGCTTGTCGATCACGTTGACCGGTACGCCGGCTCTCAGCGCTGCATGGAAGAAGGCTTCCGCTTCGGCCTCCTCTTCGCAATCGGCGACCGCCAGGGTGGCCCCGTTCAGCACTTCGGCACTCCACATCCGGGGGTGATGTACAAAACGGCCTTGCGGATGTTCGGATCCGCGCCCGACCAACTGGCCGAAGGTCTCGGTGAGGTCTTTGGCATAAACGTGGACCTCGGCACCGCAGGCGGCCAGAAGTTCCGCTTTCCATGCCGCGGCATCCGATCCGCCTGCGACAATCACCCGCTTGCCCTCAAGCCCCCAGAAGACGGGAAGCTTCGCAAGGGGCGCCAGGCGGGCGGGCGCATCATTCCGCTGCTGCTGCAAGACATCCATCGATGATCCCCCTGATTTCTGCGCGGCAGGAGCCGCAATTGGTGCCGGCATTGGTTTCCCTGCCGATGGCTTCGACGCTGTGGCAGCCGCCCCGGACGGCACTGACGATGCGGTTGACGCCAACCGAGAAACAGGAGCAGACGGTGGCGCCTGGGTCGGGTTGGTCAGCGCCGGGCCGACCGGCGACGATGGCAAAGCGCTTGCGCAGGTCGCTATGTTCGGCCGTCAGCTGGGCGATCGCCCAGTTGCGGGCGACGGCAACGGGTTGGCGCGCAAGGAACAGGGCGGCAAGCAGTCTCGAGCCATCGAAGAAGGCGAGCCGAAGATCTCCGGTGTCATGATCGGCATAACCGAGGGGCTCGATATCGCCGCCTATGGAAAAGGCTTTCCGGCACCAGGCCGTCCAGTCGCCGACCTGATCCGCGAATGCCAGCTCCACCCGCCATCCGCCCTCGGCTTTGGCAAGAGCCCAATAATCGGCCTTCGGTGTGGCCGGTCTGGTGGATGACACTGCAAAACCATAAAGAGCGGCAGCGAAGGACCGCGCGGCAATGGCGACGTTCTTGGACGCAGGTTGGCCGGAATGGGGGTCGGTCACCGGAGCGACGAGTGCGTCGATGCGTGCCTGCGCCGCGAACTGGTCGTTCCAATGCATCGGCACGAAGACGCTGCCTTGCGCCTGCCGCTCAGTTACCAGCGCACGCACGATGGCTTTGCCGTAAGGACTTTCCAGCTGCACAAGCCCGGCGCCTCGGACGCCGAGCTCCATCGCATCGCGTGGATGTAGTTCGGCAAAGGGTTCGGCGATATGGCCCGAAAGCCTGGCGCTTTTGCCCGTGCGGGTCATCGTATGCCAATGATCGCGGACGCGGCCGGTGTTGAGTGTCAGCGGATATCGCGTGCTGCTCCGGTCCGTCTCCGGCGCCTGGACCGCAACGAAGCGGGCCTTGCGATCAGGGTGGAAGAAACCGCCCTCTGCGAAGAAGCGGGTCGTCGCGGGCTGCGAGCCAGCAGGTTGCGGCCATTGGAAAGGCATCAAGGCGTTATAAGAAGGGCCATCGATTGCCGCGTGAGCGCCGATGTCGAAATCGCGGCTGCCCTCGTTCTCGAATGCCGAAAGCGCCGCGTGTTCGGCGAAAATCTCGGCCGCCGACGAAAAGTCGAAGCCTGTGAAACCCATGCGGCGTCCGACTTCAGCAACCTGCCACCAGTCGGCCCTGGCTTCCGCGGGAGCGGCCAGGAAGCGTCGCTGGCGGGAAATGCGGCGTTCGGAATTGGTGACGGTGCCATCCTTTTCGCCCCAGCCGACAGAGGGCAACAGCACGTGCGCATGGCGCGCCGTATCGGTCTCGTGCTGAATATCGGAGACCACGACGAAGGGGCAGGCCTGTATGGCTGCCTCGACCGCATTCGCATCCGGCATTGAAACAACCGGGTTCGTTGCCATGATCCACAGCGCCTTGATACGTCCGTCAGCCACGGCGCGGAACATATCCACCGCCTTCAGCCCAGGTTTCTGCGCGAGTGTCGGCGATGCCCAGAACCGCTGCACACGGTCGCGATGCTCCGGGTTTTCGACCGCCATATGGGCGGCAAGCATGTTTGCCAGCCCGCCGACTTCTCGTCCGCCCATGGCATTCGGCTGACCGGTCAGCGAGAAAGGCCCCATGCCGGGTCTACCGATGCGGCCCGTGGCCAAGTGGCAGTTGAGGATGGCATTGACCTTGTCGGTACCGGTCGAGGATTGGTTGACGCCCTGGCTGTAGCAGGTCACCACCTTTTCGTTCGTTTCGAACAGCCGGAAGAATTCGAGCAGCTGGGAAACCGGCAGACCGGTGCGCGTGATCAAAGTGTCGAGCGTGAGCGCCGATGCGGATGCGAGTGAGTCTGCAAAACCTTCTGTGTGGGCGGAGATATAGGCTTCGTCTATGGCCAGGCTTTTGCTGAGATGGGCAAGCAGGCCCATAAAAAGCGCAACATCCCCATCGGGGCGGATCGCCAGATGCAGGTCGGCAATGTCGCAGGTCATGGTGCGGCGGGGATCGATAACGACTACTTTCATAGCCGGCCGCGCAGCCTTAGCGGCCGCAAGGCGCTGGTAGATCACCGGATGGCACCATGCGAGGTTGGAGCCGGTGAGGATCACCAGATCGGCAAGTTCCAGGTCCTCATAGGTCCCGGGAACGGTGTCGGAACCGAAGGCGCGGCGATGGCCGGCAACGGAGGAGGACATGCAGAGCCGGGAATTGGTATCGATGTTCGCAGAACCGATGAAGCCCTTCATCAGCTTGTTGGCGACGTAATAATCTTCCGTCAGCAATTGTCCCGAGACATAGAAGGCAACTGAATCGGGTCCATGTTCGGCAATGGCCTCGGAAAACTTGCGGGCGACAAGATCCAGGGCCTCGTCCCATTTGCTGCGCTCGCCGTGAATCTCCGGATAGAGGATCCGACCGTCAAGATCGATGGTTTCGGCAAGCGCCGAGCCTTTCGAACAGAGGCGGCCATAGTTGGCGGGATGGTCGGCATCGCCCGCGATCTTGACCGTACCTGTCCCATCGACGGAGGCGATGACGCCGCAGCCTACGCCGCAATAGGGGCAGGTGGTCCTTGTGCTGTTCTCATTCCGGAGTTCTGGGCGCATCGGCCTACTAGTTCCTCGCTGGACGACAGATTGCTGAAGCGGCATTCCCAGGAGCCGGAAACGAAAAACGCTGCGCAATCAACCAGTCCCGAAAGGACTCTGGGTGAGTACACAGCGTCGATGCTGGCGCCTGAATTTGGGCTTTCGGCGGGTCCGCTCCGTTGCAGATTTGCCGGTTGGAACATGGCTGAAAGGGCCTTTTGCTCCGCCTGTATCATCGCAAAAGAAACGGAATTGCACAAGATTTAATAAGATGCAATTGCAGCTCAAAAATTGTGCATATGCCTTTTCAGGTGAAGTCTTGGGCCAGTAGACTGATAATGATCAGCCCTAAAAACAGGCTTAGCACCTTCCAAAACAGCAGCGGGTTACGTTCCATCAACGAAGGCGAACGGGTCCTGAGGAGCTTCGCATTCGGATGCGACAAGTCATATTCGAATTCCGAGAGTTCGGTGTATCGTTTGGCTGGATCGGGATCGACGGCCTTGCGGATGGCTTCCTCGACCCAGTCCGGCACATCGGGGCGGATTTCGCGAAGGCCGGCGAAACGAAGTTTCCGCTGCTCTTTCTTGCTTCTTGTGCGTGCGACCGCCGGGCCATAGGGCAGTCGGCCCGTCAGCATGTGGTAGGCAATCGCCCCGAGCGAGTAGAGGTCGGACTGCTCGCTTCCCCGCTCGCCTGCGAAATATTCCGGCGCGGCGTATTGCACCGTCCCGAGTATGTCGGGGTCATCAAGGCTCGGCGCCGCTTCGATCACTCCGGCCACTGCTGCCGATCCGAAGTCGATGATTTTCACGGTACCGCTCCGATCGATCATGATGTTTTCAGGCCGCAGGTCCTGGTGGATGATCTCCTTCCGGTGCAAGGCACGAAGCCCATTGGCGATCTGGCCGACGATATCCCGCACCGACCGAAGATCCGCCTTTGGCCGATCGGCCATCCACTGGGCAAGGGTCTCGCCCTCCACATAATCCATCACCAGGTAGAGCGACCGGCGCGGCTTGAGCGGCTGCCGGCTCTTCAACACGTGAATGCTTGAGACCCGGCGTGCGACCCATTCCTCCATCGCGAAGCGCCGAAGGTAGTTCTCGTCCTGGCGCATGTCTGCGGAGGGAAATTTCAAGACCACGTTCTCGCCGGTTTCCGGCTGGGTTGCGAAAAAGATGTGGCTGCGACTGCTTGCATGGATCTGCCGATGGAGCCGATATCCCTCGAAATCGCCGGGAATCCGGGGCAGGGAGGCTGGAGGCAGGGAACCCGCAAGATCGAAGACCGGTTCGAAATCGTCATGCGGCAGGTTGTCGATCCGAACGACCTGGATCGTCAGATTGTCGTCGCTTCCCGCTTCATATGCCGAGGCGGCAATGTCCTTGGCCGCAGCGGACAGATCTCCTTTTGACATGAGGCGCGCTGCGATATGGCGAGGAGCGACATGGTCATGGATGCCGTCTGTGGTCAGTACGAAAACGTCACCGGTATGGATGTCCAGCCGGTGATAATCGATCTCCACCGAAGGAAGGAGGCCAAGCGCGCGGCCGAGATAGCTTTCGCTCTGCGATGGGGTCAGGCGGTGGTCGCTTGTCAGCGGCTCCAGACTGTCGCCCGACAACCGCCAGATACGGCTGTCGCCCATATGGAAAATATGTGCCCGACGCCCCTTCAGTACGAGCGCCGAAAATGTGGTGACATGCGCGCGATCGAGATTCTCCACACCCCGGTTCTGCGCATGGAGCCAGGAATTAGTGGCGTCGATCACACGGCTCGCCGCAGTCTTCACCGTCCAGGCATCGGAGGTGCAGTAGTAATCGGTCAGGAAGCTCTTGACCGCAGTCTCGGCGGCGATGTGGCTGACCGGACTTGAGGAGATGCCGTCGGCGATGGCAAGCGCCACGCCCTTCATTGCAAGAACGGCGCCTTCGGGGACGATGGCGCCGTGGAAATCCTGATTGATTGCCTTGCGGCCCGGCGCCGAATACTGGCCGATGTCGACCTTGAGTTTGCCCGGGGCGAGAGACTGCAGCATAGATTTTTCCTGGAGGGTGGCTCCGCCGGCCGCGGCGGAGCCAGTGCAGACTACTCCGCGGCGACAAGCCGTGTCGCGGGCTTTTCTTCACCCTTGCGGCTTGGCGAGGTCTTGTAGTGGGTGGCGTAGATCACGCCGCCGACGAAGGTCAGGCCGCCCACAAGGTTACCGACTACGGTGGGGATTTCGTTCCAGAGGAAGTAGTCCAGCCAGGTGAAATGACCGCCCAGCATGATGCCCGACGGGAAGAGATACATGTTGACGATGGAGTGCTCGAAACCGAGATAGAAAAAGACCAGGATCGGCATCCACATGGCAATGACCTTGCCGGATACCGAATTGGACATCATGGCGCCGATGACGCCCGTCGAAACCATCCAGTTGCACATGACCGCCCGCACGAAAAGGGTCAGCATGCCGGCCGCTCCAGCAGCAGCGTAACCGATCGTGCGCGATTCACCGATCACACCGATCTTCTGGCCGACGGCGTTGGGCGCTTCGGAAAAGCCCATGGTAAAGATGATCGCCATGAAGAGGGCGGTCGTCATGGCGCCGGCAAAATTGCCGACAAAGACGAGACCCCAGTTGCGCAGCACGCCGCCGAGCGTCACGCCTGGCCGCTTGGCGATCAAGGCCAGCGGTACGAGCGTAAAGACGCCGGTAAGGAGGTCGAAGCCCATCAGGTAGAGCATGCAGAAGCCGACCGGAAAGAGCAGTGCGCCTAGCAGCGGCTGTCCGGTATTGACCGTGATGGTGACGGCGAAGGCTGCTGCCAGTGCCAGGATGGCGCCGGCCATATAGGCGCGGATCAGGGTGTCCTTGGTGGACATGAAGATTTTCGATTCACCCGCGTCGATCATTTTCGTCGCGAGTTCCTGCGGGGCTACATAGGACATGGTTTATTTCCTCCACCAGTCATGATTTTTGTAGAGAGTGTGGCAAGCATCATTCGGCTGCGGCGAGCGCCAGGCTCTCGAGAGCCATGAAGATTTCGTCGCCGCGTAATTCCAGTTGGATGGTTTTGACGGAGCCTTCGTCGGCACCGAGCGCCTTGCCGGTTTCGAGCGAAATCACCCAGTTGTGGAGCGGACAGGTCACCGAAGTGCCGTGCACGATCCCCTGGCTGAGTGGGCCGCCCTTGTGAGGGCAGTGGTCTTCGATGGCGAAAACCTGGTTTTCAGCAGTGCGGAACACCCCGATCTTACCCATGGGCGTCTTCACGCAGCGGGCGCCGCGAAGCGGGATGTCATCGATCTTGCCGATTGCAATCCAGTTCATCGTCATCTCCTTTACTCCGCGGCCTGATTGAAGCCGACAGTCGCCATCGGCCTGAACTCGTGCTTGTCCTTGCCGGAAACGCGCTCGGACCAGGGGTCAACCTGCGCAAATTTCTGGCTGAAGACGAAGCGCTCGTAATAGGCCTTGCGCTTTTCCGTATCGGTCATGATCTGCCGGCGGATTTCGTCGAGGCCGATGCGCTTCGCCCATTTGTAGATGCGCTCCAGGTAACGGCCCTGCTCGCGGTACATCTGGGTCAGTGCCACGATGTGCTCCAGCGCCTCGTCCTCGGTCTTCACCAGGCCAAGCACCTCCGTGCCCTTGATGTCGAGGCCAGCGGCGCCTGCGAAATGGATCTCGAAGCCCGAGTCCACGCAGATGACGCCGATATCCTTGCAGGTTGCCTCGGCGCAGTTGCGCGGACACCCGGAGACGGCCATTTTCAGCTTGGCAGGCGTCCAGGAACCCCACATGAATTTCTCGATGCGGATGCCGAGGCCCGTCGAATCCTGCGTGCCGAAGCGGCACCAGTCGGAGCCGACGCAGGTTTTTACTGTGCGCAAGCCCTTGGCATAGGCCTGGCCGGAGACGAAACCCGCCTTGCCGAGATCGGCCCAGACAGCCGGCAGATCTTCCTTCTCGACGCCTAGAAGGTCGATACGCTGACCGCCCGTCACCTTCACCAACGGAATCTCGAACTTGTCGACCACATCGGCGATCGCGCGCAATTCCTGGGAGTTGGTGACACCGCCCCACATGCGCGGAACAACGGAATAGGTGCCGTCCTTCTGAATATTGGCGTGGACACGCTCGTTGATGAAACGCGACTGGTAATCATCGGCATATTCGTCCGGCCAGTCGCAGACGAGGTAGTAGTTGAGCGCCGGGCGGCACTTGGCACAGCCGCAGGAGGTCTTCCACTCCAGTTCCTGCATGACGGCAGGGATCGTCTTCAGCTTCTTCGCTTTGATCAAGCGGCGGACGTCGTCATGGCCGAGTTCTGTGCAGGTGCACATGGGAGTGACAGCGGCCGGGTTGTAGGCGTCACCAAGCGTGAGCGCCATCAACTGCTCGACAAGCCCGGTACAGCTGCCGCAGGAAGCGGAGGCCTTTGTGTGAGCACGCACATCGTCCAGCGACGTCAGGCCTTTGGCTGTGATCGTTGAGGTGATCTTGCCTTTGCAGACGCCGTTGCAGCCGCAGATCTCCGCATCATCCGGCAAGGCTGCAACGGCCGCCATAGGGTCCAGCGGAGAACCCCCTTGATAGGCCTGTCCGAAGATCAGCGTGTCACGCATTTCCGAAATGTCGGTCGCTTTTTTCTTCAGATCGTTGAACCAGGCGCCGTCGGAGGTCTCGCCGTAAAGCACGGTGCCGATGATGCGGTTGTCCTTGAGGACGAGGCGCTTGTAGACGCCCGCAGTGGCATCGCGCAGCACGATTTCCTGGCGGTCGTCGCCGTCGGCGAAATCACCGAGCGAGTAGAGATCGATGCCGGTGACCTTGAGCTTGGTCGGCGTGTCGGAATGGACGAAGGCAGGCTTCGTATCGCCCGCGAGGTGCGCGGCCGCGACGCGCGCCATTTCGTAGAGCGGCGCGACGAGGCCGTAGACCATGCCGCCCACTTCCGCACATTCGCCGATGGAGAAGATGTCGCCATCCGAGGTCTGCATGCCGGCGTCGACAACGATGCCGCGATTGACGGCAAGTCCGGCTTCCTTGGCCAGGCCGACATTCGGCCGGATGCCGACCGCCATGACAACGAGCGTTGCCGGGATGATGCGGCCGTCGTCGAGTTCGATGCCTTCCACTTTGCCATCGCCGATGATCGCTTTGGTATTGGCTTTGCAGATGACCCTGATGCCGCGATCTTCGACGGCTTTCTGAAGGAGATAGCCAGCGGCGGGATCGAGCTGACGTTCCATCAGCGTCGGCATGACATGCAGCACGGTCACGTCCATGCCACGCTCGGCAAGTCCGGCCGCAGCTTCAAGCCCAAGCAGACCGCCGCCGATCACCACGGCCTTGGCGCGTGACTGGGCGGCGAGCAGCATAGCGTTGACGTCGTCCAGGTCGCGATAGGTGATGACGCCGGGAAGATCCTTGCCAGGCACCGGAATGATGAAAGGTACCGAGCCGGTGGCGATCACCAGCTTGTCGTAACTCTCGGTGACGCCGTGATCGGAGGTGACCGTCTTCGCGGCGCGGTCGATCGCGACGATCTTGTGGCCCTTGTAGAGCGTGATGCCGTGATCGATGTACCAGCCGTCACCATGGATGACGATCTGCTCGTAGGTCTTCTCGCCCGAAAGGACGGGCGAGAGCATGATGCGATCGTAGTTGACGCGCGGTTCGGCATTGAAGATCGTGACCTGATAGCGGCCCGGCGCCTGTTCGAAGAGGTGTTCCAGCATGCGCCCGGGGGCCATGCCATTACCGATGATAACAAGTTTCTCAGTCATGATATTACTCCGCGGCTTCAACGAAGCGGTGGCGTTCGTAGAGGAATTTGAGGACGGCCTCGCGGCACTTGAGGTATGTGCGGTCGGAGGCGAGTTCGATGCGGTTTCGGGGGCGGTCGATCTGCACGTCGAGGACTTCGCCGATCCGGGCCGACGGTCCGTTGGTCATCATGACGATGCGGTCGGAAAGCAGCACCGCCTCGTCGACGTCATGGGTGATCATGACCATCGTGTTGCCGAGGCGCGAGTGGATTTCCATGACCGCATCCTGCAGATGCGCGCGGGTCAATGCGTCGAGAGCGCCGAAGGGCTCGTCGAGCAGCAGGATCTTTGGCTCCATGGCAAGAGCCCGGGCGATGCCGACGCGCTGCTTCATGCCGCCGGAGATTTCCGAGGGCCGCTTGTCCTTGGCGTGTGCCATCTGGACGAGGTCGAGATTGGCCATCACCCAGTCGTGGCGTTCGGCCTTGGTTTTCGTCCGGCTGAAGACCTTGGCGACGGCGAGATTGACGTTTTCATACACCGTCAGCCAGGGCAGCAACGAGTGGTTCTGGAAGACCACGGCACGTTCCGGCCCGGGCGCATTGACCTCGCGGTTTTCAAGCAGGACAGCGCCGGCCGAAACCGGCGTCAACCCGGCGACGAGGTTCAGCAAGGTGGACTTGCCGCAACCCGAATGGCCGATGATGGAGACGAATTCACCCTTGGAGATCGTCAGGTTGATGTCCTTCAACACCTCGGCGCGCACGCCGCCGCGGTCGAAATATTTGTCGATATGGTCGAGCTTCAGATAGGCGTTCATGGGTCCGCTCCTCAGTTTGCCGAAGCGCCGCGGGTGATGATCTTGCCGAGCGCGGAAACCAGCTTGTCGAGGGCGAAGCCGACAACGCCGATATAGGCGAGTGCGACGATGATGTCGGGCAGCCGCGACGAGTTCCAGGCATCCCAGATGAAGAAGCCGATGCCGACACCGCCGGTCAGCATTTCGGCCGCGACGATCGCGAGCCAGGAAAGGCCTACACCGATGCGCAGGCCGGTGAAGATGTAGGGTGCCGCCGACGGCAGCATGATCTTGAAGAAAAATTCGAACTGGTTAAGGCGCAGCACCTGGGCGACGTTGCGATAATCCTGCGGGATATTGCGCACGCCGACGGCGGTGTTGATGATCACCGGCCAGATCGAGGTGATGAAGATTACGAAGATTGCCGATGGGTTTGAGTCCTGGAAGGCGGCGAGCGACAGCGGCAGCCAGGCGAGCGGCGGCACGGTGCGCAGGACCTGGAAGATCGGGTCAAGGCCGCGCATCGCCCAGACGGACTGGCCGATGATCGCGCCGACGATGACGCCGGCGATTGCGGCAAGCCCAAAGCCGTAGGCGACGCGCTGCAGAGATACCAGGACGCGCCAGCCTAATCCGATATCCTGGGAGCCATAGTTGAAGAAGGGGTAGGCGATCAGGTCATAGGCTTCCGTCCAGACGACATGCGGCGATGGCAGCGAGGCCTGCGGCGACGAACAAAGTACCTGCCAGACGAGTAGGATCAGCGCCAGGACGACGACCGGCGGAACAACGTTACGCAAGGCGGCCGCCCCCATCCGGCGGACATCGATCTTGGCGACCTGTCTGCCGGAAAAGGGGACGACTTTGCCAGCCGGTTTGGCTGAGGCGATCGTGGAGAGTTTTTCTTTTTTTGCCAGGGCGGACATCAGCGCTCCTTATGAATAAAAAGCCGGCGCGCCCGTCACGCGCCGGAGGCGGGGGTTCAGGACGCAGCCTTGATCGAAAGGCTGTCGAGATAGGCCGAGGGATTTTCCGGGTCGAAGACCTTGCCGTCGAAGAAGGTTTCCTTGCCGCGCGAGGACGAGGCGGGGATATCGGCAGCCGCGACGCCAAGCTCCTTGGCGGCCACGCGCCAGATATCCTCGCGGTTCACCTGATTTACCAATGCCTTGATATCGGTGTCGGCGGGCAAGTATCCCCACCGGGCGTTTTCGGCCATGAACCAGGTGTCATGGCTCTTGAACGGATAGGAGGCGCCATCCTTCCAGAACTTCATGTAAAGATCGGTGCCCTTGGCCTCGCGGCCGTTGCCGTAGTTGATGTCGCCCTGGAGACGGCCGAGAACATCCTTCGCGGGAACGTTGAACCACTGGCGCTTGCCGAGGATCTCGGCCATTTCCGCCTTGTTGTCCATGCTGTCGCACCATTGCTGGGCTTCCATGACGGCCATAAGCAGGGCCTTGCCGGCGTTGGGGTTCTTTTCGATCCAGTCGGCGCGAAGGCCGAGCGCCTTTTCGGGGTGCCCCTTCCAGAGTTCGCCGGTGGTGGCGGCCGTGAACCCGATGCCCTGGTTCACGAGTTGCTCGTTCCATGGCTCGCCCACACAGAAGACGTCCATGTTGCCGACCTTCATGTTGGCGACCATCTGCGGCGGCGGCACGACGATGGTGGATACGTCCTTGTTCGGATCGATGCCGCCGGCGGCGAGCCAGTAGCGGATCCAGAGGTCGTGGGTGCCGCCCGGGAAGGTCATGGCAGCCTTGATTTCCTTGCCCTCGGCCTTCTTCTTTTCGAAGGCAGCCTTCAGCCTGGAGGCATCGAGTTGCACGCCGGTATCGGCATATTCCTTGGCGACCGAAATGCCCTGGCTGTCGAGATTCAGGCGAGCGAGGATCGCCATCGGCACCGGCTTGTTGTTCTGCGTCACCTTGCCGGTGTGCATGAGATAGGGAAGCGGCGAAAGGATATGGGCTCCGTCGATGCCGTTCGCGGCGCCGCCGAGGACGAGGTTGTCGCGGGTCGCGCCCCAGGAGGCTTGCTTGGAGACGTCCGCATCAGGAAGGCCATGCTTTTCGAAAAGCCCCTTCTCCTTGGCAATGATGAGGGGAGCGGCATCGGTGAGCGCGATGAAGCCGAGCTTGACGCCGGTTACCTCCGGGCCAGCACCGGCTGCGAAAGCACCGGACGGAAAGGCAGTCTTGACTGCGCCGATGAGGGCGGCAGTGGCAGTCGTCTTGAGCATGCAGCGGCGTGTGATGCCGGTCGTCAAAATCTTGGTCATGCGCAGGTTCCCTCTGCTGGCCGGTTTTAGGCACAAAAAAACGCCGCTCGGAAATTGCGTCCACGGGATGGGAGGATCCCGGACAGCAAAGACCTTGCGACGTCGGTGTCTTGTGTAAGCGCTTATGCCGCGCCTATCCGCGCCGGTCGCCATTGACCGGTGCAGATAAAGCAATGCAAAGGGCGTGCCAGTTTGCGGGTGGGGATCTAGAGCGCTGAATTTAAAGAAATATTTTCGCTATGAAATTCGCAGCTTAAATATGAAGCTGCGTGCCGTGCTGCAATATTTTTGTGCGATTGCTAAATTGAAGGCGCGCAAACGATGTGCACCGATTGCGGCATTCTCAGATTTCGTGTCGCTCGGCATTGTCTGCCAAAGGGCTGCGGACAGCGAAATTCTCAATATAGGCGGCGATGTTGGACGGGTCGAAGACATGGCCGTCCATGAAGCGATCGCCATCGCGTTCGCCTTCGATACCGATATCGGCATTGGCCGGACCGGTGCCCAAGGCGGCACGGTAAAGGTCGGGTCGGTAGGCGCTTGCCGCCGCGCGAAGTCCCCGTTCGTTGAACTCTGCCTGACCCCAGCGGATCATCTGACTGTAGAGCCAGAGGGCGTGGCTGGGGCGGGGATAATTCGCAAAGCCGCGATGAAACGTGAAATAGTCCTCGATGATCCGGCGGTTTCCCTTGGCGTCGAGGCTGAATTGCCCCGCAAGAACGTGGCGGATGATATCCACCGGCGCGGCGATGAAGCGGGGGCTGGCCAGGGCTTCGGCGAGCGCATCGTGATTTTCAGGCCGGTCGCACCAGCGGGCTGCCTCATCGAGCGCCACGAGGAGCCGCGATACGGTCTCTGGCCGGCTTTCGGCCCAGTCCGGCCGCATGCCGATCACTTTTTCCGGTGCTGACGGCCAGATATCCTGCTTGGCAGCGACGATGCGGCCCACACCACGTTCGGAGGCCACCATATTCCATGGCGCGCCGACGCAGAACCCGTCGATCGCACCCGCTGCGAGGGCGTCCGAGGTCATCGGCGGCGGGACGACGACCAGCTTCACGTCACGATCCGGATCTATTCCTCCTGCTGCAAGCCAGTAGCGAAATTCGTAATTGTGCGAGGAAAAAGGGTAGGTCATGCCGAGCGTCGGCAAAGGCTCTCCCCGTTTTCTCATCACCTCCAGTACCTTTGCCAAAGCTTCCGCGTTTTCGAGAGCGGTGGCGTTTTCGGCAATCCCCGCAATCTCTCGCATGCGTTCGAAAAGGCGGGTGGAAAGGGTGATGGCATTGCCGCCCTGGCCAAGCGAGAACGGCGTGATGGTGGGCGATGGATTCGAGCCGAGCCCCAGCATGGAGGCGACCGGCATCGGCGACAGCATGTGGGCGATTTCGAACTGACGGAAGGCGAGGCGATCGCGCACATTCGCCCAGGATACGTCCTTCACCAGGTCAAGCGTCACGCCCTCCTTGCGCGCAAAGCCGAATTCGGCGGCGGCGATCAGCACGGAGGCGTCCACCAGCGGAATGAAGCCGGCGCGCAAAACTCTCGGACCTTCGCCATTGACGCGCGCGGGCGTGGGGAGGTCGCTTCCGGATTGGCCGATTTTCGTCATCATGTTCACTCCGGCTTTCTCCCGGAAATCTTCCTGGGCGAAAACATCACATCAAAAGTCCGGCGGCGGTCACGACGCTTTGCGCGATCTCCGACATCTTCTTTTTTTCATTCATGGCAGTCTGGCGAAGCAGCGCGAATGCTTCCTCTTCCGAAAGGCCGCGCATCTTCATCAGAATGCCCTTGGCGCGCTCAATGACCTTGCGCTCCTCCAGCGCCGATTTCGCTTCGGCCAGTTCACGCTGAAGGCGGCTGAAGGCGTTGAAACGGCTGACCGCCATGTCGAGGATCGATTTGACGCGCTCCTTCTTCAGCCCGTCAACGACATAAGCTGAGACCCCTGCTTCCATCGCCGCCTCGATAAGTGCCGTATCGGACCGGTCTACGAACATGGCGATCGGTCTGCTCACGGTGCGGGTGAGCTGGAAAAGGTGCTCCATCATGTCGCGATTGGGGTTTTCGATATCGATGACGATGACGTCCGGCTTCAAGGTTTCGATGATCCGGGCGACGCCCTGAACCTCATGGATGACCGTCACATTGCTGTGGCCAGCCTCCCGCAGCCCTTCCTCGATGATGGAAGCGCGGATGGCATTTTCGTCCATGACCAGAATGGTGAGATCGGGAGCCCGCATTCATATAATGTTGCCGCAGTGCAGCAACCTTGGCAAGCGTGATCATCAATTGCCTGAATTGCATCGTCGCGAGGCAGTCTGGAAAGAAGCGGTTAACCTTTATTTTTTACTTAATGAAAGGATGTGCCATCCTCGTATCTCGTCCGGGTCTCATGCAATTTTCACGTCTTAATTTTCCCCAGAGTTCCGACCAATCCGGTGCCGAAGGCGATGCCGCGCAGGAGCGCGCCCATCCCAAGAGTCTCGAGGATTTCAACCAGCCCGTGCTGGAGCAGGCGCCGTGGCAGGCCGCGTTTCGGCTTGCGCCGAACGTGCGCTTCACGCGGACGCCCGAAAGCGTCTTGCACCGGAGGCCGCTCGGTACCGAGCCTTCCGGCCCGTCCGCCGTCACAGAGACGGGCGGCGAGGCGGAAGCCGTTTCCTCGGAGATGTTCATCAACGCCGCCGACCATGATTCGGAAGCCGTCGCTGAACAGGCGATAGTGCCGGTCGAGGAAATAGCGGGCCTGCAGAGGCTCGCCGCGACGATGCGGCGAACCGCGGCCGAAGAGCAAACCATGATCATTTCGTACCGAGAGGCAATTCCCGTGATGGCGGCACCTACCGAAAGCCGGCGGGATATCGCAATTTCCGACTTTGCATTCTGGGATGTGATGCCGTTCGAACTGGAAGGCTCGGCGCCTGTCGAACCACTGGTTGTTCCTCTTCAACCGGAAATGCGGCCAATCGCGGCGCAGCCAGGTCAACCGGTGACCAATCTTTACCGCGAGGTGCCCCGAAAGCCGGCTGCCCGCGCCGTCGTCGTTGCACCGTCTCCGAGGCCGGAGCCGATCAAGGTTCCGGAGCCCGTGGTTCCCGTTCAGGTTGCTCCGCGGCCGGCCGCGAAGGCCCTGGCTCCCGTTCTGGCAGAGCCGCCGCAACCGGTACCTGTTATCACCGCTGCCGCGGTGCCGCAGCCCGAGCTTCCACGTGCGCGGGCTGTTCGTCCGGCCGTGGCGGAATATGAATTCCCACCGATCTCCCTGCTGCAGGAGCCGCAAGGCGAGCGCGGCCAGGCGTTTCAGCCGGATGCCCTGCAGCAGAGTGCCGGCCTGCTCGAAAGCGTTCTTGAGGACTTCGGCATTCGCGGGGAGATCATCGACGTGCGGCCGGGCCCGGTCGTTACGCTTTACGAGTTCGAGCCCGCGCCGGGTGTGAAATCTTCCCGTGTCATCGGCCTCTCGGATGATATCGCCCGGTCGATGTCGGCGCTTTCGGCGCGTGTCGCCGTTGTGCCCGGTCGTAATGTGATCGGCATCGAACTACCGAATGCGACCCGCGAGACAGTCTATTTCCGCGAGCTGATCGAATGCGAGGATTATTGGGAGACCAAGCATCGGCTGGCGCTCTGCCTCGGCAAGACCATCGGCGGCGAACCCGTCATCGCCGAGCTTGCCAAGATGCCGCATCTGCTCGTCGCCGGCACCACCGGCTCGGGCAAATCGGTTGCCATCAACACCATGATCCTGTCGCTCCTCTACCGGCTGCGCCCGGAAGAGTGCCGGCTGATCATGATCGATCCGAAGATGCTCGAGCTTTCCGTCTATGACGGAATCCCGCATCTCCTGACCCCCGTCGTTACCGATCCCAAGAAAGCCGTTCTTGCGCTGAAATGGGCGGTGCGCGAGATGGAGGACCGCTATCGCAAGATGTCGCGCCTCGGTGTCCGCAATATCGATGGCTACAATCAGCGCGCGGCGCTTGCCCGCGACAAGGGTGAGGTGATCACCGTCAGCGTGCAAACCGGGTTTGACCGCAGCACGGGCGAGATCGTCTACGAGGATCAGGAGCTCGATCTGTCGCCGATGCCCTACATCGTCGTCATCGTCGACGAAATGGCCGATCTGATGATGGTGGCCGGGAAAGATATCGAAGGCGCGATCCAGCGGTTGGCGCAGATGGCGCGTGCCGCCGGCATCCATCTCATCATGGCGACCCAGCGCCCTTCGGTCGACGTCATTACCGGCACCATCAAGGCGAACTTCCCGACCCGCATCTCCTTCCAGGTGACCTCGAAGATCGACAGCCGCACGATCCTAGGCGAGCAGGGCGCCGAGCACCTGCTCGGCCAGGGCGACATGCTGCACATGGCAGGCGGCGGTCGGATTTCCCGCGTCCACGGACCTTTCGTGTCGGATGCCGAAGTGGAATCCGTCGTGCGTCATCTCAAGACCCAGGGCCGGCCGGATTATCTCGGCACGGTCACCGAGGATGAGGACGAGGCGGAAGAAGAGGACGTTTCGCAGGAAGCCGTCTTCGATAAGAGCGCCATGGGCGGTGACGACAGCGACGAGCTTTACGAAAAAGCGGTCAAGGTGGTCATGAAGGACAAGAAGTGCTCGACCTCCTATATCCAGCGGCGCCTGTCGATCGGCTATAACCGCGCCGCCTCCCTGGTCGAACGCATGGAGCAGGAAGGTTTGGTCGGGCCTGCGAACCATGTCGGCAAGCGCGAGATCATCGCCGGCGGTCGCCCGAATGTGGCCGTGGCCGAGGATTTCGGCGATTGACGACCCATTTCCCTTCGTGGGGAGGTGGGATTGGTGCAGCTCATTTGGTGGAGAGTGCGACTTATCGGCTACGGATATAGTCGCTCAGCCGGTTCGCCGCATCCTCGATCTGCAGCGGATCGCGCAGATAGCATGCGCGCATGAAACCCTGGCCGCCCGGCCCAAAGGCGGTTCCCGGCGCCATGCCGACGCCCGTCTTGTCGACGATCCTGAACGCCTCTTCGCGGCTGTCGGTGACGCCATCGATCTTCAGGAAGGCGTAGAGAGCGCCATCCGGCTTACGGGTTTCGACGCGGTTGGTGGCGATCAGCGCGTCGCAGAGGATATCGCGGGATATGCGTGCCCGTTCGATATTGGTGCGGACGAAATCGTCCCCTTCGTCGAGTGCAGCAATCGCGCCCTTTTGCATGAACTGAGCAACGCCTGAGGTCGAATACTGGATGAGATTGGTCAGTGTCTGGCCGATCTCGGCAGGTGCTACCATCCAACCGACGCGCCAGCCGGTCATGCACCAGTTCTTCGAGAAGGAATTGGCGAAGATGATCCGGTCTTCCGGCTCGATGACGTCCATGAAGGACGGCGCGCGGGCGCCATTGAAATAATAGAGACCGTAGATTTCGTCGGCGATGATCCAGAGGCCGTGCTGGCGGGCGAGTTCGAGGACCGCCTTTAAATCCTCGCGGGTTGCCGTCCAGCCGGTCGGATTGGATGGCGAGTTGATAAAGAGCGCGCTGGTCTTCGGCGTGATTGCCGCTTTCAGCCGTTCCATGTCGAGCACCCAGCGTCCGTCCTCAAAGCCCAGTTCCACGGCAACCGGCTTCGCTTCCGAAACGCCGATCGCATTCACCACATTCGGCCATGCCGGCGAGAGGTGGATGATCTCGTCGCCGGCAGATGCAACCGTCTGGATCGCAAGCACGATCGACTGCATGCCCGAGCCGGTGACATAGATGTTGTCAAGCGCAAGGGTTACTCCGTAGTGCCGCTGGTAATAGCGGACGATCGCTTCGCGAAGCGCCGGAATGCCTTGGGTCCAGGTATAGAAGGTTTCTCCGGCGAGAAGCGCTTCGCTGGCTGCGCGGGTGATGAAATCGGGCGTTGGAAGGTCGCCTTCGCCGATCCAGAGCGGCATCAGGTTTTCGCGGCCTCGGGCGTAGGTCACGATTTCGCCGATGCCGCTGCGGGGCGCTGCCGCGGCGCGGGCGCTGATGTCCGGTCTGATGATTGTCATGATTGGCCTGTCGGAATTGCGTCTTCCCTGCCTAGGCTCAACTCCGCAGAGAGGTCAACATTTTTCCCGGCTACTGGCTGCCCGCGCTCTCAAAACGTCCGAACATGCCGCGCGAGAAACACAGCGGATCGCCTTCGCGATGGGCGGCACGCAGGACGAGGCCGATGAGCAGCGTGTGGTCTCCGGCGTCGTGCATAGAGGTGAGCCGGCATTCGAACCGGGCGAGTGTGCCGGGAATGACCGGTACACCCTCGCTGTTTTCGCTCCACTCCAGCTCGTCAAACCCAAGTCCGCCGCGCGTGAAGCGGGCGCTTAGGCGATCCTGCTCCGCACTCAGCACATGGATCGCGAAATGATCCGCAGCGGTGAAGGCCGGATGCCGGCTCGAGCTCTTGGCCGGTGACCAGAGGACGAGCGGCGGGTCGAGCGACACGGAGGTGAAGCTGTTCACCGTCATGCCGATCGGCCCTTTCGGCGTCTTTGCCGTCACCACCGTCACTCCCGTCGTGAACGTGCCGAGCGCATTGCGATAATGCCTTGCAGTCGATGCATTGGGGATGAAGAGCTGTTCTTTCAGGCTCTGGATGGTGTCGGCTGAAGGCATCATGGCACCTGCTTTCCAAGGGCTGCGGTGTAGAGTTCGAACCAGGTCTGGCGGTCGATCTTGACCTTCATGGCATCTACGCTCGCCGCGATGCGGGCGATATTGTTGGTGCCGAGAACCGGCAGGATATTGGCCGGATGCGCGAGCAGCCAGGCGAGCGCCACTGCGGTTGCATCGACATCGTGTTCGCCGGCGACCCGCTCCAGAAGCTTCATCAAAGCGGCATTTTCCGGCTTGAAGAGTGAGCCTCCCCCAAGCGGTGACCAGGCCATGGGCGCAATCATCCGCTCCTGAAGGTATGCGAGGTCGCCGTTGGTAAAGGCTTCGGCAGCGAGAAGGCTCATCTCGATCTGGTTGGTGACCAGCGTGTTTTCCATGGACGACTGAAGCAGCGAATAGTCCCACGGCCGGAAATTCGAAACGCCGACGGCGCGAACCTTTCCGGAGGCGACGAGCGCGTCGAGCGCCGGTCCCGTTTCGTCCGGATCCATGAAAGGGTCGGGACGGTGGATCAGCAGCAGGTCGATGTGTTCGGTTGCGAGGTCGCGCAGCGACGCCTCGACCGAAGCATTGATGTGTGCGGCACTGGTATCGTAATGCTTGCCGCGGACTGAGGAATGCCGGCCCGCAGGCGCAACGATGCCGCATTTGGTGACGATTTCGATCTTGTCGCGCAGGGAAGGCGAGGCCTTCAGCGCCGCGCCGAAGATCGCCTCGGCCGTATAGCCTCCGTAGATATCGGCGTGGTCCATGGTGGTGATGCCCTTAGCGAGGCAGGCCTCGATCTTCGCCTGGACATGCTTGGGTGAGGTGTCCGGATCGTCACAGATGCGCCAGGTGCCATAGACGAGGCGGCTCAGTTTCAGTTCGGGCGAAAGTTGAATGCGGTCCATCAGTGGCGTCTTCCTGTACCGAGGGACGTTGCGGGGGTCTCTGCCGGCACGCGACCATAGGCATGCGGCAGGGAGCAGGTCTTTAGCTGCGGCAGCACCTTCTGGCCGAAATGTTCCGCCTCGTCGAGATGAGGGTAACCGGAAAAGATGAAGGCGCGGATACCCATTTTCTGGTAAGCCTCAATCTCCGAAAGTACTTGGTCGACGGATCCTACAAGTGCCGCGCCGCAGCCGGAACGTGCCCGGCCGATGCCGGTCCACAGATGCGGCTCCACATAGCCGAATTTATCCGCGAGTTCGCGGGTGCGGGCCTGATGTGAAACACCGAGGGAAATGCTGTCATGAGCGCGGCTGCGGATCAGCCGGCCGTATTCGTCATCCAGCTTCGAGACCAGATGTTCGGCGTATTCCCGTGCTTCCTGTTCGGTATCGCGAACGATCATATGGACCCGCAGGCCATAATCCAGCGTGCGGCCGTGCGCCTGTGCCCGTTCATTGACAGCCTTCATGCGCTCGGCGATCTGATCCTTGGGTTCCGGCCACATCAGATAGACGTCGCACTGCGCGCCGCAAAGCTCCAGCGCATCCGGCGAATAGCCTCCGAAATAGAGAAGGGGGCCGCCATTCTGTTGGTAAGGTCGCGCGGGTTCGGTCGAAACGCCCTTGAATTGATACACCTCGCCTTCGTGATCGATTGTCTCGCGCGTCCAGGCCTGCCGGAGGATCTGCACCACCTCATGGCTGCGCCGGTAGCGGAAGGCGCTGTCAGCGATCTCGCCCGGAAAATCGGAACTGATGACGTTGAGGGTCAGCCGGCCCTTCAGCATGTGATCGAGGGTGGCCACGGTGCGGGCAAGCATGATCGGCTGCATCTCCCCGCAACGGATCGCGGCCAGAAGATTGATCTTCTCGGTGATCTGCGAACAGGCCGCGACGAAGCTCAGCGTATCCTGGCCGACCTGGTAGGAGGAGGGGCAGAGGATATTGCGGAAGCCTAGTTTTTCCGCTCGTTTGACGATATCCGAGCAATGCTCCCAGCTCGATTTCAGACTGTCCTCGGGTACGCCGAGATAGGCATAGTCGTCCGAACACAGCGCCGAAAACCAGGAGACCTCCGCCGCATCGAGCTCCGGCGATGTAATCGGCACAACACTCATAAACGCTCCTCCGTCCTTGACGATTGTCACTTGCATAACATCCGATTTGATGTAGATCAATGATGTATCAATTTTTCTCGGGGAGGAGAAAAGAGTTCATGGAGAGCCATCCCGGCAGTCTGCCTATCTATCTGCAGATCACCGAGCTGCTCGTGCGCGACATCGCTGCCGGCCGGCTAATCGACGGCGAGAAGCTTGCGCCGGAGCGGGATATGGCCACGCAGCTCGGCATTGCGGTCGGGACGCTGCGCAAGGCGCTGGCGGAGCTTCAGGCGCGGGGGCTCCTCGAGCGGGTGCAGGGATCCGGCAACTACGTCCGGGCGGTGAGCGATCCGAGAAGTGTCTATGCGATGTTCCGACTGGAGCTCATCCAGGGCGGCGGATTGCCGACGGCGGAAGTGCTGGATGTGACTCGGCTCGACAAACCGGGGATATTGCCGAAATTCGGCTTTTCGCCGGAAGGACATCGCATTCGCCGCATTCGTCGGCTGTCCGGGCAGATGGCGGCCCTGGAAGAGATCTGGCTCGACGGGTCCTATACGCCCTCGATCACGGCCGCAGATCTCTCGGAATCCCTCTACCTCTATTATCGGACCCGGCTCGGTCTTTGGATCTCGAAGGCCGAGGACAGGATCGATCTCGACACGGTGCCCGAATGGGCTCCGCCGACATTCGGGCAAAGACCCGGCGCCCCGATTCCCCACGTATTGCGGCTCAGTCAGGCGCAGGACGGTGCGGTGGCCGAGGTCTCCCGCACCTGGTTCGATCATTCGGTGGCACGTTACGTGTCGCGACTCCGGTAGGGATCTCAATTGATTAGCAGAATGATGAAATTCCACGCGACATCTGAAGGTTTCTCCATCTCTTTGAGCGGCCGCACGGTCCTGCAGCATACGGCCTCGTCCCCGTCCGTCTTCGTCGGGCATGGCCAGGAACGGATGGATATGTATCGCGGCAATTTCGAGGTCGAGGATTATATCGTCGAACGCAGCCCGCTACGGCATGCAGAGGTGGATGGTTCAAAGATTAGCCTGTCGGAGGCTGAGGGCCTGCCGCCGCGTCTGGAGCTGACGATCGAGGGATCCACGATCTTTTTCCGATCGCTGGACGACAGCATCAATCGTTTCTGGATCCGCATCCACGCCGAACATGACGAGCATGTCTGGGGCGGCGGCGAGCAAATGTCCTATTTCGACATGCGTGGGCGCCGTTTTCCGCTCTGGACCTCCGAACCTGGCGTCGGCCGCGACAAGACGAGCGAGATCACGTTCAAATCCGATCTCAAGGACAAGGCCGGGGGAGATTACTACAACACCAACTATCCCCAGCCGACCTATCTCTCCTCTGCCCGATATGCGCTGCATGTCGAGACGACTGCCTATTCCATCTTCGATTTTCGCCGCCGGTCATTTCACGAGCTTGAGGTGTGGGCCGTGCCGGAGCGGATCGAATTTTACTGCGCTCCGACCTTTGCCGAGCTTGTGACCATGCTGTCACTGCGTTTTGGCCGGCAGCCGGAGTTGCCGGACTGGGTCTACAAGGGAGCAATCATCGGTCTCAAGGATGGCTCCAATTCCTTCGAGCGACTGGAGAAGATGCGAAAAGCCGGGGTGCAGGTTTCCGGCCTCTGGTGCGAAGATTGGGTCGGCATCCGCCAGACCTCGTTCGGCTCACGCCTTTTCTGGGACTGGCAGGCCAACGAGGAACGTTATCCCGATCTGCGGCAACGCATTGCTGCCCTGAATGACGAAGGCATCCGGTTCCTGGGTTATGTGAACCCCTATCTCGCTGTCGACGGATCTCTTTTCCCGGAGGCCGAAGCCGCCGGTTATTTCGCCAAGGACCAGCTCGGCCGTACGGCGATCGTCGATTTCGGCGAGTTCGACTGTGGCGTCGTCGACTTCACCAACCCGGAAGCCGCCGACTGGTTTGCCGAGGAAATCATCGGTCGGCGTATGCTGGACTATGGACTGTCCGGATGGATGGCCGACTTCGGCGAATATCTTCCGATCGACGTCGAGCTTGCGAACGGCATAGATGCCAAGCTGATGCATAATGCCTGGCCGACGCTGTGGGCCGAGGTCAATGCCATGGCGGTCGAAAGCCGCGGCAGGGCGGGGGACGCGCTGTTCTTCATGCGGGCCGGCTTCACGGGCGTGCAGAGGCACTGTCCGCTGCTTTGGGGCGGGGATCAGTCCGTGGATTTTTCCCGGCATGATGGACTGGTGACCGTCATTTGTGCGGCGCTGTCGTCGGGGCTGCTGGGGAACGCCTATCATCATTCCGACATAGGCGGTTACACCAGCCTCTTCGGCAATGTCCGCACACCCGAATTGATCATGCGCTGGGCGGAAATGGCCGCGTTCACGCCGGTCATGCGAACGCATGAGGGGAACCGGCCGCGCGACAATGTGCAGGTCGATCAGGACCCTGACGTCCTTGCTCACTTCGCGCGGATGACGCGGATCTATGTTCATCTCGGGAAATATCTGAAGAGCTTGTCGCGGGAGGCGTCCACCTGCGGCCTGCCTGTGCAGCGGCCTCTCTTCCTGCATTTCGAGCACGATCCGAAGACCTATGCGATTCAGGATGCCTACCTCTACGGCTCCGAACTGCTGGTGGCGCCGGTGTGGCACGCTGCGCAGGAAGAGCGCCTGGTTTATCTGCCGGAAGGGGCAGATTGGGTGCATGTGTGGAGTGGCGAGGAGTTTGCCGGTGGGGAAGAAGTGACGGTTGCTTCGCCGATCGGCCATCCACCGGTCTTCTACCGGGCGGATGCCTTGTTCAAGGAAACCTTTGCCGCCTTAAGAGGGATATAGGGGCGACTCCGTCGCCCGTACCTATATCAACGCGCAGCCCAATTCGCACCGCGGCGGAAGATGGTCTTCATCTGCGGCACGTCGAATTCCTTCGCCTGATGGCCGAGCGAGGAATAAAAGACGCGGCCCTTGCCGTATTTACGCTTCCAGACGACCGGCATGACGACGCCGTCGATCCAGTAGGCATGGTCGCCTGTGAAGGTGGTGGTCGCGAGCACCTCATTCGAAGGGTCGATGTGCATGTAATATTGCTCGGATGTGTAGGGGAAATCGGTGATCCCTTCCACCAGCGGATCGTCCGGCTTGGTGATGTTGACCGTGTAGTCGATGATGTTGCCGGGATGGGCGACCCATTGGCCGCCGATAATGAACTGATAGTCGACGGATTCGCGAAAAGCGTCGCCTGCGCCGCCGTGATAGCCGGCGATGCCGACGCCGCTTTCGACTGCGGCCGCAAGGTTCTTGACCTCTTCCTTCTCGATCTTCGACATGGTCATGATCGGGACGATCAGGCTCAGGTCATGGATCGAGGGATCGGCGAAGGCTTCGGTCGAATGTTCGAGATAGACCTTGAACCCGTCCTCTTCGAGCATGTCCTTGATGATGGCTGCGCATTCCTGCGGCTCATGTCCGCTCCATCCGCCCCAGACGATCAATGCTTCTTTCATGTCTTCCTCCTGGAATTTACTTGGCGAGCCGGCCGTCGACGAGGGAGTCGGAGAGCGGCGCCGGGCGCACCACGGCGGTGGTGATTTCGATCGTTCGGGCGGTTTCGGCGGCGGTATGGAACGCTTCCATGACCTCCAGCACATGCAGCGCCAGATCGCCGTTGGCGCGATGTGCCCGGTTGGAGCGGATCGCGTGGGCCATGTCCGCCACCCCGATCGACCGATAGTTGCCGTCCGCATAGGGCATGGTCACGGGTTGATCTTCGAACTGGCCACCCTTCTTGAGGTACTCGACCGGGCCGCCGAAACGGTTCGGGTCCGGAACGATCAACGTACCTTCCGTGCCGTAGACCTCGAGCGGCACATGCTTGTGGCCCGCAACATCGAAGCTCATGCCGATCTGCACGACCGCGCCGTTGGCAAATGCCATGACGCCGGCGACATGCGTGGGCACATGGACGGGAATGCGCTCGCCGTTGCGGGGTTCGCTGGTTACGATGCGCTCCTTGCGGGGCGTGATTGCGAAGCCTGCGACCTGCGCGACCGGGCCTAGAAGGTTGACGAGATCGGTGATGTAATAAGGCCCCATATCGAGCATAGGCCCGCCGCCCACTTCGTAATAAAAGGCAGGGTTCGGGTGCCAGCGCTCGTGGCCGGGGCACATGAAGGTGGCGGTGCCGCCGACTGGGATGCCGATAACACCTTGATCGATCAATGCGCGGGCGGTCTGGTGACCACCGCCCAGGAAGGTATCGGGAGCGGCGCCGATGCGCAGGCCTTTCGCCTTCGCCACCTCCGCCAGTTTTTTCCCCTCGGCGAAATTAATCCCGAGCGGCTTTTCCGAATAGGTGTGCTTTCCCGCGTCGAGCGCCTGCAGACCGACCGCCACATGCGCTTTCGGAACAGTCAGATTGACGATGATCTCCACCGTCGGATCGCCAAGCAATTCGTCTACCGTTCTCGCCGGCAGACCGAACTCGGAGGCCTTGGCCTCGGCCAGCTCGCGGTTGAGGTCGGCCAAGCCGCGAATGTCGAGAATGGGAAAGTCAGCGGTCATCGCCTTCAGATAGGCGCCTGAAATATTGCCGCATCCAATGATGCCGATGCCGACCTTGTTCATTATTCCTCCTCCCGATAATTGCATTTTCCGCTCAGAGCGCGGGTCCCGTGGTGCTCCAGGGCGATTCATAAAGTTCGTAAAGGGCAACCGCAGCGGCTCCCTGCGCCCAGAAATCGTCAGTGGAATCGTCGAAAACGAGTTCACTGACACCTTTGAGCGAGGGTGGCACCGCAAGCGCATAGGCGTCGCGAAGGCTGTTCAGGAACGGCTCCCCCAGAGCCAGCGACGAGCCGACCAGAATGACCCGTGGCGGGGCGAACAGGGTGACGATATTGGCTATCGTAATGCCGACGGCTTCGCCGGCACGCACCGCTGCGGCGATCAGCCTGTCATCATCGGCCTGGATCAGCGCCTGCACATGGGTCATGCCTCTTCCAAGCCGCACTGCTTCGGCAAAACGCCCGTCGGCCTGCTTCTCCCCCAGGATCGCGCTTTCCCCGGCCTGGCTGGAAAGCCGGACAATCCCTTGTGCTCCCATGCCAAGCACGAGATCCCCAAGGTTGTGGCTGAGGCCGCCGGCGCCTCGGAAGAGGCGATTGCGGTGCAATACGCCAAGCCCCAGCGTCTGCTCGAGCGAGATCAGCACCATATCCTCCAACTCACGGGCCTTACCGAACCAGTGGTGGGCGAGGGTGATGGCATGCGCGTCGCTTTCGATGATCGTCGGCGTCGAAAGGCGCGCCGTCATTTCTGCGGCAAAATCGATATTGGTTTCGCGAAAGATGGGGCTCGAGCGGATATAGCCGGTGCGATGTTCTATGACGCCCGGCAGCCCGAGGCAGACGCTGTCGACATCCTCCAGCGACAGCCCCGCATCAACGACGCAGCGGCGGACGCCATCTTCGACCAGGTCGGCAATGACGGCGATCGGCTGCCGGTCGATGCGAATCGGGAGTGTCAGCGTCGAGAGCACGTCGCCCCTGAAATTGGCGACGACAAAAACCATGCGGCTCGCGGCGATCTTCGCCCCCACGACGCGGGCAGCATCCGGATTGACCTCCAGCATGACCCGCGGCCTCCCGCGCACGGCTTCATTGCGTATATCGCCTTCGTGGCGGGTGAGGATCAGCCCATCATCGAGAAGCGAGGCCGTGATTGCCGAAACGGTGGTCGTGGAAAGCTCGGTGCGCTCGCTTATTTCCACGCGGGAAATGGCGCCATGGCGGCGGATCGTATCCAGCACGCTCAGGCGATTGATGGCACGCATCAGCTCGGGATCGGCGGTCTTCATCGGCACTCTCAAGGCCTGACGAGTGAATCGCGCCGCGATTTATTTCGTGAGGCAAATTAAATCAGTCATCTTCTAGTACCGATTTTCTGCAGGACGCAACAAAAATTTGCATCTTCCTCGGAGGTTGGCGCGGCAATAGGCGTTTTCCCATTCTTCCTATTGACAGTCGACAAGCCTGCGCGCTTTATTTAATCCGGGATCGGAAATAAAGCGCTACGGGAGGAGTGCAAAATGCTGACCATCGGAAAATTCGGAATTCGCTTCGCGTCTGCCACTGCCATCGGCATGCTGGCTTTGTGCACGACGGCTGCCACAGCCTCGGCTGATGCAGTCGTGAAATGGCTGCATCTGGAACTCAATCCGGAATATGTGAAGATCTGGCGCGGTATCGCCGACAAATATCAGGCCGAGCATCCCGGCGTGAAGGTCGAGATGCAGTTTCTTGAGAACGAGGCCTTCAAGGCAAAGCTACCCACGCTTCTGCAATCTGCTGACGCGCCGTCGTTTTTCTACAGCTGGGGCGGAGGCGTGCTGAAGCAGCAACAGGCGACCGGCGCGCTGAAGGACATCAGTGACAAGATGAAGGCGGATGGCGGCGCCTGGGGCAAGAGCTACAATCCTGCTGCCCTCAAGGCGGTCACCTTCGACGGCAAGGTCAGTGCCGTGCCCTACAAGATGGGAACGGTCAGCTTCTTCTATAACAAGGCGTATTTCACGAAAGCCGGGGTTGATGCCGCAAGCATCAAGACCTGGGACGACTTCCTGGGAGCGGTCAAAAAGCTGAAGGATGCCGGGATTGTGCCGATTGCGGGAGGCGGCGGGGAGAAGTGGCCGATCCACTTCTACTGGAGCTATCTCGTCATGCGCAATGCCGGACAGCAGGGCTTCGACGCGATGAAGACCGGCGCGGGCGACGGTTTTGTGGCGCCGGAAGCGGTGAAAGCCGGCGAGCAACTTGCTCAACTCGGCAAGCTCGAGCCGTTCCAGCCAGGTTATCTCGCCACGACCTGGCCGCAGGCGCTTGGGGTCTTCGGCGACGGCAAGGCTGCGATGATCCTCGGCTTCGAGACGACGGAAGCATTCCAACGCAGGAATGCCGGCGACGGCAAGGGGCTTGCGAGCGACAATATCGGCCGGTTTGCCTTCCCGGTCGTAGCCGGGGGAGCCGGCAAGGCCACCGATACGCTGGGCGGCATCAACGCATGGGCCGTGACGGCGAAGGCGCCGCCGGAAACTCTCGATTTCCTGGCCTACCTAACGAATGCTGAGAATGAGCGCATGATGGCGAAAGCCGGGATGATCCTGCCGGCGGCGGTCGGAGCCGAAGATGGCGTCACCAATCCCCTCCTTCGGGAGTCGGCCAAACAGCTGGAAACTTCCACCTGGCACCAGAACTTCTTCGATCAGGAACTCGGTCCTTCCGTCGGCCGGGTCGTGAACGACGCGTCGGTCGCCATCGTGTCGGGTCAGATGTCGCCGGAAGAGGGCGCGCAGGCGATCCAGGACGCGGTGGAGATGGACAAGATGTGATGCGAGGCACCGGCGGGGCCGACGCTCCGCCGGTGCACTCCATGCGACCATGACAGTCGGAACGAAAATGACCAATATTTCTGCAACGACCGCCATAGATCACGCGGCTGGCGCCCCGCGCGTTGCCAGGCGCAAGAGCCCTACGGCGCGCGGCCGGCTTCCGGTTCTGATCCTGTTTCTGCCGCCCGCGCTACTTCTCTTTACGATCTTCGTGATCATGCCGATGGGGGAGGCCGCCTGGTACAGCCTCTATCGGTGGGACGGCTACGGCCTGCCCGAGCAGTTCGTCGGTTTGCGGAATTTCGAGGTGCTTTTCAAGAACAGCGCCTTCCTGACTGCGCTCAAGAACAATTTCCTGATCATAGTCGTTTCACTGTTGCTGCAGATACCGCTGGCGATCTGGCTTGCCACGATGCTGGCGAACCGGATTACTGGGGTGGTCGTCTTCCGGCTGATCTTCTTCCTGCCCTATGTGCTCGCTGACGTGGCGGCGGGGCTCATATGGCGTTTTGTCTATGACGGCGACTACGGGCTTTTCGCGGCCGTTGCCGGGTTCCTCGGGGTCGAGACGCCGTACGTTCTCGCCGACAAGGACCTCGCCATCTACGCGGTTCTGGCCGTGGTGGTCTGGAAATATTTCGGCTTCCACATGATGCTCTTCATCGCCGGGCTTCAGTCGCTCGATAAGAGCGTGCTCGAAGCCGCCGAGATCGACGGGGCGACCGGCTGGCAGAAATTCCGCTTCGTCACGCTGCCGCTGCTCGGTTCGACGCTGCGCCTCTCGGTGTTCTTTGCGGTGGTCGGTTCGCTGCAGCTCTTCGACATGATCATGCCTCTGACCGGCGGCGGACCATTCAATTCCACCCAGACCATGGTGACCTTCCTCTACAATTTCGGGGTGACCCGGATGCAGGTCGGTCTTGGAAGTGCTGTCGGCGTCGTCCTGTTCGTGATCTGCGTCACGCTCGCCTTCAGCTACAAACGGATATTCATGCGCCATGACTGAGACGAGAACCGCCATCCGGATGAGCGCCGGCACGAAAATCTACCTCTACGTCTCGCTCACCATCATCGCGGCCGTGGTCGTCATCCCGCTGCTGACGACAGCTCTCGGAGGTTTCAAGACGCTTGGCGATCTGCGTGTCAATCCGTTCGGCCTGCCAGTGGAATGGCAATGGTCCAATTATACCGACATCCTGTTCGGGGAGCGGTACTGGCGGCAGATGATGAATTCGCTGATCATCGCGACGCTCACCGTGTTCCTCACCGTATCCGTCGCCGCCATGGCCGCTTTTACCTTTGCGCATGTCAAATTCTTCGGCGCGACCTTTCTGCTCAACTATTTTCTGATCGGGCTGATGTTTCCCGCCGCCACGGCGATCCTGCCGCTCTTTATCCGGATCCGCGATCTCGGCCTCCTCAATTCCTATTGGGGGGTGGTGCTGCCACAGGTCGCCTTCGGCCTCGGGATGAGTATCCTTTTGTTCCGAAATTATTTCCGCAACCTTCCGGAGGAATTGTTCCAGGCGGCCTTCGTGGATGGCTGCGGCTATATGCGTTTTTTCTGGCACGTCACCCTGCCGCTCTCCCGCCCGATCATTGCGACCGTCGCGATCGTTTCCTTCGTGGCGAGCTGGAACAGCTATATCCTGCCGCTCATCATGCTCAACTCCGAATCCATCTATCCATGGCCGCTCGGGATCATGGTCTATCGCGGAGAATTCGGGACGGAGTGGCAACTGGTGCTCGCATTCATCACGCTCACCATCCTGCCCACCATCATCGTCTTCTTCCTTGCCCAGAAGCACATCATTGCCGGACTGACCGCCGGCGCCGTCAAGTCCTGACCGGAGATAGCACCCATGGCATCCGTCACACTGTCCAACGTCAAAAAATCCTACGGCTCGCTGGAGATCATCCATGGGGTGCGCCTTTCGATAGAGGACGGCGAGTTCATCGCCCTTGTCGGTCCGTCTGGATGCGGGAAATCCACGCTTCTGAGGATGATCGCCGGCCTTGAGGAGATCACCGATGGCGATGTCCTCATCGGTGGCAAGGTCGTCAACGAATTGACGCCCCGCGAGCGGAACATCGCCATGGTCTTTCAATCCTATGCGCTTTATCCGCATATGACCGTTGCCGAGAACATGGGTTTCAACCTCCGTCTCTCGGGTGCCACGAAGCAGGTGATCGCGGAACGGGTGGGCGAGGCGGCCCGTATGCTTGACCTCGTGCCGCTTCTCGACCGCAAGCCGGCGCAGCTTTCGGGTGGTCAGCGGCAGCGTGTCGCCATGGGGCGGGCGGTCGTCCGCAACCCTGCCGTCTTCCTGTTCGACGAACCGCTCTCCAACCTCGATGCCAAATTACGCGTGCAGATGCGCTCCGAGATCAAGACGCTCCACCAGAAGGTGGGCACGACGTCGATCTACGTCACGCATGACCAGATCGAGGCAATGACCCTGGCTGATCGGATCGTTGTCCTCAATCAGGGGCGGGTCGAGCAGGAGGGCACGCCGCTGGAGCTCTACAAGACACCTGCCAACCTCTTCGTCGCGGCCTTCATCGGCTCGCCCGCGATGAATATCCTCGACGGCACGGTGGAGGGGGAGGGCGGTGAGCCTGCCGCGCGCCTTGGAGACGGGACAGCGATCCGCATCGCGCCGGACCGCAAGGTAAAACGCGGCCAGGCGATCAAGGTGGGCCTTCGACCCGAGCATCTGAGCCCCGGAACCGGCGGAACAGCGCTGGCGGGCCAGACGCTTCTGGTCGAGCCGACCGGCGCCCAGACCCATGTGGTCTTCGATCTCGCGGGCCAACCGGTGACGGCGATTGTCGACGGCGAATATCCGGCCCGCTACGGCGCCCGGTTCGAGGCGAATATCAGCGCCGACCAGGTGCATGTCTTCGATCGCGAAAGCGGCATTGCGCTGTGATTGGAGCTTAGAAGGTGTCCAGCTGGATATCGGCAGGCCGTGAATGCTGCAGGATGTAGCGGCCGTTCGGCAGGTCGTTGCCGTCCAGCTTCCAGTCGATCGCGGCCTCGTCGAGCCCGTAATGGACCCACCGCTGCCTCAAGCGCTCGCGCAGAACATTTTCGCTCGGGCCGACGAAGACGGTAAGGTCGAACAGGTCCGCAAGCCTCGACCAGGGCGCTTCGTCGATCAGCAGATAATTGCCTTCCGCAAGCACGATATGGGTCTGAGGATCGATCGGCCGCGCCGAGGGGATGGCAAGCTCGCGGGATCGGTCGAAGACCGGCACAAGCACCTCCTCTTCGGCGCTGCGGACGGCCCGCAGGACGTCCGAAAAGCCACGCACGTCGAAGGTTTCCGGTGCACCTTTACGGAGCAGCAAGCCGCGCGCCTCCAAAATGGCGTTGTCCATGTGAAAGCCATCCATCGGCAGGATCTCCACGGTTTCGCCTTTGGCCAGCAAGGCTTCGTGCAAGCGCTCGGCAAGCGTCGATTTTCCCGAACCCGGCGGGCCGGCAATCGCCACGATAAAGCGCCTGCTGCCCTTGGCGCGGTCGATCACGGTGCTTGAGATATCGTCCAGTGTCATGGTTCCAGAACCCTGCGGTTAGATCACACCCCGCGGCTTCTATCCTGTTTGCCCGTTCCTGGCACCAGCAGATTCAACGCCTGCCGAATTCCCAGGACCGGTGCCGAACCTGCTGGAGGTCCTCGCTCTACTTCGTCACATCGATGACCACGCGCCCGCGGATCTTTCCGGCGACGATATCTTCTGCGAGCTGAGGAAGGTTGGACATGGGTTCGACGGCCGTCATGCTGTCGAGCTTGCCCTTGTCCATGTCGCGGGCCAGCCGGGCCCAGGCGGCGAGCCGTTGTTCGCGGCTGGCGAAAACGGAGTCGACCCCGATTAACGTTACCGCCCGCAGAATATGCGGCAGCACCGTGCCCGGCAGATCCGCGCCGCCTGCAAGCCCGCAGGCGGCAATTGCACAGCCGCGCACCGTCTGGGAAAGCGCGTTGGCGAGCGTAGTCGAGCCGACAGCGTCGACGCCGCCGGTCCAGCGTTCCTTCTGCAGCGGCCCGCCTTTCTCCTGAAGCACGGCCCGGTCGATGAAGTTGGTGGCGCCGAGAGAGGCGAGATAGTCGTGGGTTTCCGGTCGTCCTGTCGAGGCCGTGACATTATAGCCGCGAGCCGCCAGGAGCGCGATCGCCACCGAGCCCACACCGCCGGCCGCGCCGGTTACCAGTACTTCACCTTCGCCGGGCTTGATGGAACCCCATTTTTCAAGCGCGTCGACGCAGAGCGCAGCCGTGTAACCGGCGGTGCCTACGGCCATCGCCTGTTCCATGGAAAAGGTGTCGGGCAGCCGGATCAGCCACTCGGGCCTGACCCGCTGATAACGGCTGAAGGCGCCCCATTCGGTTTCGGAAAGTCCCCATCCGTTCAGCACCACCTTGTCGCCCGGGTTCCATTCCGGCGATCGAGACTCGACAACGGTGCCGGACAGGTCGATGCCGCCGACCATGGGCATACGGCGGGCGATGCGGCCTTTGCCGGTGATAGCCAGCCCGTCCTTATAGTTCAGCGTCGAATAGGCAATCTCGACCAACACGTCGTGGTCGGGAAGATCGGCAATCGAGATTTGCCTGAAACTGCCTTTTGGCTTGCCGTCCACGGCATCGATCACCATGGCGGTAAAGGTCTCGGTCATGGCGTCTCTCCACTTTTTTTGGGCAATTGATCAGGCGGATGCCTCGGCGGTGTCACGTTTTGCCCGCGCATCGAGGACGGCGGCATAGCTTTCGCGCACATAAGCCAGCAGCCGGGCCAGCGCATCGGTCGCCTTATCATCCTGTCGCTCGCGCACCGCATCCAGGATTTCCTGATGCAGCGATGCGACGTGCCGGCGTTCGCGCACTCGAAAGACGATCATGTTGGTGATCGGAATGAAGGCTTCGATCACCGTGTACATCATCAGCTTCAGCGGCCCATTACCGGTCGCCTCCACGAGTGCCCGATGGAAGCGCACATCGGAAGCACAGAAATCCTCGTCGCTGATTTTCTCGTCGGACTGGACGGCGATCTCCGCCTCCATGGCGGCGAGGTCCGTTTCGCTGCGGTTTTCGGCAGCCAGCCGGCAGCAGACAGCCTCCGTTTCCAGCCGGGCGGTGATGATCTCCTCGATGTCGAAAGCGCCGACGCCGACGAGGAGGGTCGCAGCACCGGTAATCGCCTTGGACAACCCCTCCGGATCCGGACGCTTGACAAAGTTGCCGCCAGTAGGCCCCCGCTTGGAATGGATGAGATTCTGCGCGGCGAGGCGCTTCAGAGCCTCGCGCACGGTAGGGCGCGAGATGCCGAAGCTGCGGGCAAGTTCTTCTTCTGTCGGCAGGCGTTCATCGACCTTCAGTCTGCCGTCCATGATCGCGGACCGGATATTTTCGGCCACCTGCTTGGCGATGCCGGTGCGAACCACCTCGTCATATTTGAGGATCATGCCACTCTTCCCCAGACATATTTCTTGCCATGTCTCATGACGCTAGTGATGCCATGGCGAGGATGAAAAGGCTACTGCTTTTTAAATATAGGTTTGACAAATAGTGGAATGGGAATAACCTCGCCTCCAAAGCCGAACAGGCAAGGGGAACCGGCATGGGCGAGATCGGATTCGGCCGAGTGCTGAACTGTGGCCGTAAGGCGCGATATCCGGCGGAGGACGCAATTGTCTGACCGTCTGAACCGCCTTCTCGCATGTCTTGAAAACATGCTGGATGCTTCCGGCATCCTCATTGGCGACGGGATTTCAGCGGGCTATGCGGCAGATGCGACCGCTGCCGGCCATCATCCTCTCGCCGTGCTTCGCCCCCGCGATACCGCCCAGGTCTCCGCAATCCTTGCCGCCGCCAATGAACTCGGCCAGCCGGTCGTCGTGCAGGGCGGCCGGACCGGGCTTTCGGGCGCCTCGCGGCCTCTTGCCGGAGAGGTGTCAATCTCTCTCGAACGCATGAATGGTGTGGACGGCATCGACGTTGCCGCCCAAACCCTCATCGCCGGCGCCGGCACGCCTTTGCAGGTGGTCCAGCAGGCGGCGAGCGACAATGAACTCTTCTTCGGCGTGGATATCGGTTCGCGCGGCACGGCGACGGTGGGGGGCAACATCGCCACCAATGCCGGCGGCATCCGGGTGCTGCGTTACGGCATGTACCGGGCGCAGGTGATGGGGCTGGAAGCCGTATTGGCCGACGGTACCATCCTCTCGTCGCTCAAAGGGTTGCCGAAGGACAATTCGGGTTATGATCTCAACCCGTTGTTCATAGGGACGGAAGGGACGCTCGGCATCGTCACGCGCGCCTGCCTCAAATTGCACCCCAAGCCGAAGATCGAGCGCAATGCGTTTCTGGCGCTGCCGTCCCTGAAAGCGGCGCAGGGGCTGCTGGCGAAGCTGCGGGTCGAACTTTCCGGGCTGTTATCGGCCTTCGAGGTGATTTTCCCGAATGTCTACGATGAGACCATCGCTCATATGGGGATCCGCCCGCCTGTCGAAACGGGGGCCGGCATGTATGCGATGGTCGAAATCCAGGGGCAGGCACCGGAATACGACAACGAACGTTTCCAAGCTGCGCTGGCCACGGCGCTGGAGGAGGGGTTTGCGAGCGACATCGTGCTCTCCAACTCACTCCGTGAGTTCAATGCCTTATGGGCAATCCGGGACGGCATCAACGATTATCTCTTCAGCCTGGGCAAAATGGCCGGTTACGACATTTCCGTACCGCTCTCTCGCATGCAGGAGTTCCTTGATACCGCTGCGCACGCCATAGCGGGGATTGACCCCGATGCGGTGTCCTTCATCTTCGGCCATCTCGGCGACGGCAACCTGCACTACTGCGTGCTGACACGACACGAGAAGAGGATCGCCGAAGCGGTATTTTCAGGCATTGCTGCAGTTGGCGGCGGCGTTTCCGCCGAGCATGGCATCGGTACGGATAAGCTCAAATATCTCCGGTTCGCACGAAGTGAAGCCGAGATAGCCACCATGCGGCGGCTGAAAGCTGCATTCGATCCGAACTACATCCTCAACCGCGGTCGGGTCTTTGAAGCCCCGGTTTCGGTGCTGCAGGCGGAGCGGGCTTAGATGTCGATCCACGCGGCGCCGGACACGAACCCGATGGATCGCCAGGTGAGCCTCGACGATCGCTATACGCTGGAAAAGGGCCGGATCCTGGTATCAGGCACCCAGGCGCTGGTGCGCCTGCCGATGATCCAGCGGCAACGGGATATCGCGCAGGGGCTCAACACGGCCGGTTATGTTTCCGGCTATCGTGGCTCTCCGCTTGCCGGTTTCGATCGCGAAATGGCGCGGGCCCGGAAATATCTGGAGGCGGCGCATGTCAAATTCCAGCCGGGCCTGAACGAGGATATGGCAGCAACCGCGGTCTGGGGCACCCAGCAGACCGGCATGTTCGAAGGCTCACGTTATGACGGCGTCTTTGCCATGTGGTATGGCAAGGGTCCGGGCGTCGATCGCAGTATGGACGTGATCCGCCATGCCAATGCCGTCGGTACTAATCCGAACGGCGGCGTGCTGCTGTTGGTCGGCGACGACCATGGCGCGGTCTCCTCCACCCTGCCGCATCAGAGCGAGCATAATCTCATCTCCGCCATGGTGCCGATGCTCTCGCCCGCGGGGGTCGGCGAATATATCGAATATGGCCTTCTTGGTTTTGCCATGAGCCGCTATTGCGGTGCCTGGATCGGCTTCAAGTGCCAGACTGAGGTCGTGGAATGTTCGGCGACGGTCGATCTCGATCCGGACAGGCCGGTGATCGTCATCCCCAACGAGATTTTCGCCCCGGATGGCCTGTCCTTGCGCTGGCCGGACGGGCCGCATGCGATGGAACTCCGGCTGGAGCGCAAGATGCTCGCCGCTCAGGCCTTTGCCCGAGCCAACAGGATCGACCGCACGGTATGGGGCGGCGCCGAACGAGCAAGACTCGGCATCGTCTCGACCGGCAAATCCTGGCTTAACCTTTTGGGTGCCCTGGCGCTTCTCGGTATCGACGAGGCCCGCGCCGCCGAACTGGGTATCCGGCTTTACAAGGTTGGCTTGGTCTGGCCGCTGGAGCCGCAAGGCATCGCAGGCTTTGCCTCGGGCGTCGACGACCTGCTGGTAGTCGAGGAAAAGCGCTCGATCCTCGAAGACCAGATCAAGGCGCTGCTCTTCAACCTGCCTGACGGCCAGCGACCGCGGGTGTTTGGCAAAGTGGGTGCGAGCGGCGGCACGCTTCTTCAGGCAATCGGTGAGATCGGCACCTTGTCGGTGGCGAAGGCAATTCTTTCCCGTCTCGGCGTGCTGGACGAAGCTTTGCGGGCCAAGACGCGGTTTGTGGACGAGATGACGGCTGCGCTCGGTATCGAAGCGACGGCGCTGAAACGCGAAGCCTATTTCTGTTCCGGCTGCCCGCACAGCGTCTCGACCCGTCTCCCGGAGGGAAGCCGTGCCTCGACGGGCATCGGTTGCCACATGATGATCATCGGCAATGAGGACCGGAATACCTCGACCTTTACCCAGATGGGGGGAGAGGGCGGTTCGTGGATCGGTCTTTCGCCTTTTACCGACGAGAAGCATATCTTCGTCAACATGGGCGACGGCACCTATTTTCACTCAGGTGTGCTCGCCATCCGGGCCGCGATTGCGGCGCGAGTCAACGCCACGTACAAGATCCTCTATAACGACGCCGTCGCCATGACCGGCGGCCAGAAACATGACGGTGACGTCACGGTGCCTGGCATTGTCGCGCAGATGCAGGCCGAAGGCGCTGCGCGCGTCGTCGTGGTCGCCGAGAGGCCGGAGGTCTGGCAGGGCAATCTGCCACGCGAGGTCTCCGTCCATCACCGCGACGAGCTCGATGCGGTACAGCGGGAGCTGCGGGATATCCCCGGCGTCACGGTTCTCGTCTATGATCAAGTCTGCGCGGCGGAAAAGCGCCGCCGGCGCAAGCGCGGCGCCTATCCTGTTTCGACCAAGCGCGCCTTCATCAACGAACTAGTCTGCGAGGGCTGCGGCGACTGTTCCGCCGTCTCCAACTGCATCTCGATCGAACCGCAAGAGACGGAATTCGGCCGCAAGCGACGCATCAACCAGTCGAGCTGCAATACCGACCTTTCCTGCCTCAAGGGCTTCTGTCCCAGCTTCGTAACCGTGGAGGGCGGCAGCCTCCGCAAGCCTAGGGTTAAGTCGAAATCGATCAGGACCGACGATCTGCCGCTGCCGGTCTTTACCGCGACCTTCGAGACACCCTACAGCATGCTGCTCGCCGGCATCGGCGGAACCGGCGTCATAACCGTGAGCGCCATTCTTGCCCAGGCGGCACTTGTCGATGGGTTGGCTTTGGTGACGCTCGACCAGACCGGTCTTGCCCAGAAGAACGGCTCGGTCATCTCGCATATTCGGCTGGCGAAGGATCCAAGCCAGATTAACGCGGTGCGGATCGGGCCTGGCGAAAGTGACCTCGTGCTCGGTTTCGATGTCGTCGTGGCGGCGCAGAAGAATTCGCTCGCCTCGTTTGCGAAGAACAAGACGCGGGCGATCATCGACGACCATTTCGCGCCGACTGCTTCTTTCGTGAAAGATACCACGATCGATTTCAGGCAAGAGGCGACGCTGAAATCACTGCGCCGGGCGGCCGGGGACCAAGCCGTCGAGACGGTGGCCGCGACCGATCTTGCGGTCGCACTCCTGGGCGATGCCATCGCCTCCAATATGTTCCTGCTCGGCTACGCATGGCAACGGGGCCTCGTGCCGATCAGCCTTACTGCCATCGACAAAGCTATCGAGCTCAACGGCACCGGGGTTGTCATGAACCGTGCCGCCTTCGGCTGGGGACGCCGTGCCGCAGTCGATCTGGAGGCTGTCGCCCGCGAGGCCGGATCGGCGAAGACGGAACTGAAGGCAGAGACGTTGGAGGAGATCGTCGCCCGTCGCGTGGCCTTCCTTACCGATTATCAGAATTCCGCTTATGCGGCGCGTTATGCCGGTGTCGTTGATATCGCGAAATCGGCCGAAGCACGGGTGCGGGGCGTAGGCGGTTTTGCCGAGGCGGTGGCGAAAAACGCCTTCAAGCTGATGGCCTACAAGGACGAATACGAGGTCGCGCGCCTGCATCGAGACCGTAGCTTTGAAAAGAGGCTTGCCGAGCAGTTCGAAGGCGATTTCAAGATCAGGCATCACCTCGCACCGCCGATGATCACGAAGATCGACCAGCGTACCGGTCATCCCGCCAAGATCGCCTTCGGCGGATGGATTCGCCCCCTATTCGCGGTGCTCGAAAAACTGAAATTCCTCCGCGGTACGGTCCTTGATCCCTTCGGCCGCACCGAGGAGCGCCGCCTGGAGCGGCAGCTCGTGGAAGATTATTTTTCCCTCGTGCGAGAAATCGCCGCCGGCATGGATGCCGACAACCATGCCTTGGCGGTGGAGCTTGCCGGCCTGCCGGACATGGTGCGGGGTTTCGGCCACATCAAGCGGGCTTCCATCGAACGTTTCGAAAAGCGCAAGGCCGATCTCATGGCGATGTGGCGGGCGAGGGAGCCGCTCACCCATGTCGCGTAACCGTCATCGTATCCGAGAGTGACCAGAATGGCAGAAAAGATCATCATAGACTCAGATCCCGGTCAGGACGATGCACTCGCCATTCTGCTTGCGCTGGCGAGTCCTGAAATCGAGGTTCTCGGCATCGTCGCTGCGGCCGGCAACGTGCCGTTGTCGTTGACCGAAAGGAATATCCGCAAGATTTGCGAACTGGCCGGCCGTTCCGACATCAAGGTTTTTGCCGGCTGCAATCAGCCGATGACCGGGCCGCTGGTGACGGCCGAGCACGTGCATGGCGCAACCGGACTCGACGGTGCGGAGCTGCCCGAGCCGACCATGCCGCTTCAGGAAATGCATGGAGTGGATTTCATCGTCGAGACGTTGATGGACGAGCCCGCAGGCTCGGTGACACTCTGCATGCTCGGACCGCTCACCAACCTCGGCAAGGCGCTGACCAAGGCGCCGGAGATAGCGGGGCGCATCAAGAAGATAGTGCTGATGGGCGGGGGCTGTTTCGAGGGCGGCAATATCACGCCTGCCGCCGAGTTCAATATCTATGTCGATCCGCCGGCGGCGGCCGTCGTGTTCGGCTCCGGCGTTCCGATCGTGATGATGCCGCTCGACGTCACGCACAAGACATTGACGACCAGAGCCCGCGTGAATGCGATCCGCGATATCGGAACGCCGCTTGCCTATGCCGTGGTCGGCTGGCTCGACTATTTCGAGCGCTTCGACGTCGCAAAATATGGAAGCGAAGGTGGGCCGCTGCACGATCCGAACGTCATTGCCTACCTGTTGAAACCGGAGCTTTATTGCGGCCGCCAGTGCAATGTGGAAATCGAGACGGAATCCGAGCTGACCAAGGGCATGACGGTGGCCGACTGGTGGGGTGTTTCCGGTCGCCCGAAGAACGCACTGTTCATAGGGGACGTGGATGCAGACGGTTTTTATGCTCTGCTGACGGAGCGGCTTTCCTGGCTTGGCCGCGAGGAACTGGCGCGGCAGCCGATGCTTCGGCTCGTCTGATCATTTGCCTCTGCGCGGGATGATCAGCGCGTCGAGGATGCGCACTCCCCGTCCTTCCGGCAGGACCGCGACCGGGTTGAGATCAATCGCCTCGATATCGTCGCCGTAAACAGCCGCGAATTCGGAGAGTTTGACGAGCAGTTCGGCGAGCGCCTTGCGGTCTGCTTTCGGCGCGCCCCGATAACCGTCGAGGAGAGTGGCAAGCTTCGTCTCACCGATCAATGTTTCCGCCCGAGCCTGATCGATCGGCAGCAGGTCGAAACTGCTGTCCTTTACCAGCTCAACCAAAACACCGCCGCAGCCGACCACGAGACCGAAGCCGAACGGTTCGTGGCGGACGAGGCCGACCAATGCTTCGACGCCGCCCGTCACCATTTCCTGTACCGAGACGCCGCGCAGCTCCGCCTCCGGAGCATAAGCACGGGCGTTTGCCATGATTGCCGCAAATGCGGTTCTGGCCTCCGCTTCGGAGGCGATGCCGAGTTTTACGCCGCCGGCCTCGGTCTTGTGGAGGATGTCGGGCGATTCGATTTTCATGACGACGGGGAAGCCTTGTGCGCTGGCTGCTTCGGCCGCGGCATCGGCGCTGGTGACAAGCCTTTCCCTCGGGACCGGCAGGCCTTCGGCGGCAAACAGAGCCTTGGCTTGGCTTTCGGTAAGTACCTTGGCAGGAAGCGGCTTTTTCCCGGCAGATATGTTGCCCGGCCAAGAGACGGCGTCGGTCTGAGCCATCAGGCTGGCGATCGCCGTCAGCGCGCTTCTTGTGCCGCGTAAAACCGGCACCTCCGGCAGTCTTGCCTCCACGGCCGGGTGGTGCCCGGAGGAGAGATTGCTCATGAAGACGACGGGTGCTTGGCCGGTTTCGGCATAGTCAGATACGGCCTCTGCAATGCCAAGATATTCGGAAGCGCCGAAGTCGTCGAGACCCTGAGGGGCGTCCTGCGCTGCGACGATCATACCGATCGATGGATCTGCGGCGAGGCTGTGCAGCACATCGCGGTAAATATCGCCGTTGGCAAAAACCATGCCGGTTGTGTCGAGCGGGTTCTGGGGCGTCGCGAAGGGCGGCAGCAGGGTTCTGATTCTTGCGATGGTTTTCGGCTGCAGTTCTGGCAGCGAAAGGCCAACTTCGTCGGCGATATCGGACACATGCGCCACACCGCCTCCGGAGACGCCGATGATCGCGACACCCGGCTTGGTCGGCCTCTGCTTTAATGTCAGGCAAAGCGTCGCCGTTTCCATGAAGCTGTCCATATCCGGCACTTCGATGATGCCGACGCGGCGGAAGAAGGCGTGATAGGCTTCGTTGCTGCCGGCGAGCGAGCCCGTATGGGCGGCCGTGGCCTGGGCGCCGCGTTCGGAGCGGCCGACCCGAAGCGCTATGACGGGTTTTCCAGCGACATGCATCTTCTCCATCGCGGCAGCCAGCTTTTCCGGCTCGCGGATCGCCTCGATGACGATGCCGACGGCGCGGGTGTCGTAATCCGTGGCGAGGAAATCGAGGTAATCGGGAATGTCGGTCGCCGCACTGTTGCCGGAGGATACGATGTGGCTGAGGCCAAATCTGCCGGTATTGCTGAGCGCGATGGCGCTGGCGCCGGAATGGGAGAGGATCGCGAAGCGGCCCTTTTTCAAATTGGTGGAAAGGCTGGAGGAATAAAGGGCCGCGCCGGTGTTGAGATTGAAGAGGCCGAGGCAGTTCGGCCCGCACATCGCCATGCCGTAACGCTCGGCGATCTCGACCAACTGCCGCTGCCGCTCGCGGCCGGTTTCGTCCAGTTCCGCGAAACCGGAGGCCAGAACGACCGCCGCCTTGATCCCCGCCTCACCCGCTTCCTCCAGCGCGCCGATCACCTTTTCGGCCGCAATGCCGATGACGGCGACGTCTGCCGCGGCGTTGAGCGCAGAAAGGGAAGGGGACACGCGGTAACCAAAGACCCACTCCGCCGTCGGGTGCACCGGGATGATCTGCCCCTGATAACCGAAGCGCATCAGGTTCTTCATCACGAAGCTGGACGAGGCGTCGGCGCGTTCGGTCGCGCCAACGACCGCGACACATCGCGGCGCCATCAAGGCCCGCATTGCTTCAGGCGTGTTCGCCGCCATGACCAAAGCCTCAGTCGAGGCCCTTGAACGGATTGTCGCGGAAAGCGAGGTATTCCTTAAGCGACATCTTGGCGAGGTTGGCCATCCACTCGCGGCCCTGCTTCGTCACGTGGAGTGCGGCGATGGCCTCGATATTGTACTGGAAGGAGGGCAGCAGGCCGGCAACCATCTGCTGGTTGTTGATCGAAGCCTTCGTGTATTTCAGCGCCGGAACCGGCATGCGTGCGAGCTTGCGGGCGAGGTTTTCGGTCTTTTCCTTCAGCTGATCGGCCGGCACCACCTTGTTGATCAGGTGCATGCGCAGCGCCTCTTCCGCATCCACCATGTCGCCGGTGAACATCAGCCACCTTACGTCGCGGGTTGCGAGCAGCCACGGCATCATCAGTGCGGGAGGACCGGAATTGTGTCGCACTTCCGGCTCGCCGAACTTGGCGGTGTCGGCGGCGATCGCCAGATCGCAGCACATCATCAGTTCCAGCGCACCGGCAAGCGCATAACCGTTGACCGAAGCAATGACCGGGATCGGCGCCCGCCATATATTAAGGAGCGCCTCGGCGTTCTCGGTCATGTCGGCACGCCAGAAGTCGACATCCACATCGAAATCGTCGCCCTTCAGGTCGTAGCCGGCCGAAAAGGCTCGACCGGCGCCGGTGATGACGAGCGCGTTGACGTCCGGATCTTCGATCGCGGCCTTCAGGGCCGCATTGATTTCGCGGATCACCGTCTTGTCCATCGCGTTCATCTTCTCGGGGCGATTGATGGTGATCGTCGCGAACTTGTCGGTCTTGTCCTTTTCATAAAGGATGGTCTCATAGCTCATGGCAGTTCCCCTTGTTATGACTCACTTGCCGTGATTGCCCGTATTCTTGAGCCGATCTATCGGCCGCTCTTCTTGAGCGCCGCGTAGGCGACGGCCATCTTCGAAGCCAGGCGGGCATTGTTCTTCACCAGTTCGATATTGGCTTTCAGGCTTTCGCCCCTGGAGAGCTCGTTGATCCGCGCCAACAGAAAGGGGGTCAATTCCTTACGGCCGATGCCGCGTTCGTCCGCTTCGCGTACGGCATCGGCAATCGTCCCGTCGATGAATTCCGGTGTGAGCGCCGCGTCTTCCGGGATTGGATTGGCGATCATGAGGCCGGTGCCGGTACCGAGCTTATGGTGTAGCCACATGGCTTCGGCAATTTCTTCAGGGGTATCGAGCCGATGGTCGGCTCTGAAGCCGCTTTTGCGGGTAAAGAAGGCGGGAAAATCCTCGGTGCCGTAGGCGATCACCGGTACGCGCTGGGTTTCGAGATATTCGAGCGTCTTGGCTATGTCGAGGATCGACTTGACACCGGCGCAGACGACGGCCGTCTTGGTCCGGCCGAGCTCCGTCAAATCCGCAGAAATATCAAACGTCTGCTCGGCGCCGCGATGCACGCCGCCGACGCCGCCGGTGGCGAAGATGTCGATGCCGGCGAGATCCGCCAGCAGCATCGTGGCGGATACCGTGGTGCCGGCCGATTGCTTGTGCACCATGGCGACCGCAAGGTCCCGGCCGGAGGCCTTCACGACGCTCTTTGCCTGGGCGAGAGCTTCCAGTTCGTCTCTTTCGAGGCCGGCGCGAAGCACTCCGTCGATGACGGCGACGGTTGCTGGCACGGCGCCGTTCGCACGTACGACATCTTCTACGGCGAGTGCCGTTTCAAGATTGGCAGGGTAGGGCATGCCGTGGGTGATGATGGTCGATTCCAGCGCCACCACCGGACCGCCTTCGGCGATGGTTTCAGCCACTTCGCGGCTCAGCTTCGGTTTCAGAAGGGTCATTTCGGGTATTCCTCGGATGTTTTTCGGCCGCGGATCTATCCGGCAAGCCGGTGCATGTTGGCTTCCAGGAAGCGTTCGGAGAGTTCGGTATGGACGCTGGCGGGGCTTTCCGTCGTCAGCGTGCCGAGAAGGGCGCCGGTGCGCGCTGCGGTATAGGTGTCCTCGCCGTGAAGGATCCGGTGCAACGTGCCGGCGATCATTGCGTCGCCGGCGCCGGTGATGTCGATAGGAGTGGCGCGCACGGCGGGGAAGGTGCGGGCGCCCTCGACGCCGGCCACGGCGATACCGCGGGACCCCATGGTGACGATCGCCTCGCGGGCGCCCGCTGCCTGCAGGGCAACGGCTGCCTCCTTTGCGTCGCCGATCGTTTCGTGCGCCTTGCGGTGCAGGACGGCGTTTGCCTCGTCGATGTTCATGAACAGAAGGTCGATGCCCGAAAGATCTTTCGGCAGACGTGCGGCCTTGGGTGTCGAGACCGCATCGACCGCCAGTTTGAAGCGCGCTCCCTGTCTCTTCGCGATCAGCGCGGCGAGCGTCTCGGCCGGCAGGTTGCAATCGCAGAAGACCCAGCTGGCGGCGGCCAGATGCGGCCAGATGCGTTCAAAATGGGCGGGTAGAAGCAGATCAAAAATGCCCATGTCGGCAATGCCGAGCACGAGATCGCCCTTGGTATCGAGGATCGCAGCGTATTCCGCCGTCGGCCGTTCCGCTGTGGTAACCATCTGGCTTACGTCGATGCCACGGTCGCGCATATGCTTCAGCAGCGCCCGGCCACCTTCGTCGTCGCCAACGATCGATACGAAGCTTGTCGTCGTGCCGAGAAGCGCCAGATTTTCCGCGACGTTGCGGGCGACGCCGCCCATGGAGCGGATGCCGTCGACCGGATTGGAGGTCTCGAACACGAGATCATGTTTGGCGCGGTATTTCCGGTCCAGCACCGCGCCGCCGATGCAGACAGCGCGGGTTTCCGCCGGCATGACATAACCGCGGCCGAGGATATAGCCCTTCTGCATGAGCTGAACGATGTGCGCGGCAACCGTGGAGCGGGCCAAGCCCAACTGGGTGGCGATCTCCTGCTGTCCCGCAAAGGGGTTGTCCTTGATGATCGCCAGAACTGCCGCTTCCTGCGGAGCGAGGTCATCCATCTGATGCACGTCCTTGCGGCGAGAGCCGCGCTCAATTTCGTTAATTTGGATATGGACAACAACAGATGTTTTTGTCAACATCTGTTTGTCAAATGCAGATGGAGGTTAGGCCATGCCCGTTTCGAGCGCCAATCCCGTGTCATCCGGCCAGGCCGTTCCCGGCATACCGGTCATTGATGTCGGACCCTTCGTTCGAAAGGAGGCAGGCGCCGCTGCAGTGGTCAAAGCGATCGAAACAGCATGTCGCGATACCGGCTTCTTCCTCGTTACCGGCCACGGCGTTTCGCCGGACATCACATTGAGGCTCTACAATCTGGCCCGCGCCTTTTTCGACTATCCGCAGGACTGGAAAAAGACGATAGGGCGCGGCGCTGGCGTGATGGGCGGCGTATCGTTCTCGCCGATCGCGGAGGAAGCGCTTGCCGCCACGCTCGGCATAAAGACCCCCGGCGATTACAAGGAGAGTCTGAATTTCGGCAAGAATCTGCCGGGCGATACATGGCCCGAGAGGCCGGAAGGCCTCGAGCAGGCTTTCCGCGACTACTTCGGGGAGATGGAAGTGCTCGCAAAGCATATGCGCCGAATATTCTGCCAGGCCATCGGACTTGATCAGGACTATTTCGAGCCGTCTTTCGAGAACCATCTCTCGGCGCTGCGGGTCATCAACTACCCCGAACAGGCGGAATCGCCGCTGCCGGGCCAGTTGCGCGCCGGCGTCCACACCGACTACGGTTTCATGACGATCCTCCGTTCGGAGGCTTCTCCGGGCGGGCTGCAGGTCCGCAATCGCAACGGGGAGTGGCTGGATGCGCCCTCCATCGAAAGGGCCTATGTGATCAACATTGCCGACGCTTTCATGCGCTGGACCAATGACGAATGGGTTTCGACGCCCCACCGTGTCGCCAATCCGCCGAGCGGCTTCAAGGGCACGGCGCGCCGCCAGTCGATCCCGTTCTTCCTCAATCCTTCCAAGGATACCGTGATCGAGTGCTTGCCGCCCTTCATCAAGGGTGGCGCGAAATATGAGCCGATCACCTACGGCGAATACATAGATCTGAAGACGAAACAGGCTTTCTCGAAAGGCTGACGGACGACCGAACCTGTGCGCAGAAGCGAAAATACGCCGGCACACGAATGATCTCGATAGATCGCAACAAGGGGAACTGCACATGACGAGTTTGACAAGACGGCAGGCGCTTGCCGGAATGAGTGCTCTAGCTGCCGCAGGCCTGACCGGGCTACCCGCGCGGGCACAGCAGAAAACACTGATCGTACCCACGCTCGGGGGCGTCTGGGAGCAATACTGGCGTTCGGCGGTGGCGCCGGAATTCGCCAAACAGAGCGGTGCGACGGTGACCCTCGATGTCGGCAACGGTCGCGTCTGGGGCGCGAACCTGCGTGCGGCGGGCGTTGCAAAGCCGCCCTATTCGATCGTTATGACCAACGAGGTTTTCGCCTCCGGCCTGCGCAAGGAAGGCTTTTTCGAAAAGCTCGACCTGACGAAGCTGCCGAACTACGGCGATCTTTATCCGCTCGCCAAGAAGACCGACGGCTGGGGCGCCATCGGGGCTGTCTCCCCGATCGGTCTCGGCTACCGGACCGATCTCGTGAAAACGCCGCCGAAGAGCTGGAAGGACCTCTGGAACAATCCGGAATTCAAGGGCCGGATCGGTCTCTACAACTTCGCCAACAGCGCTGGCAAGATGGAGCTGCTGCTGTTCTCCAAGATCTTCGGCAAGGACCAGTATGACGTCGATGCGGGATTCGCCGCGCTCGAAAAGCTGGGTTCCGTCATCCAGGTGGACTTCAACATGTCGACCGGCCTTGCGTCCGGCGAGATCGTCGTGGCGCCCTTCGATTTCGGCGAAATCGCGCGGCTGCGCCGCCAGGGCCTCCCCGTCGATTGCATCATCCCGGAAGAGGGTATGATCATGTTCGACCAGACCATCAATATCCTCGCGAACGCCCCGGAAAAGGAATTGGCATACCAATATGCAAACTTCCTGCTCTCGCCGGAAGTTCAGTCGATGATGATGAAGCAGTTCTTCATCTCGCCGACCAATGCCAAGGTCAAGGTTCCAGACGATCTCAAGGCGGATGTACCGGTCTCCGGTCCCGATATGGACAAGATCCTCACCTGGGACTGGAATTTCGTCAACGAGAAGCAGGGCGAACTCGCCGAGCGCTGGGCGAAAACCGTCAGGTGATTTTCCCCGCTGCGATCATGGTCTGCCTGGGGCAGACCATGATCGCCTTTTTTGAGCATTCAATTCCGAAAGTGAAATTTCATGACAGAGGTTAGCATCGAACAGCTGACCAAGGACTATGGGCAAGGGCCTGCAGTCGACGGTATCTCGGTCAGGATCGCCGAAGGGGAATTTATTTCCCTGCTTGGTCCTTCCGGATGCGGCAAGACGACGACGCTCAAGATGATCGCCGGCTTCGAGGACGCAACGCGAGGCGCGATCCGCTTCGATGGCCGGGACGTCGTGCATGTGCCGGTCGAAAAACGCGATATCGGAATGGTCTTTCAGAACTACGCACTGTTTCCGCACATGACCGTCGAACGAAACCTCGCCTTCGGTCTGGAAATGCGGAAAATCCCGAAGACGGAGATCCGCGACCGCATCGCCAAGGTCCTGGATATGGTGCAGCTTACGGGTTATGCGGAGCGTTATCCGCGGCAGCTCTCCGGCGGCCAGCAGCAGCGCGTGGCGCTCGCCCGTGCTCTCGTTATCGAACCGAAGATATTGCTGCTCGATGAGCCGCTCGCCAATCTCGATGCGAAGCTGCGCGAGGAAATGCGGGTCTTCATTCGGGACCTGCAGCGGCGCGTCGGCATCACCACCGTTTACGTGACCCATGACCAGGCGGAAGCCATGACCATGTCCGACCGGGTGGTCGTGATGTTCGGCGGCCGCATCGCCCAGATCGGCGCTCCCTCCGATATCTACGAGCGGCCCGCCAATCTCGAGGTGGCGGAATTTGTCGGACAGGTCAACATCGTGCGCGGCAAGGTGGTCAACAGTATCGTCTCCACCCCGCTCGGGGATGTGCCGGTGGTCGGCCACTATGCTGACGGCGCCGATATAACGCTGGCGCTGAGGCCGGAAGCGGTGGAGCTTTTGCCCGTCACGGCGGGTGTTGCCGGCGTTCCTGCAAAAGTGCTTTCCAGCTATTATTCCGGCAGTCTCGTGGATTATCGTCTGGAGCTTGCCAACGGTACCATTGTCAACGTTCAGACCTTTCCGCGAACCCGGTTCCGCGATGGCGAGACCGTGCTGGTTCATGCGCCGGCAGACCGTTTCTGGCCGCTTGGGAGCGTCGCATGAGCGCTGTTGCCGGAAAACGCCTCGGGCCGCTGCTTTTGATCGCGCCGGCTGCGATCCTGCTCACGGCTTTCCTCGTGCTGCCCTATCTCAACATCGTGCTGATGAGTTTCCGCATGCCGGGGCAGGGAACGCCTTATGGGCCGGGATTGACGCTTGCGAATTACGGCAAGTTCTTCTCTGATATCTTCTACATCCAACAAGTGGTGAACACTCTTTGGATCGGTTTCGTGACCACTTTTGCCTGTCTTGTGCTCGGTTACCCCGTCGCCTGGCAGCTTGCCCGCGGAACCTCCTCCCTCCGGGCGCTCGGTTACGGCCTCGTGCTCTCCCCGCTTCTCGTCGGCATCGTCATCCGCAGCTATGGCTGGACAATCCTGCTCGGCAACAACGGCCTGATCAACCGGACGCTGATGGGCTGGGGTCTCATCGATGGCCCCTTGCCGCTGATGTACAATGCGCTCGGCATCATCATCGCGCTCGTGCATGTCTTCCTGCCCTTCATGATCCTGCCGATCATGAGCGCCATCCAGGGCATCGATCCGTCCCTTGAAGCCGCCGCCCGTTCCCTCGGCGCCTCAAAACTAACCGCCTTCCGTCGCATTACCCTGCCGCTGTCGCTGCCCGGCATCCAGGCCGGATGCATTCTCGTTTTCGTATTGTCGCTGAGTGCATATGTAACGCCCTCGTTGATCGGTGGTCTGAGGGTCAAGACCATGGCTGTAACGGTCGTCGACGCCTTGATCGACACGTTCCAATGGCCTTTCGGTTCCGCCATGGCGCTGGTGCTATCGGTCACGGGGGCGATTTTCGTCGTGCTTTTCGGAAGGCTCACCGTCATGAAATGGAAGGCATGAGCATTACGATGTCGAAACCGTTCTTCACCGTCTACTGCCTTGTCATCTACGCCTTTCTGCTGGCGCCGATCCTCGTTGTCGTTGGTGCCTCCTTCAATGCCGGCGCTTTCCTGACCTTTCCGCCGCAAGGCCTGTCCTTCCGCTGGTACGGAGTCTTCTTCAACAACGAAGTCTTCATGCGAGCAATCCGGACGTCGCTGTGGATTGCGGCCGTCACCACCGTGATCTCCGGCATCATCGGCACCATGGCGGCGATTTTCTACGTGCAGCATTCTGGCAAGCTGAAGGAGACAGTGCGGATCGCCATGCTGGCGCCGCTGCTGCTGCCGGAAGTTCTGACGGCCATTTCTTTGCTTTTTTTCGTCTATTCGATCGGTGTCGGTACCCAAACCATGGTCGGCATGATCGTCGGTCACGTGCTAATCACGCTGCCTTTCGTCTTCATAAACGTATCGGCTTCGATGGAAAGCTACGATCCCGCCTGGAGCATGGCCGCCCAGAGCCTTGGCGCCGGACGCTTCACGCGCTTCCGTCGCATCATGCTGCCGCTCATCAAGCCGGGCGTGATCGGAGGCTGCCTTTTTGCGTTCATCATCTCCTTCGACATCTTCACGATCTCCTTCATGCTGAAGAATGTCGGGACGTCCACCTTGCCGATCCAGTTGTTCGACTACCTGCGGACCAATTTCACGCCTGAGGCCGCCGCTGTCTCGACCTGCTCGATCGTGCTGACGCTTGTCGTGGTGGTCGTCTCGGAAAAGGTGCTCGGTCTGCGTATCCACCGCTTCTGATCGGGGCCGGGAGCTGCCGCCTGCAATTTCATTCAAGATCGGTTTCGATCCGGTCGTTAGCCTCAGGCGAAACCTTGAAAGGATCGCCTGATGACACCTGAATTCCTCCTCACCTCTTTCATCGTCGTCGCATCGCCGGGTACGGGCGTGCTGATCACCCTCGCTGCGGGTCTTTCGCGTGGGACAAAGGCGAGCATTGTCGCGGCATTCGGCTGCACGCTCGGCATAGTCCCGCATATGGCGGCGGCCGTTTCAGGTCTGGCGGCGCTCTTGCATGCCAGTGCGCTGGCCTTCGAGACGGTCAAATATCTTGGGGTGGCCTATCTCCTTTTCATGGCCTGGCAGGTGCTGAAGGAGAAGGGCGCGCTGACTGTAGAGCCCGAAACCACGTCCCGCTCGGCCCGCCAAGTCATCGTTTCGGCCATCCTTGCCAATGCGCTCAATCCGAAGCTTTCCATCTTCTTTTTCGCCTTCCTGCCGCAGTTCGTGAGGCCTGATGACGCCTCTCCCGTCCTGCGCATGACGGAACTCGGCCTCGTCTTCATGCTGATGACTTTCGCGATTTTCGCGATCTACGGGGTATTTGCCGCTTCGGTCCGCAACCACGTCATCTCTCGGCCGTCTATTTTGGGCTGGATGCGCCGCACATTTGCAGGCGCGTTCGTCCTACTCGGCGCCAGGCTTGCGCTTTCGGAGCGATAGTTATTACCTGCCGCGTAATTGAGACGATGCCGGTGCTCCCGCATGATCGCCCTGCCTGGAACGAGCCGGGCGATAAAAAGGAGAAGAAAATGACTGATGCAGCCACACATGCCGAACGTTACCTCGCTATCTGGAACGAGACGAACGCCGCTCGCCGTCGCGCTATGATCGCCGAAGCCTGGGCAACCGACGCTCTTTATGTCGACCCGCTGATGCGCGGAGAAGGGCATGAGGACATCAACGGATTGGTCGAGGCGGTCCAGGCCCGGTTCCCCGGCTTCCGTTTCGAACTGCTCGGCACGGCTGATGGTCACGCGGACAACCTTCGCTTCTCGTGGGGACTTGGGCCGCAGGGCGGCGAGCCGATCATCAAGGGAACGGATTTCGCCCTGCTTGAAAATGGCCGTCTGAAGGCCGTTTATGGTTTTCTCGATCAGGTTCCGGCTGCCGCATGAATACGATCGCGACCGCCCGTCCTCTCGGCGATTTCCTGCGCGACTGGCGCCGCCGCCGGCGCATGAGCCAGCTCGATCTGGCGCTGGAGGCTGAGATTTCGCAACGCCATCTCAGTTTCATCGAGAGCGGGCGGTCACTTCCAAGCCGCGACATGCTCCTGCATCTCGCCGAACGGCTGGAGGTGCCGCTCCGCGAGCGGAACCCCATGCTGCTCGCTGCGGGTTTCGCGCCGGTCTATGCCGAACGCACGCTGGACGATCCCGCTTTGGCCGCGGCGCGCAAGGCGATCGACATGGTACTCAAGGGACACGAGCCTTTTCCAGCGCTTGCCATCGATCGGCACTGGACCCTTATGGCGGCAAATGCCGCCGTGGCACCGCTGCTTGCCGACGTGGCCGACCGGTCGCTTCTGGAGGGACCGGTCAATGTCCTGCGGCTGAGCCTTCATCCGCAGGGGCTTGCGCCTCAGATCGCCAATCTTGCGGAGTGGCGGAATCACCTGCTGGAACGGCTGCACCAGCAGGTCGCCGCCACAGGCGACCGCATTCTCCAAGGGCTGCTGGAGGAGTTGTCGGGCTATCCGGCACCTGAAAGCTCTTCAAAGCAACCAGGCGACTACGCCGGGATCGTTGTGCCCCTGGAGCTGCGGACGGCGGCTGGATTGCTTTCATTTATCTCGACAACGACGGTGTTCGGTACCCCGGTGGATGTCACCTTGTCGGAGCTTGCCATCGAATCCTTCTTCCCCGCTAATGACGAGACGGCGGAGCTTCTGCGGCGGATGGCAGAAGGCGTCTGACGGATTTATTTGCGCGCCTTCAGACCGTCCATGAGAAGCCCGATCAGGCGGTGCGATCGCTCGCGCCAGTCGGGAGAATCCGTCATTGAGTAGATGCTGGAAAGTGCCTGCAACAGGTCCGCCGTGTCGATGTCGGTCCGGATCAGGCCATTCTCTCCAGCCGCGCGGACGAGGCGCTCGAAGGCGCTTCGTATATTGCTAAAACCTTCCGCAAACAGCGTGGAGTTGGAATTCATCAAGGTCTTCAGGCTGTTGGACATGCCGCGCTTGGTCGCGATATAACTCACAAAGCGCCGCATCCATTCCTCCAGCGCCACGTCCGGCGGGTATTTTTCTGCAAGTTCCGTCGCCGCGTCTGCAAGGCTTTCCAGTTCCCGGCGGTAGACCACCTCCACGAGATGTTCCCGGGTGGGAAAATGGCGGTAGAGTGTGCCGATGCCGACGCCAGCCTGTCGCGCTATATCTTCGAGCGACGTCTCGACGCCCTTTTCCGCAAACGCTACGGCGGCCACTTCCACCAGTCTATCGCGGTTGCGGCGAGCGTCGGCGCGAAGCTTCGTCGATTCCGGCGATGGTGTATTTGGTTCGGCCGGGGCCAAAATGCATGCTCCCAGACAATGAGGACTTGACGAAAGTCAGGATGCCAACTAGTTAAACGGAGGCGCCTCCGTTTGTGCGGAGTGTCATCTACCTCATAATCCAGGAAGGGGTCGGGTGTCATGCGCAAAGATGCGCCCAAGCGCCCCCGCGATTTTATTTAGCGCGAGCCGGTCGTCCGGCTAGCGGCTTCGATCCAAAAAATTCAATTCGTGACGATAGCAGGAGCTTATCATGACACGAACCATACATCTTTCACTCGACATCAACGCGAGCCGGTACGAGCTTGACGTTGAGACACGCGTCACGCTGCTTGATGCCTTGCGCGAAAATCTTGGTCTTACAGGCACCAAGAAGGGCTGCGATCAAGGCCAGTGCGGCGCCTGCACCTGCCATGTCGACGGAAAGCGCGTGCTCTCCTGCCTGACGCTCGCTGCTCAGGTGGAAGGAAAGCAGGTCATCACGATCGAGGGGATCGCGGCCGAGAACGGCGACCTGCATCCCGTGCAGGCGGCGTTCATCGAGAACGATGCCTTCCAGTGCGGCTATTGCACGCCCGGCCAGATCATGTCGGCGGTGGCGTGTATCCGGGAAGGGCATGCCGGTTCGGAAGAAGAAATCCGCGAATACATGTCCGGCAATCTCTGTCGGTGCGGAGCCTATAACAGCATCGTCGCGGCCGTCCGCGAAGCGGCGAGCGCGGTTACGACTGGTGTAGCGGCCAAGGACAAGGCGGAGGTGGCCTGATGCGCGATTTCTCCTATTTCCGCGCCGCTTCCACCGAAGAGGCCAGTCGTGCGACCCTTGACGCCGGCACTATGCTGCTGGCCGGCGGTACGACCTTGCTCGATCTCGCCAAATGTGGCGTGTTCGAACCGGATACCCTCGTCGATATCACTCATCTTGCCGGCCTCGGCGATATTACCGTCGATGCAAACGGAGCGACGATCGGTGCTCTCGCCAAGATGGAAGAGGTAGCCGATCATCCGGGAGTGAAGGCAGCATTTCCAGCCGTTGCCCAATCCCTGTCGCTCGCGGCCTCCCCTCAGCTACGCAACATGGCGACCGTCGGTGGCAATCTTCTGCAGCGGACCCGCTGTCCTTATTTCCGCGACCCCGGCGCCTTTCCTGCCTGCAACAAGCGTAGTCCCGGTTCCGGCTGTTCGGCGATCGGCGGCGTAACCCGCAACCACGCGGTTCTCGGCACGAGCAGAGCCTGCATCGCGGTCAATCCGGGCGATCTTGCGGTGGCGCTGGTCGCCTTCGATGCATACGTGGAAATGGGCCGCCGCAGGGTTGCGATCGAAGACTTCTATATGCTGCCGGGGGAAACACCCGACTGGGAGACCGTGCTGAAGAAGGGTGAGATCATCACCGGCATCAGCATTCCCGCCTCCATGGCAGCGAAGAACTCGACCTATCTGAAGGTCCGCGACCGGCAGTCCTACGAGTTTGCCGCGGCGAGCGCTGCGGTCGGAATCGAGTTCGAGGCCGACGGGCAGACCGTGCGGGACATCCGCGTCGCGCTCGGCGGTGTGGCGACCAAACCATGGAGAGCCCGGACCGTCGAGCAGGCGCTGGTCGGTACCGTGCTGAACGTCGACGCCGTGGAAAAGGCGAGCCGCCTTTCCATGGAGGATGCCGTTTCACATGGCGGCAACCGCTACAAGATCGAACTTGCGCCGCGCGTCGTCGCACGCGCCATCCTGACAATGGGAGGTCTGGCATGACCATTATGGAAACCCGCAAACACGGCGATGCCGCCGACGGCATGGTGGGCGGCCGCTTTTCACGGCTCGACGGCAGATTGAAGACCACCGGCGGCGCGACCTATGCCCTCGAGCAGCCCGTGAAGAACGTCGTTCACGCGGTGCTGGTGCAGAGCACCATTGCCGCCGGCCGTGTGGTTGCGGTCGATACCGAAGCTGCAAAGGCTGCGCCCGGCATACTCTCGATCTTCACGCCGGAAGACGATCTCGGCCTCCTGGTGGCGTCCGACTGGCACGGCAATCGCCCTGAGAACGAACCTTTCCGCCCGTTGCCGCGTCAGATCAGCTTCAACGGTCAGGCGATCGCCGCCGTCGTGGCGGAGACGCTGGAGCAGGCGACGGAGGCGGCCAAGCTGGTGAAGGTCTCCTACGAGGAGGCGCAGCCCGTGACGAGCCTTGACGATCCAAACGCCGGCGAGGGCAGGCTGGTGGATATGCTCACCGTTGGCTGGGGTGATGCCGAGGCGGCCTATGCCGCCGCGGATGTCAGGATCGAGGCGGAATACCGGACGCCGCGGGAATATCATGTGCCGATCGAACCTCACGGGCTGACGGCAAAATGGGAGGGCGAGTTCCTGACGGTCTGGGAGCCGAGCCAATGGACGCATGGCATGGCACGCACCTATGCGGAATGGTTCGGCATTCCCTATGAGAATGTGAGGATCGTATCACCCTTCATCGGCGGCGGCTTCGGCTCGAAGGCCATGGGATATACCTATGGTGCGGTGGCTGCCGCAGCCGCCCGCAAGCTCGGTCGGCCTGTCAAGCTGGCGGTTACCCGTCCTCAGACCTTCACCGCCTATGGCGGCCGGGCGGCGACCAAGCAGACCATCAGGATCGGCGCTACGAAGGATGGTGTTCTCCAGGCGATCGTTCATCGCGGTGCAAGCGAAACCTCCGTCTTTGCCGACTTTCCGGAGCAGACGGGCGCTGCGACGCCCTTGCTTTATGCCGTGCCCAATCTGAGCACGCAACACCGTCTGGTTCCGGTCAATACCGTGACGCCGGGAGCCTTGCGCGCTCCGGGCAAGAACCCGAGCGCCTTCGGTATCGAGAGTGCAATCGAGGAACTCGCTTATGCGGTTGGAATAGACCCACTGGAACTGCGGCTGCGGAATTATGCCGATCACGACTACCAGTCCGGCAAGCCATGGTCGACGCGCCAACTTCGCGAGGCGCTGACGGTTGGAGCCGACGTCTTCGGCTGGTCCGGGCGCAGCCATGAGCCGCGTTCGATGCGGGATGGCCGGCAACTGGTCGGCTGGGGTATCGGTTGCGGCACCTTTCCGGTGCTCAAGGCCGCGAGCGAGGCGCTCATCCGCATTCTCGGCGACGGCAGCGTCGAGGTCGTCAGCGGCGCGATCGACATGGGGCAAGGCACCTACACCATCCTCGCACAGACGGCGGCGGAGGTGCTCGGCGTTCCGGCGGAACGGGTGGACGTCAAGCTCGGCGATTCATCGCTGCCCGGTGCGACGGTGGCTGGCGGGTCGATGCTTGCCGGAGCTCTTACCGGCGCCGTCCACAAGGCCGCCACGGCAGCGCGCGACGAGCTGATCGGTCTGGCTCTCAACGACAGCAACTCGCCGTTCCGGGATACCGGCGCCAATACCCTTGTCATCTCCGGGGGCCGGATTTCCGTGCCCCGTGGCGAAGGTCCTTCCTTGACCCTCGCCGAACTGATGTCGGCAATCGGTCGGGACCGTATCGAAACGCAGCGCAATACCTTGCCGGAAGGTGCCAACGGACCGGAGGACCACAAACGGTCGTGGACGACCATGGCCAATATCCAAGGGCCGACCGCCGGTGATCTTTCCATGCACAGCTGGTGCGCCCATTTCGTCGAGGTGAAGGTGGACGAGGATTTCGGAACCGTGCGGGTGTCGCGCGTCGTCTCGGCCTTCGACTGCGGCCGGATCTATAATCCGAAGCTCGCCGAAAGCCAGTGGCGTGGCGGTATCATCATGGGCATTGGTCAGGCGCTGCTCGAGGAAGGGTTGGTCGACGAGCGCTTCGGCCGTGTCATCAACAACAATATGGGTGATTATCTGGTGCCGACCAATGCGGACATACCGCATATCCAGGTGATCTCGGTCGGCGTGCCGGATTACGACGCTTCGGTGCTGGGCGGCAAGGGCGTGGGCGAGGTCGGCATCGTGGGGGTCGCCCCTGCGATTGCCAACGCCGTCTTCCATGCCACCGGCAAACGCGTGCGCGATCTTCCGATCACGCTGGAAAAGCTGATCTAGCTGCCTCCCCTCATCCGCCTGCCGGTGGGTGAGGGGCTTCCCATCCAGGTCTCAATCCTCCGAATACCGCTCTTCCGCCCAAGGGTCGCCCCGCATGTGGTAACCGTTCTTTTCCCAGAAGCCTGCCTGGTCCCGGGCAAGGAACTCGATCCGGTTCAGCCACTTGGCGCTTTTCCAGAAATAGAGATGCGGCACCACGAGCCGAACCGGCCCCCCGTGCTCTTCCGTCAGCGGTCGCCCTTCCCATTCGGTCACGATGATCGCATCCGGGGAGGCGAAGTCGGAGAGAAGCAGGTTGGTGGTATAGCCATCGTAGCTCGTCAGCATCACCGCCACGGCCTCGTCCTTCGGATCGACGGCATCGAGGAAGTCGTGGGTGGAGACGCCCTTCCAGTTGTTGTCGTAGCGCGACCAGGTCGTCACGCAATGGATGTCGGAGCGCATTTCGCTCTGCGGCAGGGCCTGAAATGCGGCCCAGTCGAAGGTCCTCCGGTTGTTGATGAGGCCGCGAACGTCGAGCTTCCATTGGGATGCGGCAACCCGCGGCTGCTGTCCGAGATCGAGCACCGGCCAGTTCTTGACGAGGTGCTGGCCGGGCGGCAGGCGATCGGTTTCCGGACGGGTGATACGCCCGGTGAGGAACTTGCCCTGTTCGGCCCATTTCCGTTTGGTGACGGTGAGCTTCGAATCCTCGGGCTGAATGTCGTCGGGCATGACCGGTTCTCCTTGCGTCCCTCGATAATCTGATAAACAAGGGGACCAAATCAATTGCCCGTTCTGGAAAATCATGCCTGCCTTCAATCCGCTCGTCGAAAAGCTCTCACCGCCGCCCGTGCCCTCCGTTTTTGCCTGGGGACGCGCTTACGACGGCTCCAAGGGGCCATTGATTGACCTGTCGCAGGCCGTGCCCGGCTATCCCGCTCATCCCGAAATGCTGAAGCTTCTCGGTGAAACGGCATCCTCCACCGCGTTTACCGGTTACGGACCGATCGAGGGCGAAGCGGAGCTTCGTCGCGTTTATGCCGAGCATGCATCGGAGGTCTATGGCGCGTCTCTTGGCACTGACAACATCCACGTCACTTCCGGCTGCAACCAGGCTTTCGTCTGTGCCGCGATGACCGTCGCGGGGCCCGGCAACACGGTCCTGATGACCGAGCCGTTTTATTTCAACCACGAGACGACGCTCGCGATGATGGGCGTGAAGACGGCGTTCGTGGCCTGCGCGGCGGAAAACGGCTTTCTTCCCGATCTGGTCAGCCTCGAGCGCGCGATCACGCCGGACGTCCGCGCACTGGCGCTGGTCTCGCCTAACAATCCGACAGGGGCGATTTATCCGCCGTCGTTGCTCGAAGCGATCTTCCGGCTCTGCCGTGAAAAGGGCATCTGGCTGATCCTCGACGAGACCTATCGCGACTTCATGCCGGTGGCGGGCCAGGCGCCGCATAACCTTTTCAGCCTGGCAGGCTGGGAGGAAACGCTGATCAGCCTCTACAGCTTCTCCAAGTCCTTCTGCATCCCCGGCCATCGGCTTGGCGCCATCACGGCCGGTTCACGGGCGGTGGAGCAGATCGCCAAGATCATGGACAACCTGCAGATCTGCGCGCCTCGCGCCGCTCAGGCGGCTGTTGCTAAAGCGCTACCGCTGCTTGCAGATTGGCGGGAGGAAAACCGGCAGGAAATCGGCCGTCGCGCCGATGCCTTGCGATCCGTGATGCGGGGCTTGACCGGTTGGAAACTCGACGCGATCGGGGCCTACTTCGCCTTTGTGCGCCATCCTTTTGCTGGTGTCGGCTCGGCGCAGGTTGCGGAGCAACTGGCGAGGCGAGCCGGGGTCATCTGCATTCCCGGCGCGTATTTCGGGGATGGTCAGCAGAATTATCTGCGCTTTGCCTTCGCCAATGCGGACGTGGCGACAATCGGCCGCCTGAAGGAACGTTTGCAGAACTTTTCTCTGTCTTGATGCCGCCTGTCCGTATATAAGCGGATCATGGTTCAAAGAGCAGGAAGTGCCGATCTCCCGCTTCACGGCGGCCGTGTTCCCCCCTGGCTGGGCGAGCGGATGACGAAACTCGGGGCGGTCATCGCGCAGGCGATCGTCATCCATTATGGGCGCGACGAGTTCATGCGGCGGCTGGCGCATCCCTTCTGGTTCCAGTCCTTCGGCTCGGTCATGGGCATGGACTGGCACTCTTCGGGCATCACCACCAGCGTCATCGGCGCCTTGAAGCGCGGCCTGACGCCGCTTTCCGGCGAGCTTGGCATCCATGTCTGCGGCGGGCGCGGCCAGAATTCCCGCAAGACGCCGGACGAACTGATCGCCGTCGGCAACCGGGTCGGCATCGACGGCTGCGGGCTTGCGACGACCAGCCGGCTGGTCGCCAAGGTGGATAGCGCCGCCGTGCAGGATGGTTTCGACCTCTACCTGCACGGCTTCATCGTTACCGACGACGGCAAATGGGTTGTGGTGCAGCAAGGCATGAACGGCGACAGACGCCAGGCGCGGCGCTACCACTGGCTGTCAGAAGGCATTACGAGTTTCGTGGATTCACCGCACGCGGCGATCGAAGGCCGCAGGCAGGGCGAGATCGTCAACCTCGCCGACCACCGGGCCGATGCTTCGCGAAAGGGCCAGTTGGATCTTCTTTCCTCATTGGGGCCGGACCGCATCGTTCGCGAGGTGATTGCGCTCGATCCGGCGCGCAAAGCAAAAGATCTGGCGCAGCCGATGCTGCCGCATCTCGTCATGCCGGCGCATCACGACGTCCGGGAGGACGACGTCAACATGAAGCGGCTGCATGGCACGCTCGCCGCCGCAGCCGACCGAGGACCGGAAGATTTCGAGCAGCTGCTTCTGACGCCCGGTGTCGGCGCGCGTACGGTTCAGGCGCTTGCCATGGTGGCAGAGGTCGTGCACGGCGCGCCTTGCCGATTTTCCGATCCGGCCCGTTTTTCGCTCGCTCATGGCGGCAAGGACCGGCATCCTTTTCCTGTGCCGATCAAGGTCTATGACGAGACCATCAAGGTGATGAAATCGGCCGTCGGCCAGGCGAAGCTTGGCCGGGAGGAGGAACTGCAGGCTCTGAAGCGGCTCGACGATCAAGCCCGGCAGCTCGAGCGCTATGTCACAGGTCCAGACTTGAAGGAGATCGTCGCCGGCGAATTTCGAAAATCCCATGAATGGGGAGGCCGCAGCGTCTTCGGTTTCGAACCGGCGCCCGAAGAATCGGCCGAAAAGCGCGGCGCTAAGGGGGAACGATGATGTCTCCCGATGGTTCTCGATAGAACCAAAAGGAGGATCATCATGGAACGCAATGATGCCAACCGGGAAGCCGCCCGTTTCGGCAATAGCCGTCCGAACATCGCCAAAAGCTCCGGTACCGGCGAGGAAACTTCGAAGAAGTACCCCGATCCATCGACCGCTGATCTCAACAAGGCCCGAAAGGTCTGGGATGCGGAAGGTCCCGGCAATCCGGCGGGCCGTGTTGCTGACGCGGGCGACGCCGGTCAGACAGTGCCTTACGATATCGAGACGCAGGCAGATGCGGTCGCCGAGCAGAGCGGACGCAAGGACAAGCACTGACAGTTCAGGCAGTCGCGCCGACCGTTTTCGTCTGATGGATTTCGATCAGCGACGGGCCTTCAAGCCGGCGGAAATTCTCAAGAGCCGCCGGCAATTCTTTGATGTCCCCAAGGCGCACCGAGGGCAGACCGTAAGCCTCGGCGATCTTCAGGAAATCGGGCGGAGAAGGTTTTACGCCTTCCGGCTCGATGCCGTTTTCGACCATGTAGGTCTCGATCTCCTGATAACCGTCGTTGTTCCAGACGAGGAAGATGACGTTTGACCCGGCATCCTTCGCCGAGCCCATCTCCGCCAGGGTAAACTGAAACCCACCATCGCCCGTCACGCAGACGACCGGCGTTTCCGGTTCGGCAATCGCTGCGCCCACGGCGGCCGGAGGACCGTAGCCAAGCGCGCCGTAACCGGTCGCGGCATTAAACCAGCCATGCGGCCGGCCCGCTTCATAATAGAGGTTCCCCGCATAAACAGCCTGCGTACTGTCGCCGACGATGATCGCGCCGGGCAGGGTATCGCGGACGATGTTCAGGATGCTGATCTCGACGCGCATCTTCGGTGTCAGTTCTGCCCGTGCGGCCAGCCGGGTCTCGTTTGCCCGCCCCGCTCCGTCAGACTGCCGGCGGTTGCCGGATCCGATTGCAGCCAGGAGGTCGGATGCGGCGTTTTCCGCGGAAGAGAGGATCGAAAGCGCCGCCTGCGGGCCGCGAGCCAGCTGGGCGGCGTCGATATCCACGCGGATCAGGTTCTTCAGCTCCGGAAAACCGCCGTTCCCATACATATCGTAGTCTGTCTGTCCCATCTGAGTGCCGAAGGCGAGAACCAGATCGGCATCCGCAATCAATTTCCGCACGGATTTCACGCTGGGGCTCGCCGGTACGGACAGCGGGTGATGCGCGAAAGCGCCGCGGGCATTGGTGGTTGTCACCAGCGGTGCGTCCAGCCGTTCGGCGAGCGTCAGAATGTCCTTCGCCGCCGGTACAGCGCCGCCGCCCACCAGGATCACAGGCCGGTGGGCTGCAAGGCAACGGCGAGCGGCTTCATCGATCGTCACGGCCTCGGCGCGTGGGCGGCTCGCCGCAACGTTACGCAGGCGTGGCGCCTTGATGCGCGCCGCCATCACATCGGTCGGGATTTCGATATGCACCGGCCCCGGCCTTCCCGAACGGAGGATCGCGAAAGCCCGTTCCATTACGTCGCCCAGGTCTTCAGGGTTGTGCAGCGTATGCGACATCAGCGCCAGCGTCGCCATCATGCCGCGCTGGTCCGGCAGTTCGTGAAGCCGGCCGCGGCCATGACCGAGCGTGGCGCGCGCGTTGACGCCCGAGATCACCAGCATGGGCACGGAATCCTGATAGGCCTGCGCCATGGGCGTGATGATGTTGGTCAGCCCTGGCCCGGTGATGACGAGGCACACGCCCGGCTTGCCGCTGACGCGGGCATAACCGTCCGCCATGAAGCCCGCGCCCTGTTCGTGGCGCGGCGTCACGTGACGGATTTTCGAGGCGGCGAGCCCGCGATAGAGTTCGACGGTGTGGACGCCGGGAATACCGAAGACGACATCCACGCCATTGGCTTCCAGAAGATCGATCAGCGTCTCGCCGACGGTCTTCAGGTTGCCGCTCATGCGCGCTTTTCCTTGCGTGACACCAGGCGGCTTGCGAGGTCGCCGATGCGCCCCATCGCCGTTTCGAGCACGTCATCGGGCATGGTCAGCGAAATGCGCAGGAAGCCGGCGGCCTGATCTCCGAACGAGGAACCGGGCATGACCGCGACCTTTTCTTGATGCAGCAGTTCCCAGGCAAATTCCTCGCCGCCGAGGCCGGTCGACGTCACGTCGAGAAGGATGAACATGCCGCCTTCCGGAGGCATCGGCTTGACCAGATTGCTGCCGGCAAACATCTTCGCGACGATCTCGGCACGTCGACGATAGTTTTCGCGCATGATGTCGGCGGTGTCGAAGTGCTGCGAGAGAGCCATGGCCGTCATGTCGGAGATGAAAGGTTGCACACCGAACAGCATGGTCTCCGAAACAGGCAGAAGCTTTTCGCAAAATTCCTCCGGACCCGCCGCCCAGCCGCTGCGGAAGCCCGGGGCGGCATGAGATTTGGAGATCGAGGAAACCACAATCGTCCGCTCCGCAAGCTCCGGCAGGTCGAACGGAGAGGCGAAGGGCGTGCCTTCGAAAATCAGTTGCTCGTAGACCTCGTCGCAGACGATCCAGAGATCGTGGCGCCGGCAGACTTCGCCGATCTTTACGATTTCCGCAGCCGTCAGAACTGCGCCGGTCGGATTGTGCGGCGTATTGAGCAGCAGTACGCGGGCTTCCGGAGTCACTGCCCGTTCGAGATCTTCTGCCTGCAGGTGGAACTTCTTCTCCGGCCGAAGCGGCACGGGGATCATATGCGCGCCGGTGGAGGCAATGACGCCTTCATAGGTCGCGTAAAGCGGGTCGCCGACCAGCACGCCGTCGCCGGCTTCGACAAGACCGGTCATGACGCCGTAAAGCGCCGTCTGGGTGCCGGGGAAGCAGAGAAAATTGCGTTCTGTGACGCCGGGCCGGCGCTTCGCGTATTTCTCGACCAGCGCTTCGAGCACCGGAGGTTCGCCGCGGCCGTTGGAATAACGGGTCCGGCCTGCATACATGGCGCGGGCAGCCTCGTCTAGCAGCGCCTTGTCGGGCGCGAGGTCCGGTTCGCCGATCGTGAGCTCGATAATCTCCTCGCCGGAGGCCTTCATGCGCCGGGCAGCGAGATGGAGCGCCCAACGGCCGGAACCGAGATGGGCGAGACGGTCGGTGATCGAGGCATAGCGCATCGGTTTTTCCTTTTGTTATCGTTCGTCCGCAGAAAGTTCGCCGGGTTCGAGACGCAGCAGCGCTTCCACGGATATCAGGGCATTCCCAGCCAGTTCCTTCTCGGCGAACATGTCGGCAGCCAGCGTTCCTTCAAGCCAGAGGCCGTCCACCAGCGCGTTGAGTGCAATGGCATGCGCGCGGCATTCCTTCGAGCTGACCTCCCGGTTCTGCTCCGCAAAGAAGGCGGTCAGTAGGGTCTCCAGCGCTTCCAGAAAGGCGAAGTAGTTTTCGCGGTGAATGGCGGCAAAACTCGGATCGATCTGGATATGGCTGATGAAGGCCGCCCAGAGCGAGAGGGTGCGCGGGTCCGTGACCGGTGGCGTGACGTTGGCGACGATGAAGCGGCGCAGTCGAGCCTTGGCGGTCTCGCCTTCGATCGCTGCAGTGATCGCGGTTTCCGTCATGCCCGTCATCACCTTGCGGTAGGCGGCCTGCAGCATCTGGTCCTTGCCGGCGAAATAATGCCGGATCAGCCCCCCGGTAACGCCGGCGCGCGTGGCGATCTGGCGCACCGTCGCGCCCTGGATGCCGAACTCGGCTATGCAGTCGAGCGTGGCAAGGATCAGGTCCTCACGTCGCTCGGCCTCGCTCGCCCGGTGGTAGCTGCGTCTGCTCGACGTCATTTCTGGACCTCAAGCGGCCATCCGTTTCTATCACGCATCAAAGACGTGGAGATTGCTCGAGAGCCGTAAGCGGTCATGGTGTCCATTACCTGGGAAGTCGAGTCGGACGGTGCCGCTCTTTTTCGATTTCGGTGTTATTATACGGTTGAATAATTTCCGCACAAGTGCCAGACTTCTTTCCACAAGGCCGCGTTACCAGCGCCGCGAGCCCAAAATCATAAGCTGGGGGAACAGTGCGAAATCGTGTGACCGGCCGGTTCTTGGCCGGCGGTTAAGGCTATCCATGACGGATTCGGCGCAGGCCATAGAAGTCGCGAACCTGCATAAACGTTTCGGTCCGTTGGAAGTGCTGAAGGGCGTCTCGCTGACTGCCCGTCAGGGAGACGTGATCGCCATCATCGGCGGCAGCGGTTCAGGAAAGTCCACCTTTCTGCGCTGCATCAACATGCTGGAGCTGCCGAGCGCGGGGACGATCACAATTCATGGTGAAACCATCGCGATGAAGAAGGATGGCCATGGCGGGCTGGCGCCGTCCGACCGTCGGCAGGTGCAGCGGATCCGCTCCCGGCTCGGTATGGTCTTCCAGAGCTTCAATCTGTGGCAGCACATGACGGTGCTGCAGAATGTCATCGAAGTGCCGGTACATGTGCTGGGGCAGCCGAAGGACAAGGCAATCGAGATCGCCGAGACGTTGCTGCGCCGGGTCGGGCTTTACGAGAAGCGTGACGCCTATCCCGCCTTCCTCTCCGGTGGCCAGCAGCAGCGGGCCGCGATTGCCCGGGCGCTCGCCATCCAGCCGCTGGTTATGCTGTTCGACGAGCCGACCTCGGCACTCGATCCGGAACTGGTCGGCGAAGTGCTGTCGGTCATCGGCGATCTGGCCCGCGAGAAACGGACGATGATCCTCGTCACCCATGAGATGAAATTCGCCCGCGAGGTCTCGAACCACGTCGTTTTCCTAGACAACGGCCTCATCGAGGAACAGGGGCCGCCCGAGGTCATGTTCGGTGCTCCCAAGTCGGAGCGGCTCAAGAAATTCATCAGCTCCATTCATTGACCAAAACAAGAAAAGGGGAAAATCATGAAGAAGATCATTAAGATGGTTGCCTTGGCGATTGCTGTCGGTGCCGCGGCCCTGGGCGCTGCCCAGGCGCAGGAAGTCAAGGTGGGCTTTGCGGCTGAGCCTTATCCGCCGTTCACCTCGCCGGATGCGAGCGGCAAATGGGTCGGGTGGGAAATCGATTTCATGGAGGCGATGTGCGCCGAGGCAAAACTTAACTGCATTCCGACGCCGATCGCCTGGGACGGCATCATCCCGGCGCTTACCACCAAGAAGATCGACATGATCGTCGGCTCCATGTCGATCACGGAGGAGCGCCAGAAGACGATCGATTTCTCCGACAAATACTATAACACGCCGACTGGTATCGTTGGGCCCAAGACCGAAAAGTTCGACGCCACGCCGGACGGTCTCAAAGGCAAGATCATCGGCGTTCAGGTTTCGACCGTCCATCAGGAATATGCGAACAAATATTTCGCCGCAGGGGCCACCGAGATCAAGGAATACCAGACGCAGGATGAGGCGAACCAGGATCTCGCGGCCGGACGGCTGGATGCGGTTCAGGCCGATGCCATTGCGCTCGACGCCTTCCTTGCCTCCGATGCCGGCAAGTGCTGCGACCTCAAGGGCAATGTAAAGGACGATCCGGCTATCCTCGGTGCCGGCGTCGGTGTCGGTCTGCGTAAGGGCGAGACGGAACTCAAGACGAAGATCAATGCGGCGATCAAGGCGATCCGCGCCAACGGCACCTACGACAAGTTCTCGAAGAAGTACTTCGATTTCGACATTTATGGCGGCTGAGCGGTAGCGACGGCCCATGCCGTTCAACCTCGACATCCTCGCTCTCTCGCCGCCCGGCTGGGGCGGCGTCCTTCTCGGCGGGCTGCTGGCCTCTCTTGAACTTGCCGCAGGCGGCTATCTGCTCGGCCTCGTCATCGGGGTCGGCGGCGCTTTCGGCAAGCTTTATGGCGGGCCGATCCTGCGTGATCTGCTCGAAATCTACACGACCCTCACCCGCGCCGTGCCGGAACTGGTGCTGATCCTGCTGCTCTATTATGCGGGGACGGATGCCGTGAACCAGCTCTTTCTGTTGATCGGCCTGCCGGCGGTGGATATCAGCGGGCTTGCGGCCGGCATCTTCGTCATCGGCGTCGTGCAGGGCGCCTATTCGACCGAGGTGCTGCGTGGCGCGATCAAGGCTGTGCCGTCAGGCCAGATCGAGGCGGCGTGCGCCTATGGCATGTCGCCGTTCCAGGCGCTCCGGCGCGTCACGCTGCCCGCCATGCTGCCTTACGCCATTCCAGGCCTTTCCAATCTCTGGATGATCGCTACCAAGGATACTGCGCTGCTGGCGGTCGTCGGCTTCAGCGAACTGACGCTGGTTACCCGGCAGGCCGCCGGTTCTACCAAAGCCTATATGACCTTCTACCTTGCGGCTGGCGTCCTCTATCTCCTGGTGACGCTCTTTTCGAACATCATCATCGGCTTCATCGAAAGGCATGCGCGGCGCGGCATGCCGCGCACGGTCTGACGGCATGAGTGAAGAAACGTCTATTCTGCCGATTTACATTCCGCCAAAGGCGCGCAGCCTGCTCGAGCCGCACCGGCTGTTCCTGGCGGCGGTATTCCTGATGATCGTCCTCTGCGCCGCCTGGCTTCTGCGCTGGGACTGGCTGCCGAAATACGGGCCACGGCTGGTGTACGGCGTCTGGCAGACGTTGGTCATGCTGTTCTGGACCTCCGTCATCGGTTTCCTGCTGGCGCTGCCGATCGGACTGGTGCAGGTGACGGGACCGCGTCCGCTTGCCTGGCTTGCCAAAGGCTTTTGTACGATCATCCGCGGCACGCCGCTGCTGCTGCAGCTCTGGCTCCTCTATTACGGCCTCGGTTCGCTCTTTGCGCAATATCCGGAAATCCGCTCGTCTTTCCTTTGGCCTTATCTGCGACAGGCCTGGCCTTACGGCTTCACCGCGCTGATGCTGTCGTTCGCGGCCTATGAGGGCGAAGTGATGCGGGGTGCCTTTGCCGGTGTGCCGCGCGGAGAACTGGAGGCCGCGCGGGCCTTCGGCATGAGCCGGTGGACGGTGTTTCGTCGCATCTGGCTGCCGCGTGCGATCCACCGGGCGCTGCCGACGCTTGCGGGGGAAACGGTCCTGCAACTCAAGTCGACGCCACTCGTTGCAACCATCACCGTGGTCGACGTTTATGCGGTGATATCGAAAGTTCGGCAGGATACCTTTCTCACCTATGAGCCGTTGCTTTTGCTTGCGCTGATTTATCTTTGTCTGACGGGCGCTCTCGTTGGAGGGTTTCATCTTCTAGAGCGTCGCATACCGACCCGCGGCGCCTGATCAGCGCCTTCCGCCGGCGAGCCGCAGGGAGTCGGGTCTGCGCCGCAAGACCAGCATCGAGACCGTGCCGAATATCGGTCCGACCGCAAGGACGACAAAGGCCCACCGCCAGCCGCCAAAAAAGTCCGCCACATGCGGCATCAGCCAGATCATGAAGATCGTAAGTGCAAAACCCATACCCATCTGCAGCGACAGCGCGGTACCAATGTAGCTGCGGTCGGCAAGCTCGGTGACCGCGGTCGAAAACTGCGCGGAATCTCCGATGATCGAGATGCCCCAGATGACAACCACCAGCGTCAGCAGCCAGAAGGGGCCGTCGAAGACGAGGCCGATCAGGAGCGCGCAGGAGCCGGAGACGATCATCATTCCCGCCGTCGTTGCGGTGCGGCCGAAACGGTCGGAAAGCGCTCCTCCGGCGAAGCAGCCTACGACGCCTGAGGCTACGGCTGCAAAAGTCAGTAGTGAGGCTTCGCTGTTGATCCCGCTGCCGCCGTTGCCGAATGCTGCTGTCAGATAGGCGAGAAGCCAGGCCCACATCGCATAAAGTTCCCACATATGCCCAAGATAGCCGCCGTTCACCAGAAGCAGGTTGCGGTCCTTCAACACCCGGCCGATCTGGCGCGGATCGAACAGCGCCTTGCCGAAGGGATAGGGGCCTTCTCGGGTGAAGAAGAGAAAAACGGCTGCACCGACCAGCGTGGCGCTGCTCGAAAGAACTACGACATTCTGCCAATCGACGGCCGAAGACACACCGCGGAAGAGATGCGGCAGGGAAGATCCAGCGGTGATCGCTCCGATGACACCGGCAAGCGCCAGGCCGCGGCCCGAGACGAACCAGGTCGCCACCAGCTTCAGCGCTGGCGGATAGACGCCGGCGAGCGCAAAGCCGGTCACTATCCTGCAGAAGACTGCGCCTGCAGGGCCTGGTTCCAGAAGCACGGCAGCGTTGGAGAGCGCCGCGAGAAGGGCGGATGCGGCCATCAGCCGGTTCATGCGGATGAGGTCCGGCAGGTTGAAGAAACTCGCCGAGAGGGCGCCGATGACGAACCCGATCTGGACGCCGTTTGTAAGCCATGCGGCAGCACCTTCCGACAGCGACCAGGCGCGTCTCAGTTCCGGTGCGATGGCGTTTGCCGAAAACCAGGTGGAGAAGGAGAGCACCACGGCAAGGCAGAGAACTGCCAGCATGCCCCAGCGGCCTTGTAGCTGCGGTCCAGGAGACGTGGCCGTACTCATCTCATCCAGTCGTTCGATATCTAGCGGCGACGTGCCTGTCGGGCAGCCGTGGCGATCCGAATAGCTTTTCACGAAATGTGCCTTCGCGATAGCTGGTCTTGTAGAGTCCGCGTTCCTGCAGGATCGGGATCACCAGTTCGATGATATCGTCAAAGCACTCCGGGACGACGGTGCGCGACAGATTGAAGCCGTCGACGCCGGACTGGCTCATCCAGTCGGCGAGATTGTCGGCGATCTGTTCGGCCGAACCGATCATCGGGGTCTGCCGGCTGCCGAGCACCATCTGTTCCAGCAGCTTGCGCTTGGTCCATTGCGGCCCGGCAGTCCGGGTCATCGCTTCCACATTGGAGACGATCGCGGAACTCTTGCCCGTCTCGATCGGCTCATCAAGGTCGTATTTCGAAAAGTCGATGCCGAGCGAGCCCGCGGCATGGACGAGTGCGCCCTCCGAGCTGACATAAGCCCGATAATCCTCGAATTTTTCGCGGGCTTCCTTTTCCGTCCTGCCGGTGACGATTGTCGCGCCCATGAAAACCTTCACGTCCTCGGCCTTGCGTCCGTATTCCATGGCGCGGGCACGGATGTCGTCGACGATGCCTTTAATCCCCTCGATCTTCTGGCCGTTGACGAAGACGCATTCGGCATGGGTGGCTGCAAATTGCCGGCCGCGGATCGAGGAACCGGCCTGATAGAGAACGGGCGTGCGTTGCGGCGAAGGCTCGCAAAGGTGCAGCGCGTCGATACGGTACTGCTTGCCATGGTGGTGAACCTTGTGGACCTTGGCCGGGTCGGCATAGACGTGGTCCAGCGGATCGAACACTACCGCATCATCCTCCCAACTGCCCTCCAGCAGCTTGTACATCACCTCCATATATTCATCCGCGAGGTCATAGCGATCGTCATGTGCGGCCTGCGTGTCGAGGCCGATCGCGCGTGCTGCGCTGTCGAGATAGCCGGTGACGATGTTCCAGCCGATGCGGCCGCCGGTCAGATGATCCAGCGTCGACATGCGCCTTGCGAAAAGGAAAGGCGGTTCGTAGGTCAGATTGGCGGTAATGCCGAAGCAAAGATGATCGGTGACTGCCGCCATCGCCGGCACCAGCAGCATCGGATCGTTGACCGGCACCTGAACGGCGCCTTTGAGAGCGGCCGCGCCGCTGCCGCCGTAGACGTCGTTGACCCCAACGACATCCGCGAGGAAGATGCCTTCGAACAAGCCGGCCTCGAGCCTCTTTGCATAATCCGTCCAGTAGCGAAGCTGCGTATATCGATGCGACTGATCGCCAGGATGCGCCCAAAGCCCTTGCTGGATATGCCCGACGCAATTCATATCGAAAGCATTGAACCGAATTTCGCGCGCCACGAAGTTCCCCTTATGTCGTTGCAGTCCCTGTGCGTCTCTTATAGGATTATCTCGTCTACTATAGAAGACGAGCCTGAGAAGGCAAGCGGAACGGAAGATGGAACAGGATCCGGTTCAAGCGATCGCGAAAAGATTGAAAATGGAGCGGGAGGCCCGCGCCTGGTCATTGGCCGAGCTGGCGGAGCGTTCCGGGGTCTCCAAAGCGATGATCAGCAAGATCGAACGCAGTGAGGCAAGTCCGACCGCCACGGTGCTTGGCCGGCTTTCCGGCGCCTTCGGCTTGCCGCTTTCGGTGTTGCTGGCGCTCGCGGAAAGGGAACGGGAGCGGATGGCTCCGCATCGCGAGCAGCCGGTCTGGACCGATCCCGAGACGGGTTATACGCGCCGGGCAGTTTCGCCGCCGAACTCGATGCTTGAGCTGATCGAAGTGTTCTTGCCTCCCCATGTACGAGTGCCTTACCCGGCATCGGCCTTCGCCTTCCAGCATCAGCAGATCTGGGTTCTTTCCGGAAAGCTCGATTTCCAGGAAGGGGCAGTGCTGCATCATCTCTCGGAGGGTGATTGCCTGCTTCTCGGATCGCCGGCCGATTGCTCCTTCTTTAACCCCGGAACCGAACCCACCCGCTATGTCGTGGCGCTGACGCGCCGTTAGCGCGCCACGCTCGATGGGCGTTGATCGCCCGAACCCTGAAAGCCGAACCCCCGAAAGAAAGAGGCGCCTCCCGCGGGGGAGGCGCCAAGTGGGGAGGGTACTTATGACGCTGTCGGCCGCGTGGAGGTTCGGCGCCCGACAGGCCATGAACACGTAATCGTGAGTTTTGTTCCGCCGATTTTTCAATCGCCCTTTGCGCGGAACAATCCTCAAGGGCATCGGTTTTGCACTGAGAAGACAGGGAGAAGAACACTATGAGCAAAGCCGTAGAAACCACCAGCCACAAGGAAATCCGGCAGTGGATCGAGGAACGCGGCGGTCACCCGGCCCGCGTGAAAGGCGCCGAGGAGGGCGGTATCCTGCGTGTCGATTTCGGTAAGCCGGAAGAGTCCCTGGAGGAAATCGCATGGGACGATTTCTTCTCGATCTTCGACGAGAACAAGCTCGCCTTCCTCTACCAGGAAGAAACGGAAGCGGGCAAAACCAGCCGTTTCAACAAGTTTGTCTCTCGCACGAAGCACTGACGGTCTGCAGCTCAAATGCTGCGGCTGATTGCCCGAAAGGAGCACGATATGTCCAAGCACTTCAAGACCGTTCGGCCAAGTGACGCCGATCTCAAAGCCGACCCCGGTATCGGCCAGTCGAAAGGGCTGAACCGTTTCGACGGCAATGACGAAATCATCGGGGAAAACACCGACGAGGGCGATGTCGGCAACGACACCAACCGTTTCGGCGGCGTCGACCCCAATCAGCGCGGTCGCGCCAACAAATAGCGAGGTCAGGAGGAACCGACCATGCAAGGCAACAAGACCCACCAGCAGCAGCGGGATATCCTTCAAAAGGGCGTCAATACCGCGAATGCGGGCAAGGATTTCGATCCCAAGGCAGACCTGAATCGCAGTGACGCAGCCCGCGAGGCCTTTCGAAAAGGTGACAATCTGGACATGCGGGCGGCGGATGTTTCGATGAAGGATGATCCTGCCATTATCCGCGGCCGCAACCAGGAAAGCGAACACCACAAGGGTAGCGGCTCCTGACTTTCAGTGAATGGAACCGAACGACAATCCCGGTGTTGTCCGACGCCGCCCGGTGTTATGATGACATAGGGTTGGAGGAAGCGACGGCGCGGCTGGTGGCCGCGCCACATGTGGTGGGAGGATAACATGTTCGGTTCAGGCGCAACTTTTTCCGATCGCGAGGATGCCGGCAGGCAGCTAGCGGAAGCGATGAAGGGGATGCCGCTACGCGCTCCCGTCGTCATGGCACTGCCCCGCGGCGGCGTGCCCGTGGCCTTCGAGATCGCTCAAAGGCTCGGAGCACCCCTCGATCTCCTGATCGTCCGCAGGATCGCAGCTCCCGGTCATCCCGAATACGGCATAGGCGCCGTGGTGGACGGCAAGGAACCTTATGTCGTGGTCAACGAGGAGGCAGCCCGGCATTTCCAGATCCCACCGGGTTATCTGGTGAGCGAAAAAGACCATCAGCTCGCCGAAATCGAGCGTCGTCATCGGATCTATTTCGGCGAAGACGAACCGGAGGATCACGACCATGCGGGTCAAGACGTCATTCTGGTCGATGACGGCATTGCCAACGGAGGCTCCATCCGAGCCGGCATCCATGCGCTGAAAGAGATGGGCGTGCGTTCCATCCGGGTCGCCGTGCCGGTTGCCCCGCGGGCTTTTCTGGAAATCTTGCGCGATGAGGTCGACGAGATCATCTGCCTGTCGACCCCGGAACATCTCGATGCGGTCAGGCGCTATTACCAGGATTTCACCGAAACCACCGATCAGGACGTCGTGCGCCTCTTGAAGGATGCCCGGCGGCTGACGCGGATGATCCATTGAGGGTCATATCTCGACCGTCGTCAGCAGAGGCAGGTGATCGGAGGCGCGGCGGGCAAGCGGCGCCGAGATAACCTGCGTCTCCACGGGCTTGACCTCCTGGGAGACGAATATGTGATCGATCCTCAACAGCGGATAGCGCGACGGGAATGTAGCCTTAGGTTTCGCCCCGGATCCAACCTGCACATCCGCCAGGCGGCGCGCTGCAGCCTTATAGGTGGCGGTGGACGGTATTGCATTGAAATCTCCCATCAGGATCACCGGCCTGTTATGGCAGGCCGAGTTGCCGAGCCATGAGGGCCCCAAAAGGGTGTTGATCTGCCGGATGCGTTCGCGTCCGCGCAGGCCGAGATGGGTGTTGAAGACCTGCAGGCGGTGATCGCCCAGCGCAATTTCGACCCAGACTGCGCCGCGTTGCTCGCCGATCGATGGAAGGCCGGCGCCCTTTATCGTTGTTGCCGGCAGGGCTGTCAGGATGGCGTCGCCATACCGCTCTTCCGCGACGCTGAGGGCGGCATGGAAGTGGTACTCCATCTGCAGCAGGGAAGCGATCGCGTGGGCCTGGTCGACACCGCCGGTGCGAACGCGGCCGACATCCAGCTCCTGCAGTCCGATGATATCCGGCTCTGCCGCAGCAATGACCTCCGCGATCCGCGCCGGATCAAGCCTGCGGTCGGTGCCGATGCAGCTGTGAACGTTGTAACTGAGGATTTTTAGGCGACGCCTGCGGGAAGGTGAAGGAGTTGTTCGATCGTTCATAGCGCTGGGAACACCTTTACCTAAGTTTTCGTTCCCGATGTCGGAGAACCGCAACGGGAGGATTTATGCCTGCGAAACGCCATCTGCTGAAGCTCTTAATCGGTGCAGCAATCTGCGTGGCGGTCTTCCTGCTTTACCGAAGCCTTGGTCGCTACACTCTCGACGAGATCGAGGAGTCGCTTCAGGCGATTATCGGCATCCGACTGATGAGCGCCTTTTTCTTCGTCATCCTCTCCTATTTGTGCCTTACCGGCTTCGATACGCTCGCTGTCGCCTACACGGGCCGCAGGCTTTTATATCGGCAGACTGCGCTCGCCTCCTTCACTGCTCTGTCCATCGGGCACAATGTCGGGCTGGCGGCCCTGAGCAGCGGCGCGGTGCGCTATCGGTTCTATTCGCGCTGGGGGTTGACCGCCGAAGATGTGGCGAAGGTCATCATCTTCTGCGGTATCACCGTGGGGCTCGGGCTCGCCACCCTTGCCGGCCTGGCACTTCTGCTGCAGCCCCCGGAAACGGACCTGTTCCGGCTGGATGGATGGGTGAAAGGAGCCGTCGGGATGTTGTGTCTGGCGCTTCCGTCCGCCTATCTGCTGGTATGTGCCTTCGTGCACCGGCCCCTCCATCTGAAAACATGGAGATTCCAACCGCCGCCGCTGAAGCTGGCGCTGGGCCAGATTCTCATCGGCACCCTCAACTTCGCCTCCGTCGCGGCAGCTATTCATCAGCTTCTCGCGAGCTTCACCGATACCGGCTATCTTGCCGTGGCGACGACCTATGTCACAGCCAACATCGCCGCTCTGATCAGCCATGTGCCCGGCGGACTCGGCGTACTGGAAGCCACCATGCTGAGCATTCTGCCTTCGACGGCCTCCATCGGGGCTCTCATCGCCTTCCGGGTGCTTTACTTTTTCGTGCCGCTGGGGATCGGGATCCCGACCTTGCTAGTGACCGAAGCCTATTATCGGCATCGCGCTGGAAGGCTGTCAGAGCAGACGGTGGTGTGAGAGGCGGAGGAAAAGGCGGCGCAGAGCATTTTTGATTTCCGGAATCGGCCAGAAGGGCTGTTTGGGATCGATGATTCCGGTGCCAACCAGAGACTGCGTTTCACCCTTTTCAGGATTGACGTCGAACGGCCTGAGGCCGCGCGGCTTGACGTTGAGCCGGTCGACAGAACGCACCATCGACCCAGTTTCCTCGATGAGGCGCGCCACTTCTGCCGGCTCCGCATCCAGATGTTCGGCAAGAAGGTCGTTGCGCAGCGCGTTGACGGCCGTCTGGCCCGCCGGGTCATAGGTCTCTATGGCCAGGTCACACTCGGTATCGAGGCCCTCCGAACGGTTGTTCAGATTGGAGGAGCCCACACGAACGAAGCAATTATCGACAATGATGACCTTGGAGTGGACGATCACCTCCAGATCGCCCCCCTTGCCGTTGGGCACCACGGCATAAAAGACCCGCAGGCGGCCATAACGGTCCGCACGCTTGAGGCGGCGGATCAGTCGGTTGCGGTTGTGCCCCATCATCAGCTTTTCCAGGAAGCCATGGGATTCTCGGGTCACGACGACGATAATCTCGGGGCCGTCGGCTCTGCGAAGCTGCTTGGCGAGCGTTCGCGCCAAGCCAAAGGAGGCGAGGTACTGCGTCTCGATGTACAGATGGTGCCTGGCGGCTTTTAGCGCGTCGTGCGTCAACCGGATCGCCTCGCGATGGCCGCGGCGGCCTTTCCATTTCCAGGGTTCGGTGAGTGCAAGGCCGGTATTGCAATGGGTAAGCGCCGGCTCAAGGTCCGCCGGCCAGGGCTCCTCTCCGGTAATATCCAGGGGCTCCAGAACTTCTCGTGTAGTCTTCCTCCACCGGCGGCGAGCCACATCGCCGATCAGCCTGGCAGTGTCGCCGCTGACGATCGTCTGCATGTCGTGGACCGGTCCATAGGGCGTGCCGTCGGCCGATTGCCGCAGTGGATGGTCTGCCGCATGGCTGCGATCGTCCCAGCGCCGGGCGGTAAGATCGATGCCCCCCAGGAAGGCGGTCTTGTCGTCGATGACGACGATCTTCTGGTGGTGGCTTGCCCGCAAGGGATGCTCGAAATCGAGATGAACGCGAATGCGCGGATGATCGCTCCAGGTCATCCTGCCAAACATCTTGAGGCTCTTGCTGGAATAGACCGGGCCCATTCCCCAGACGAGGATACGGACCTGCAGCGCCGGCTTTTCCTCGACAAGTCTGCGAAGCAGTTCCCCCAGCGTCTCTTCATCTCCTTCTCGGACTTTCAGACGAATGTCCGGGTTGAAGTCCCAGCCGACGATGGAGATTGAGCGTTCCGCCTGCCGAAGCACTTGGTCGAGCCGGAGAAAATACTCCTCTCCGTCGACGAGGAAAGCGAGTTTCTTCGCTCGCGCGCTGCCCCATGCATTGCGGCCCGGGCGAATGATCGGCTCCGCCTTGGGAACGGTTCGCGTCGTTTGATCGGATTGTATTTTCACGTCCACCTGCGCCACCTGATGATTTGGTGACAAGAAACGCCGGATTTTTGGCCTTTGTTCCAACAATCCGGTGGCTGTCGCAGTCTTGTACCATTTATTTGGTGGTTACAACTCCCGGCGGACGGGGCGCGACAAGTTCGGTGCCTGCATCGCCAAATATTTCGATGGCGGCGATCAGGCCCAGGAGGATGAGAGCGGCAGCGACCAGTAGCTTCCATAAGCCGGCCTTTACCGGTGTCTGGTGGTGCGTCTGTTTCATGTCCCGATGGTTCAGGTTGCTATGGCTTCGAATGTCCATGAGTATCCTTGCGGCGCTCCAGCCGCGCCATTCCCTCGATTCAGGCCAGTCTGCCGGGCGGCATATAAACTGGCGGGTTGGGATTTTCGTCCGGATTTGGCAGTGGAGATTCGTCCGGCAGGCGATCGGGTTCTGGTTCGTCGATGGGTGGTTCCGGATTCCAAATCGGCGCCGGCATTGGCGGACGGTCGCCCGGTTCGCGAGGGTCAGGTGTCATTACTACACTCCCTGTTACTCACTGAACAACCGTTCCGCATGAAGATTGTTCCTCGCAAACGACGGCATGAAAAAACTGCGAGCCATTGGGGGGCAGCCGATCAGAAGCAGCGGGCTGGCGACGAAGATTGCTGCAGCAACACGTCCGGCGTGGCATTTTTAGGTCATGGTCTTGCCCCTATGCTGTGGAATTATGCCCTTGGACAATTCGCGAACCTGCGCCATGTTTCCTTCGTGCAGGATGGATCCGCGAAGTCCTTTCGGGGATCGCTGCCCGAGCCCTGATTGTTCAGAGACCCAAAACGTCACTTTCTGGGGGCAATCTTTTGGAGGAGAGGCGAATGACACATGCCCGAGACAATTTTCTCGTGTGGCTTCGTTCCGCGCACGCGATGGAGGAGCAGGCAATCACCATGCTGACCGACCAATCGCGGCGGATAGAAAGCTATCCGGACCTCAAGGCACAGATCATCCGTCACCTCCACGAGACCGAGGGCCACGCACAGGCGCTGAAGAGCCTGCTCGACCAGTTTTCCAGTTCAGGCGGGGTGCTGACGCTCAAGGATGTGGCGGCCAAGCTGGCAGCCAAGGCCCAAGGGGTCGGCGGCATGTTGGTCAGCGACGAAATCGTCAAGGGAGCGATGGGAAGCTATGCCTTCGAGCATCTGGAAATCGCCAGCTATCGCGTGCTGATCGCTGCGGCCGACGAACTGGAGGAGAGGGAGGCCAAAGCCGTATTTGAGCGGATACTGGAGGAGGAAATAGTAATGGCGGATTGGCTGGGGGCTAATCTCGATCCGCTGACGCGCATCTTCCTGATGCGCGACGAGCGGGATTTGATGGCCAAAAGATAACGGGCCGTCGCCAGGACGGCTGCATCCGGTCAGAATTTCGAGATCTCGCCGCCATCGAGCTGAATCTCGAGTTCCTTCTCGTTCCTGATACCCTGCTGATAAAGTTGAATAATCTGCGCAGCGAGATCGTTGGCGGCCAGGCTTTCGCCGGTCAAGCCGCGCTCGGCACAAATACCGTCGAAGACGCGCTTGAGGAAAGCCAACTCACGTGGTTCGAACGTATTGGTGAGGACTGCCGAATTCATCTTTTCAGCCTCCACTGCGGGGGGCGAAAGCGCTTTCTGTCTTCCAGTCGCCAGCGCCCGTATCAATGGCTGGCAATGGCTCAAGACTACTCTTTTTGCCGTCCTTTTCAAGGCAGGAACGGTCAATGTTTCGACAGAGGCCACGTTTTGGGCCCCTCTCAACCAGACGTGATTAGGCAGCGTTTTCTAGTCATCCAGATGGTTGGCCTCATGGTCGTGAAATTGCTCGGTCTGGACTGTTTTGCTGTCCAGTCCGCGCTCCCGCGAGTGCTGTGCCTTGTCTCTGTTGGAAAGAACCATGTTCTCCGGAAGGATGTCCTTGTCGATATCCGTCATGGCGCCATTTCCGCTGCCTTTGCCAGTCGCGCCTGATCCCATGTGTTTCGAATTGGCATTGGCCATGAGTTCTTCCTCCTGATGTTTTTTCCGATCGGAGACAGAACCTCCAAAGTGCGTTTTTGATCCTGAAAAGGTGTGGGAAGCGGCAAGATCAGTCCGTCTCAAGCAGGAAGAATGTCGTCGGGCCTGCCGGCGCGTCGTTCGTAAGATCGAAACGCAGCGGTCCGTTTCCGCTGTGAAGCGGCGGATGCACCACGCCATCCAAGCCTATAGGGGAAAGCCGCCAGCGGCCCGCGCGGTTCTTGAACTCGATCGATAGCGCACCTTTGCGGATCAATACCGGCAAAGTCCCGAAGTCCTCGATCACCTTCTCCTGCGGATCTCGAAAGCGCATGCTGCTGTTGCGGGCGTCGGTGGCGAAGATCAGCAGCATGCGTCTGCTTGCCGCGAGCGAGGCGGCTCCATCGATGGCGGAAGCTGCGAAGAGCGCATCTTGGTCTCCGCCTTCGAGCCGGACGGTTCCGAGATCGACAGCGGTTTCCAAGGTAGTGAAAGCGGCGGCTTCCGTGCGGGGTGTAGACAATGTCAGGCGGAGTTTTTTGCTGTCGAGCAGCAGTTCCCCGGTATCGCTCTGGAAAATTCCGGCGGACGGATCGGTCCGACTGTTTTTGGGCAGCAGGCCGGCGCCTTTCAACGCAGCCAGCAGCTTGCCTGCATCCGCCTCGCTGCGCGGCTGGTTGATTGCAAGGGGCTCACGCAGCCCATCGGATTGTCTGAGGCCGATGCGGGAGACGAGCGACAATTTGGTCAGCGCATCTGGTTCCGCGGCCTGCATGTCGCCGCTCAGATCCTCCTCGCCCCGGACCAGGAAAGGAATGCTGTTCTGCGAGGTCTTGACGTCGCCCCGCCGGAAAAGAAGGGCTGCAAGCGTTTCGCCGGCGCGGGCTACCGGATCGAGCGCGATCGCATAAGGCAACATTGCCCGCTTGTGGGGAAAGGGTTCGCCATATTGCAGGGCGATCGGCCCATGGCCGTGGCGGCAGAGCATATCCCAGCCCTGCAGCGCTGCGTAGGCAGGCATCACAAGCCCGGCTTCATAGCGATATCTGCTCCAGAACAGGTGGTCGTATTCGGTGATGCCGAAAGGCTTGCCGAGCCAGCGGCTTGCAGCCGCGACGCGCATATATGCGCCGGCATCGGCAAGCGAGCTTTTGTTCTCGATCTTCGCGCCGGGTTCGTAGCTGTTTACGCTATCATGATAGGTGTTCATGGTGACGGCTTGAAGGTTCTGGCGGGTCAGGCCCGTCTGCACCGTCGGCCAGTTATTGTAGTCGCTGATGAGACCGCGATAGCCGAGGCCTCGCAGGACTTCCGTCATGCGGGCCGCGGTTCCGCGCTCGGTTTCGACGAAGAAGGCCTGCAGGTCGCGCAGGCGGGGGCTGTCGACATAACGATCGGTGGGCAGGCGTACGGAGGCATTTTCCAGCCGTTCGTTCGCCCGAAGGTCGGGCCATGCGGTCCGAAGCGCCTGGGTCGATCCGTAGCGCTCGCGCAGCCAGGTGTTGAACGGCTGGCGCAGGCTGTCCGGGTAGGGCCGGCCGATCCTGTCATGGACAACCGTCTCGAATTCTATGCTGTTTTCGTTGGCCAGGATCACGAGGCCGAGGGCCTCGTCACGGATCGGCGCAATGCCGGTATAGGGATTGACCCGGGTGAGGAAATCGGTGGCCAGCCTCTTCCAATGGGCAAAGGCCTTTTCCTCGTAACTCACCTCCAGCTTGAGTCCTTCGGACGGATCCCAGCGATCGTCGTAACCGCCGGAACCACCGCGCCATGAGGTCAACCCGTCGACCATCCAGTAGATGCCGTTCTTCTTCAGCGCGGCCATCAGATAATGGATACGGTCGAGGACCTCTGGATCGAAATCGAAATCCTTCTGCCGGCCGAACATCAGTGCCGCATCGGTGAAATGGAGGCGGGCGATATTGTAGCCACGCATGGCGAGCTGCCTTGCATAGACATCCGCGTCCTGATGGTTCGGAAAACCGCCGGATGCCGGGCTCCAGGCAAGGGAGGCGCAGAACATGGGGGCCGGTACGTCGGGCTTGGCGGCTTTCGCCAGATGGCCGTCCGTGCCGACGACGAGATGGTCGTTTTGGTCGATGGAGCCGTTGGGGAGCAGGTCCGAAAAATCGAGCGGACTACCGGGCTCGACGGCCAGCGATATCTCGCGGACCGGAAGCCAGTCAGCCGGCCAGGCTGCGGACGCCGAAGCCGTGAGCGCGAGTGTCGTTGCCAGAGCGCGGATCAGTCTCTTCATCAATGTCTCCGATCTCACGGCTCTCCACCCATCCACGAGGATCTCGACGCGGGGCGAAAAAGCCGAAAGGCAGCGCTGCCGTATGGAACAGCCAGGCGACGACCGTGTAAAGCCCGAGCGACACCCCGCCCTTTCGCCAGGACATCAGAGCGACGACGCATGCGAAGAGGCCCAGCACCGCCGTCAGACCGGCAAGCTTATTCGGGACGGCGATCATCAATGCGAGCGAGAGGAGAATCCAACACGCGACCAGCGCCCAAAGCTTCAGCTCCGGCAGTTCCTGCAGCATCTGCCGGAAATAGGGTTTCCCGGCCGAGGCTCGCAACAGTTCTCCGACCCCGAAGAGATATTTCGTCTGCCAGCGCCGGACGAGAAGGCGGTAGGAATTGACGCTGTGGCCATAATGGTGGACGAAGCGGCGGTCGAGCCGATACAGGTCCCAGCCGGCGCTGCGCAGCCGGATGCCGAGGTCGAACTCCTCGTAGCCGTGCAGGTTGCGGTCCGTCAGATAGCCGATGCTCTCGATCGCGCTGCGACGATAAAGGCCGCCCCCGTTCATCCTGTCGATGGCGCCCACGCGGTTTTCCGGGGCGTTACGCTGGACCCGGCGGGTATATTCCAGATTGTCGAGCATCATTTCCTCGACATGGCCGGTCACGCCGCCCGTTTTGAGATGGTTGCTCAGATACGCCGTAGCGGCCGGCAAAAACGCGGGATCGAGGTCCATGTCGCCGTCGAGCAAGCAGATGAACTCGTGCCGCGCATACTGGAAGCCCAGTTGCGGGCCGATGCCGCAACTCGGGCGGGCAGGGTTCTGGATCTGGACGATCCGGACCGGATAGCGGGATGCGATCTCTATCGTGGAATCCGCCGAGCCGCTGTCTGCAACGATCACCTCGCCTTGTCCGCCGGGCAGGCCGGCAAGCGCGAATTCGATCGTGCGGGCGATCCGCTTCTCTTCGTTCAGAGTCTTGATGATGATCGATACGCTCACAGCCGCTCCTTCACCTTCTTCCGCGTCGCAACCGAGTGATAGATTGCCAGTGTGCTTCGGGTGATTGACGGCCATGCATAGGTCTGTTCCACCTTGCGGATGCGCGACAGGGCGCCCTCCTGACCGAAAGGCTCGGCCATCTTGCGCTCCAGGGCCTTGGCAAGGGCGTCTATATCGCCCGGCGGGAAGTAGTCCTCGGGCGGCAGATCGACCTCGTGGTTGGCAACGATGTCGCTTGCGAGGACAGGCAAGCCGTAGCTCATGGCTTCAAGCAGCGAGATCGGCATGCCCTCGTGGAGCGAGGGCAGAACGAAGAGACCGGCCTGGGAAAACAGCGCGGCCAAGTCTTCACCGCTCTGGAAACCCGTCAGCACGACATCAGGCACCCGGGCTGCGGCAGCCTCGATTTCCTTGGCATAGGCCATGCCTTTGTGGTCGGCGCCCCCCACCAGAACCAGTTTCCAGTCGGTCTGCTTCAGTTTTTCGAAAGCCGCGATCAGATCCGTCTGGCGCTTTTCCGGCACGAAACGGGCGACCATGACGATGTAGCGGCGGCGCTGCAGGCCGAACCGGTCTAGCGTCGCTTTACCAACAAGGCTCGGTGTCACCGTGACGCCGTTCGGAATGTGGGCCACCTCCGCGCCATAGCGGCTCTTCATGGTTTCCGTCACGTCGCGCGACACGGCGATCCTGGCGTTCGCGAACCACATGGCAAGCCGTTCGCCGAGCTTCAGCGCTCGCTTGGCCGTCGTACTCCACTTCTCGCGGTCGTAGTCGTATCCATGGTGCGTCATCACGATCTTCAGCCCGAGGAGACGAGCCAGCGGGGCGAGCAGGCCGGGACCGACCGCGTGGATATGCAGGATGTCAGGGCGGCGAACGGCAGCGTATACGACGCCGACGAGGGTGTGAACGAAGGTTTCGAGAAGCATTGATTTCGGCGCCCAAAGGGGCGTTACGCGGATCCCGCGCCAGGCGGAGGCGGTCGGCTCGGGCAGGTATTGGCGGCGCGCGAGGACCTCGACATCCCAGCCGCGGGCTGCAAGTTCCTGGCTCAGCATTTCGACATGCTTTTCAATGCCGCCCTGCACATTCGGTATTCCCCGAAGGCCAAGCATCATGACGCGTCGGCGAACCGGTTCCCGGTCGACACGGATGCCGGGAGCGGTGCCGATATCCGGCAAGACCGGAGACAGCCGGGGTGTCTGGTTCAGGACGACGCGCTCAATCCGGCTGTGCCCGGCTTGATCGCTGTGCGGAAGAGCCTGCGCCTGCAGCAGTTGCGCAGGGATGTGTTCGAGCGACGAGATGTCCCCCGGATACGTCCGGGTGGACTGCGAATGCCGCATCTTCGGAGGATTGGTCTTCTCGTTCATTACGGGCACCAGAAATTCATTTTCTGCTGCCCGTTCTATGCAAGGAACCTTCTCATACCGGAAAGAAAAAAGCTAAGATTTTAAAGGAGTTGTGCGGTTCCTGAGCAAAGTGACGAAAAATTTTCTCGACCCGGTGACCCTTTTCGAGATTGCGGTTTTTCGCGTTCAGCGGCGGATAAGGGACTGGTAAAGATCAAACATTCGCTGCCGATAGACGGTGCGGGAGAATTCGTCGGAAATCCAGGCGCGGCCGGCTTGCCCCATCTGAGCCCGCTCCTTCACCGATCGGCTAGCGAGGTCGTCAAGTGTCCTCGCCAGGTCATCGACAGAGCCGGGGGCAGCGCTCAGTCCGGTCTCTCCTTCGCGGATCATTTCCGGTATGCCGCCGATCGAGGCTCCAATCACCGGACGTCCCAGCGCATAGGCTTCCAGAATGCTGATCGGTGCATTCTCATACCATTCCGACGGCAGGACGAGCCCGAGAGACTGGCCGATGAGGCGGAACAGGATATCTCCCGACAGATGGCCCGCAAAAACGACCTCGGCACCGGCAGATCGCACAAGCGCCTTGAGAGCGGCCTCTTCCGGCCCGGTTCCCGCTATGATCAGTTTCTGCCGGGCTTGAGCCGCGGCGCGGATCAGGGTGGAGATGCCTTTTTCCGGAGCCAGGCGCCCGGCGAAAACGAAATAGTCGCTCTCGTGCCATTTCGTCGAAAACCGGTCGACGTCCACAAAATTCGGGACATGAACGAGCTTTTCGGCCGGCCAGCCCCATTCGATCAGCTTTTCGCGGTAGAAGCGGCTCGGTACCACCACCCGGTCGACCTTGTTGCGGTAGAGCCCGAGCGAGCGATGCAGGAGGCTCTCGGCGAAGACCACAGCACTCAGCGGCAGCGAGCCCTTGACGCAGCGATTGACCACGACGTTATGGATCCGACCGCCTTTGCAGGCTTCGCAGATACGGCCGTCGCGCAGCATCTTGTAGGAAGGACATGCGAGCTTGAGGTCATGGGCCGTCATCACCACCGGGACGCCTGCATCTTTCAGGGTGGAAAAGATCGCCGGGGAAAGGTGATGATAGATATTGTGGGCATGGGCGACATCAGGCCGCGCCTTGTCGATGAGGCGCTTCAGGTTCCGCTGAGCCTCGAAGGAATAGATAACCTTGGTCGCCTGCAGGACCTTGTCCTTCAACCCGATCTCGCGGCCGTATTCGATCTCCGAGACGAAATAGTCGGACCAGGGAGAGGAGAGGTTCTTCTCGTGCTGCATGGCGAAAGGCACGACATCCCAACCGATTTCTTCAAACAGCGCCGTATGATCAAAGAAAACGGTTTCGGCACCGCCGCGCCGATAGAAGTAATTGTTGATGTTCAGGAGGCGGGGCACCGCCACGGTTGTCGCATGGACGTTCATTGGGCGGATGTCTCCCAGCCAAGGGCGCGCGTCGCCGCCTCGACGGTCAGAATGTTGCAGCCGCGTTCACGGGCATAACCCACCAGATGCTCGAACGTCGCCGGCGTGCAGCCGTATGGGGTCGGCGTTTCGGTAACGTCATGGGTGAAGAAGATGAGCCATCCCGGGTTCTTCACGGCATCGTCTATCCAGGCCGTCAGCCCGCGGGCATGGTCCTCCGGTTGGCGGATCTCTACCGACTGCAGCATCAAGGGGTCGACCGGACCGCGATTGATGGCCTCGCCTGCGCCACGACAGGTCTGGTAACGCCGGGCAAGTTCGCGGCGGGCGAGCGGCCAAGCGGCATTGTAGGGAAAGGCAAAATTGCTGGCCGGGCGGGTAATGCCGGCATCGCTGAGATAGTCGGCATTTCTCTCGAGGTCCGCTGAAAGCGACTTGCCGTAGGAGCGGACTCGGCGGTGGGTGAAGGTATGGCCGCCGATCTCATGGCCGCGCCGGAAGAGTTCAAGGCAACCGCTACGGCTGATCAGCTTGCGGTCCGGCTCGATGCGCCCTTCAAGGCCTCCGGCGATATAGAACGTGCCCGATGCGTCGTATTTTTCTAGGATGGCCGCGCCATTGGTCAAAGCGGTCTCCGGTACGTCGTCGAAGGTGAAGGAGACAATCGGCACGTCGGTTGCGACGGTACGCGTCCGTGGAGCCATCTTCCAGATAAGCCGATTGCTCACCCGGTCGATCAGTCCCTCCATTGCCTTGAATGCGTCAGCCATGCCCCCCTCTTCCTCTTCCCGACGGCCTCTCCTCGATATGAACGGCATTGGCTTCGTAGCGGATACCAAAGAGCGCCATGCAAAACAGGAACCAGCCGACAATGTAGCCGGAAGAGCTTTCGTAAAAGAGACTTTCGAGGCAGGTGGTGAATATCATGTAAAGCCAGATGCGCAGGAAAAGCCGCCCGCTGTGGGTCATCCTTCCTTGAGCGGTGATTTTCGAAAAACTCCGCAGCGGCACGGCGAAAAACCAGATCAGCGACAGCAACAGGGCGGGGATCCCACCGATGAGCAGGATTTCCACGTAGGAGTTGTGTGCATGCGACGCCGTGACTGCCCAGGTAGCGACCCCCTGACCGCCGTAAACAAGCTCTTGTGTGCGCCAGAAGGACTTCAGGCCGAAACCCGTCATCGGGAATTCCGATATCGCATTGGTCGCCAGCTGCCAGATATCGGAACGGTTGGTGAAGGTGGCATCCACGCCGAAGCTTGTCACCAACTCCCTTAGGCCAGGTGAGGTCGCAGCGCCGACGGCAAGCAGGTTGAAGGCGGCGACGCCGCCGATCGAAAGCGGGATGCGAAGGAACCGAAATTTCTCGAACAGCCAGGAGAGCAGGATAATTGCCGGCAGCATGGCGGACGCGGTTTTGCCACCGGTATGCATCAGGAACCAGGTCGCGCTTGCGAAGATGGCGACGCCCACGAGCCTCGACCAGACCTGCATGACAAATATACCGCAGAAGGCAAACAGCACCATGGCGGCGGCGGCGTTGTTCTTGTGCGGGAAATAACCGCGCCAGAGGCCGGCATGCATGGGTTCGGCAACCTCGGCTGCCGAGTGGATGGACAGGTGGGGCAGGGAAAAGATGCCATAATAGCAGAGGCCGATACTGGCGAGCGTTCCGACCGCCAGCAGTTTGGCGAAATGTGTCTCGGAACGCGGCAGCAGCACGCTCGCATTGGCGCCGATGACGACAAGTGAGGTGAGAACCAGCGCCTTGAAACTGTTGGCGCCGTGGTTCGATAGAAGGGAAACGAACAGCAGCCAGAGAAAGATCGTCAGCATCAGCCAGCGAGGCTGCAGGAAGGTGCCGCGCATGGAGGTCGCCATGCTGCACAAAACTGCGCCGAACGGCAGGAAGATGAAAAGGATCTGGTTCAGCCGGCTGGACTTGTCGGTTGCGATACTCGCCGATGAGGGTAATGTCAGATCGTAAAAGGGATCGATCGATATCGCAAAGAACAGGAACAGGCCGAGGAACAGCAGGGATCCGATCAGGGGGCGGTGATCGATATCGGCGTGGCCTGTCGCGACGGCTGAAGGGTTGCGCATGCTCAACGCCTCAGGAATATCTCTGCGTGTAAGCGAAGCGCTGGCGAACATCGCTGAGATGTCGTGCGAGCCCCAGCAAAAGGGCCAATCCGGTGCCGAGCATGAAGCCGCCGGCAGCGCCGCCTATAAGCAGGATGATCGTGCGGGGGGGCCAGCTCTTCGTCTTGGGCGGCACGGGCGGCGAGATCACACGGACATTGCTGGTATCGATTTGCTGGCGTTCGGTGATCTGATGTGTGCGGCCGAGATAGGTTTCGTAGACTGCCGCCTTGGCGCGCGCATCCCGTTCCAGTTCCCGCAGACGTATCTGCGCATCGTTGTTGGTGAAAACGGTGGAACGTTCAGCGTCGGCCTTGCCGCGGAGCTGGTTCAGCGTCGCACGCGCCTGGTCCACGTCGGTCTTGGCCGTCTCGAGGATGCGGCTCGCTTCATCGGTTATGGCTTTGTCTATCGCTGCCTTTTCCGATTGCAGTGAGACCAGGCGGGGATGACGCGAGCCGTAGGTGAGGGTCAGCGAGCCGATCTGCTGCTGCAACGTATTGTAGCTCGTCCTCAGCGTCTGCATTCCGGGAGAATCAAAGACGGTCGCGGTCGCCGTCCGCCGGTCGGCAACGGCCGAACGCATCTGATTGTAGCGAGCTTCGGCCTGGATCAGCCGCTGCTGCGCATCAAGGACCTGCGTGTCGAGGGCGCTGGAAATGCGGCTGCTTGCAAGCTCGCCGGTATTGGATTCCTGGATATTGTTGTCACGCTTGAACTGCGCGACCTTTTCCTCGGCGTCCGTCACCTGGGCGCGCAGTTCGTCGAGGCGGCTGGTGAGCGTGGCGGCAACGCGGCCGGCGCTGTCGGCTGATGATTCGAAAAGCTCGGTTTCGAAGGCGCGGACGATCGCCTCGGAGAGCCTGATCGATTTTTCCGGATCCTCGGACCACACGGAAAGCGTCACCACGAAGGACCGTTCCTCGCGGGCGGCTTTTACCCGCTCGCCGAGCTCCATTAGCACGCCGAGCTCCTTGTCGCTTGCGGGGCGGTTTGGGGAGATCAGACGGAGCAGCGGCTCCAGCGCGCTGGGCTTGGTGAATTCCGGATCTTCCGTCAGGTTCATGTCCGCGACGACCTGTTTCAGCACATTGCGGGACGTCAGCACGCGCAGCTTGCTTTCCACCTCCAGCAGTTGGGAATCCCGTTGCGGGCTTGAAGCGAACACGTCGTCGGTGACGACGTTGAGGTTTTGCGGGTCGATGATGATGTCGGTATAGACGGTGTAGCGCGGCGTGGCGGTCGCGGAATAGAGAAAGGCTGCGATCACGCCGAGGACGACGAAGAAGATGATCCAGGGCAGCCCTTTGCGCAGCCAGGAGAGGACGTCGCCGGCGCCGATCTCCGACAGGCTGCGGATTTGCGCTTCGACGACCCCGTTGAGAGAGGAAGGGTAGGTCGTCGCCGGTTCCGGCGCAGGACGCGGGGCGGGCTGCGGCTGCCGGCTCTGACGACGCCAATAATCGTCGCTTTCGCCCGCATGGCTATCGTTATCGTCCTGGTAGGGCTCCTGGAAGCGGTCGTCGTCCAGCCGATCAAGAAGCGAGCCGCGATAGGGCATGCCGCCCCGCTGGCCGGCAGGCGCGGACGATGACGCCGGGCGTCGGTTCTCGGGCTCCCTCGGCCGGTACATGCACACCTCCAGCCATGCGGCGGAAGCATCGAACCCGCCGCATTTCGCCAATATTAGGCTTCATCACTAGGTCAGTACGGTGAATATCGCGTTAATCTCTCATTACGCGAAGTCCGTGAGGAGACGGCTCCAGCTTTCGGAAGCAAGGCCGCCGACAAAGATATCGTTTCCGGTTGCCGCCTCGCGGATGTCCTTATGCCGCGTCACCATGCAGAAATAGCCGCGGTGCCGGAAGCTCATCTGCCTCTGTCGCATCAACGCGTTCATCAGGAAAGGTTGCGCCATACCATGGGCCGCGGAATAGCCGGAGGCCGAAAGGTCCGCAAACATATGCCCGACCACTTCGAATTCGTGTCCTTCCCGGCAGAGGATATTGAGGACGTGCGCCGTTCTGCCCGGTTTGCCGAAAAACAGGTAGCAGCCGATCGTCGTGCCTTTGGTATTAAGGACACGTTTGCAGCGGAGCCGGCCGAGCGAAATGTTCGAAGCGGCCGTATCCATCAGCCACAGAAGATCGTCACGCGACCAGTCGGGGCGGATCGCAAAGCACTCTGTCATCGTTGCGGCGCATGTGACGAAATCATCGAAATCCGCTTCGATCGAGGTTCCGCCGACAGGTTCCCGAGGCGTGAACGTGCCAAAAAAATGCCGCGCGAGGAAGTCCGCCGGTTTGAGCGATGTCGAAAGCGGAAGATGACTGCCGGCCGGCAGTTTTCTCCTTAATCGATCGAAACCCGCCTGAAACGGTCGGAAGGTGCGGCGCCACTCGAGGCTTTGAACGGGAAGCATGAAACCGCCGCCGGTCGTCCAGTGATCGGCGCTGACGGGGGAGGCATTGTCGGAAAAACACAGGTCCGGTTGCGAGAGGCGGATCGTGCGCGCCAGTCTTGCCGCACCGGCAAGACCGGTCTTTCCGTCCGCCATGAAGGCACAGAGAAGACGCGCGGTAATTCGCCTGCCGTAAACAAAAAAGGGCATCGGAAGCGCCAGCAATGCGCTGTCGATCCGGCCCTGGTGATCCTGATGGACGATGCTGCCGTGCTCCGGTGCGTAGCCCGGACATTTCAGGAAAACGCGGTCTAGATAATCCACCAGGTCTTGTTGCGGCGCCTCGTCCTTGTTCCGGAATGCCTTGTTGAAGAGCCGGCCGACGGCTTGAAGGTCGGCAGCTTCCATCGGACGCACGCCATGTGTGGCGTTGCGGGTGAGGAAGACGGCAGGAGCCTCCACGGCCGGATGGCTGTACGGCAGGTTCATTCGGCAGGCTCGCTCACGGCAAAACTCGTCTGCCTGCTCCTCGTCACCACGCTCAGATAAACAGCCCAGGCGGCGGCCGCCATCGCTGCCTCGATCACGTAATAGGATACGAAGGTGCCGAGCGGCGGGGCATACCAGGTCGCCCATGCAGCGATGCCTGCACCAACCAGGCTGCCGGTTCCCAGGACGGAAGCGCGCGCGCCCTGATGGCCGGCTGCGCCAAGTGCTTCAAGCGCAATCGCCCAGCAGGCGACCGGCACCACGACCCAGCAGAGGACGCGGACGAAACCTACGAGCGAGACATATTCATGACCGAAAAGAAAGGGCAGCAGCGGCGCGAATACATAGACCGTCGCGCCTGCTGCAACACTGATTGTGAATGCGACGGCGAAGATCTTCGATACCCGTTCGGCCGCATGATGAAGCCCGGCCTGGCTCGCTCTTGCGGTACCCGGGTAAACGATGCGGTTCAGCGCATCGACGGAGAGGTAGCTGCTTTCGATGATGCGACGCGCAACGCTGTAGCTCGAAACGATCTCGGCCGTGGTGACCAGGCTCAGGACCAGCAGGTCGGCATTCTGACGTGCCGCCTTGAGAATGAAGGGGATGCTGAAGAAGAGGCCGAGCCGGAGCTCCTCGCGGACAAGTCCCCATCGGGGTCGGCCGAGGCGGCGAAGCGCCTGGACGCAGAAAGCCAGCATGAGGAGATGCGCCGCGAACTGCCAGATGATCCAGCCCGAGAGCGTCGATACGCCGAAGATGAGGCAGGCGAGCACGGCTGCGGCAGTGCGGATCAGCGCGAAACCCATGACCACCTTGTTCGCTGAGCCGAAATCGGAAAAGGCGATGAAGACCTGTTCGGCGAACAGGATGCAACGGACGAGCAGAATGTTCGTCACCAGCATGAGGGTGATCTCGACGACGTTTACCACCGGATCGGCAGATACGTCGAAGAAGAAGGGCAGCGCCACGGCGCCGATCAGGATGAGTGCAAGGCCGCTCGCCGCAATCAGGATCAGGTTATGCCCGAGCATGCGAGGATAGATGGCATGGTCGCGGGCGACACGGCGCACCAGGCATTCGGTGGCGCCGAGGCCGCAGAGATGAACCGCGATCGCCGAGACCGCTGTGATTGCCACAAACAAGCTGAATTCGTGGACGCCGAGGAAGCGGGCCAGGATGGCAAAGGTCAGGAGCTGGGCGAAGGAACTGACGATCAGACTGCCGCCCGAGGCGGCATAGGACAAGAACATCGGCAGGAAACCGCGAAGGCGTGCCATCTTCTGGATTAATCCGGGCGCCGTCATGCTTTACTTCCTGCCGCCTTGGCAATGTGATCGGCACCGGCTGCGTCTCGGGCCGTAAACTTCCGCAGCCAGAGTTGTGTCGAAAGAATGCCGACAAAGGCGGCATTGTCGCGGAAACCTGAAACCGTCTGTGTCCGGCACTTCTGATGCAATTTGGCGACCGCCCGCGCATTGAACAGTCCCGTCTCCGCGACTGCCTGTTCGCCGAGCATCTCGCCGACATAGGCTTGCTCGTCGTTGCCGGCGAAGGAACGGCCGTCTGGCGCTCGATATGGCTGTTTGGGCCTCTTGGTGATCACATCCGGCAGCAGGTCCTTTGCCACCCGCCGGAGGATATGTTTCTCCTCGAGACCCTTGAGCTTCATGCTTGGATTGAGCCGGGCCGCAAATTCGACCAGGCGGTGGTCGAGGAATGGGAACCGGCCTTCGACGCCATGTGCCATCGCAACCCGATCTCCCTGGCTGGAAAGGATGTAGCCCGGCAGCAGGAAACGGCCTTCGAGATATTGCGCCTGATGCAGCGGATGCCAGCGGCGGAAGTTGTCGGGCAGGCGAGAGGCAAGCTCTTCGGCGGCGTCATAGGTGCCGAGAGTGGCGCGCAAATCGTCGGAATAGAAGATCTTCGCCGCGGCCGTGGAGCGGAAACGCGGCCGGTGCGAGAAGAGCGGGTCGCCGGCAACGTCGTTCGAGGCGCCGAAGAATGCCGCGAGGTAATCCGACGATTGCTGCTTCAAGCCGGGCAAATAAGGGTAGAGCTTGCGGAAGAGATGCGGCCTGATTTTCGAACCCGGCTGGCGGGCGCAGAAGCGCCGCACGCGCGCCTCCCGAAAGATATCGTAACCGGCAAAGATCTCGTCTGCCCCTTCGCCGGTCAGCACGACCTTCATGCCGGCGTCCCGCACGAGGCCGGAGAGGCGGTAGAGCGGGGCAGGCGCGGTGCGCAGAACCGGCCGCTCCGTAAAGTTGATCACATCCGGAAAGCTCGCCGCGATATCGGCCGAGCCGCTTGCGACTGCACGATGGTGCGTCCCGAGCGCGCGGGCAACTTCCATCTGGAAGGCGCTTTCGTCATGCTCGGCGTCGTCGAAGGTCACCGAGAAGGTGTTCAATCCATTCGGCGCCATCGGCGCCGCCAGGGCGGTGATCAGCGAGGAATCGAGGCCGCCGGAAAGATAGGCGCCGACCGGTACGTCGGCACGCATGCGAAGCCGCGTCGCATCGGCAAGGAGTGCCCTCAGCTCTTGTTCCATCGCGCCCTGGTCCGCCTCGGCCCGGTCGTCGGCATCGGGAAAGTCAAGCGACCAGTAGGGCCTGACGTCGATGCGTCCGCCTTCGGCGGTCAGCAGATGTCCTGGCTCGAGTTCACGGATATCCTTGAAGGCCGTCCGCGGCGGGATCGGCGCCCAGAGCGTGAAGATCTGGTCGAGCGCAAAGGGATCGAGTTCCGCCTCGATGCCCGGCACCTGGAGCAGGGCCTTCACTTCGGAACCGAAGTAGAGCGCGCCTTTGTGCCGGGTATAAAAGAGCGGCCGCACGCCCATCCGGTCGCGGGCAAGCATCAGCCGCCGGTCACGCGCATCCCATATGGCGAAGGCGAAGTCGCCGTTGAGGCGCGAAAGGCAGTCCTTGCCATGGAGCGCATAAAGCTGAAGCAGCACTTCCGTGTCACTGCCGGTGCGAAAGACGATACCGCGAGCCTTCAGGTCGTCGCGCAGTTCCACATAGTTGAAGATCTCGCCGTTGAAGACGATGGTGAATCGGCCGTCGACACTCGTCATCGGCTGCTGGCCGTCGGCGAGCCCGATGATCGACAGGCGCACATGGGCAAGCCCGACGCCCGGCGCGGCGAACACGCCTTGTCCGTCCGGTCCGCGATGGGCAATCGCGGCCGCCATGGACGACAGGAGAGCTTCCGGATCACCGGAGCCACATGCTTCACCAAGGAAGCCAGCAAAACCGCACATCTGTTTCCGTCATGAACAGGACCTTGAACGCCGGTCATAGACGAAAATGCTTGAGGCTCTCCTTAAGCAGTCGATAAAAATTTAGATATGTCCAAAAGAGGTTCAGGTCGGCTGCATGCCGAGGACGACCGTCGGCCAGAGTTCCGACACCGTGGGATGGATAGGGACCGCCCAGCGCAACGTATCGAAAGTGGCGCCGGCATTCATCATGTCGAGTATGCCATGAATGGATTCGTCGCCGCCGGTGCCGAGGATGGCGGCTCCCAGGATACGCCTCGTGTCGGCGTCCGCCACGATCTTCATCAGGCCCTGGGTCTCGCCCTTTTCGACCGCGCGGCCAACCTGCGTCATCGGCCGGTGCCCGACGAGAACCTTCTTTCCTGCCTTGCGGGCTTCCGTTTCGCTCATGCCGACGCGGCCAAGCGGGGGATCGATGTAAAGCGCGTACCCGAGCAGCCGGTCGGAGACTTTGCGGTCTTCTCCGTCAAAGAGGTTCGCAGCAACGATCTCGAAATCGTTGTAGGCCGTATGCGTGAAGGCGCCGCGGCCGTTGCAGTCGCCCATCGCCCAGATACCCTCGACACTGGTTGCCAGACGGTCATCGACCTTGATATAGTCCTTGCCGTCGGTTTCCACTCCTGCCTTGTCCAGATCAAGGTCGTCTGTGTTCGGCCGCCGGCCGACGGCGAGCAGGATATCGGTGCCGATCACTTCCGGTTCGCCCTCTGCGCAGTCCACCCCGACTGCGATGCCGTCCCCGTGCTTGCGGAAGCGGATGCATTCGGCGTTGGTGCGGATCTTGACTCCTTCGGCTTCCAGAATGCCGCGGATGGCTTCGGAAATCTCTTCGTCCTCGCGACCTACGAGCCGCGGCCCCTTCTCGACGACCGTGACCTCCGCGCCGAAGCGACGATACATCTGCGCGAATTCCAGACCGATATAGCTGCCGCCGACGACGACCAGATGGCCCGGCACCCGCTCGAGCATGACAATGTCGCTGTTGGTCATGAACGGCACTTCGCCGATGCCCGGAAAATCCGGGATCGCGGCGCGTCCGCCGACATTGATGAAGATCTGCGGCGCGGTCAGCAGTTCGTCTCCGACCCGCACCGTGTTCTTGTCTTCGAAACGGGCATGGCCGCGGATCAGGGTGCAGTTCGGCATGCCTTCCAGCCAGCTCTCGTTGCCGTGGCGGGAATCGAGCGTCACCTGGTGCGAACGGCGCATCACCGTCGGCATGTCGATCTTCACGGAGCTCTCGAGCACGACGCCGTATTCGCTGCCGCGGCGGGCGAGATGGGCGGCATAGGCGCTGGCGACGAGCGTCTTGGTCGGCTTGCAGCCGGTGTTGACGCAGGTCCCGCCCACATGCTTCCGCTCGATGATGGCGACGCGTTTGCCGGCATCGTTGAAACGCCCGGCAAGCGAGGGGCCGGCCTGTCCAGCGCCGATGATGATCGCGTCGAAAGCCGTCATGCGGCGACCGGAATCGGCAGGGACGCAACGATCAGATAGGCCCCGATGATAGCGACGGCGTCCTCGATCAAGGCTGCAGGCAGGTCCTTTCCGAAGCCCGCGGCGAGTTTGGCGCGGACGGCTGCGCCGCCGTAAGTTCCAATTGCTGCGCCGACGACGCCGGCGATCAGGCAGACGATCCAACCGCCATAGGGTGTGCCGATGGCGGCTCCGGTCAGGGCACCCATCAGGAGCCGGGCGCCGAACTGTTGCGGAACCTTGCGGCTCGGCGTCGAGGGCAGCTGGTCGGTCACGAGTTCCACGACTGCGAGAATGGTGAAGATGCCGACGGCCCAGACTGAGCCCATGAAGGCGAGCCAGGAACCGGAAAGATTGAGCCAGCCGAGATAAGCGGCCCAGGCGATGGCGGCAGGCGCCGTCATGGCACGAAGGCCGGCGATGATGCCGATGAGAAGCGCAAGCACGTAGACCATGAAGCCCCCTGATGCCGAGACCGGCGCCGATACCCGCTTGCCAGACTGTTCCGGCTCAGGCGGCAGGTCAAGTAAAACTTCCATAAAAGCGAGCATGTCTCCTTTATGCGTCCTACGGCTGCAGTTGAACGTTAGGGCTCATGAAAGGAAGTGATGGAAATCGCTCCACCACGGATTACAATAGCCGTGCCCCTTTTGCGGGGCGGAGAGATGGGAGGACCCGGCCTGTTGAGATATCGCCTTCTTTTGCCGCTGGTCCTCCTGGCGGTGCTTGGGCTTGCCTTGATCTTCAGGGGCAACGATATCGCGGCGCGCGGCTATATGAACGAAGCCGAAACGCAAGCCGCCACGACATTGCGGCTGGCGGTATCGGCATTGGATGGCCACCTGAAGCGTTACGAGGCTCTGCCGGCGCTGATCGCCGATCAGCAGAATGTCGAGGCGCTAATCCTCGACCCAGGAAACGACGCGCTGCGGGCAACGACAAATGCCTATCTCAAGGACGTCAACGCTCTTCTCAAGTCGTCCGATATCTATGTGATGACGATGGACGGCCAGACCGTTGCGGCGAGCAATTACGACACTCCGATCAGCTTCATCGGCGAGAACTTCACCTACCGGCCCTATTTCCAGGACGCGGCGGCTGGGCGGCAATCGCGTTTTTATGCGCTTGGCACGACATCCCTGAAACGCGGCTATTATTTCGGCTCGCCGATCGAGGTCGGCGGCGTGATCCGCGGCGTGATCGTCTTCAAGGTGGATATCGATTCCATCGAAGACAGTTGGCGCGGCGGTGACGACCGGATCTTCGTCTCCGATCCGGAAGGCATCATCTTCATGACCGGCAGTCCGGAATGGCTTTATGCAAGCATTCTGCCGCTGACTCCCGAACGGATCGCACGCACTGAGGCCTCCAGGCGGTATGCGGACGCGAAACTGCGGGAATTGCCGGTGAAGCGCGGCGCATTTGCCGATCGCGATGTCATGGTCATTGCCGACAATCGGGTTGAGAAGGAATATCTCATCGTTTCCCAGCCCATGCCGGATGCGGGCTGGACGGTCAACGTTCTGATGGACACGAGTTCCGTCCGTACCCAGGCGAAAACCGCGACCGTCGCGGCGATCCTGACGCTCTGCCTCGCCGGCCTGGCGCTTGCCGTCCTGATGCAGCGACGCGCACGCCTCAATGAACGCATGCAGCTGCAGGCGGAAGCCCGCAACGAACTGGAGCGACGCGTGGCGGAGCGCACCGCCGATCTTGCCCGCGTCAACAGCCGCATCGAGGAGGAGATCGCCGAGCGGCGGCTCACCGAACAGCGGTTGCGGCAGACGCAGGCCGATCTCATCCAGGCCGGCAAGCTCGCCGGTCTCGGCCAGATGTCGGCCGCCCTTTCCCACGAGTTCAACCAGCCTTTGGCCGCAGCCAAGACCTATGCGGAGACGACGGGTGTGCTCATCGATCTCGGCCGGACGGACGAGGCAAGGGACAATGTCCGTCGCATCTCGGCGCTGATCGACCGCATTGCGTCGATCAGCAAGCACTTGCGCAACTTCGCCCGCAAGCCGAACGAGAAGCTCGGTCCCGTGCTGATCGAGGACGTGATGCGGGATACGCTCGAGATCGTGGCGGCGCGGCTCAAGACGGCCGATGCCGTCCTGGACGTGGAGATCGATCCGATGCTGCCGGCCGTGAAGGCGGGGGCCGTGCGCCTGCAGCAGGTTCTGGTGAACATCATCACCAATGCGGCCGATGCGGTGGAGGGGCTGGAGGACCGGCGTATCACCGTTTCTGCCGAGAAGGAGGGCGACAAGGTGGTCGTGTCGGTACGCGATCGAGGTCCCGGCGTTCCACCGGCCATCCGCGAGCGCATCTTCGATCCGTTTTTTACTACCAAGGGCGTGGGCAAGGGCTTGGGGCTCGGCCTTTCGATCTCCTACAATATCATCAAGGATTTCGGCGGCAGTCTGAGCGTCGGTGAGCATCCCGATGGCGGCGCAGTCTTCAACATCGAGCTCGACGCTGCCGACGGCAATCTTCTGGAGGCAGCCGAGTGAACGGACAAAGGGTGCTGCTGGTCGACGACGAGGAGGAGCTGCGCCGTTCGACCGCACAAGCGCTGGAACTCTTCGGCCTTTCGGTCCAGACATTTTCCCATGCGGATCATGTGCTCGAACTTACGGGTTTCGGCTTCGACGGGGTGGTCGTCAGCGATATCCGTATGCCCGGCATCGACGGCATGACGCTGCTTCACCGCATCCGCGAGCTGGATGCGGAAATCCCGGTGATCCTGGTGACGGGCCACGGCGACGTCCAGCTTGCGGTGAAAGCAATGCGGGAAGGTGCCTACGACTTTCTCGAAAAGCCGTTCACGCCGCAGCATCTCGCGGGCATCATCCGCCGGGCGCTGGATCGGCGCGGTCTGGTGCTCGAAAACCGGCGGCTACGGGCGGTCGCCGGCAAGCGCGATGATGTCGAGGCACGGCTTCCGGGGCGCACCCAAGTCATGGTCGACCTGCGCTATCAGCTCCGCGCGATCGGGGCTGCCGATGCGGATACGCTGATTATCGGCGAGACGGGGGTGGGCAAGGAGGTGGTGGCGAGGGCGCTGCACGATGTCAGCCCGCGTGCCCATAAGCCGTTCATCGCCATCAACTGTGCTGCGCTGCCGGAAAACCTGATCGAAAGCGAGCTGTTCGGTCACGAGGCCGGCGCCTTTCCGGGCGCATTGCGTCCCCGTTACGGCAAGTTCGAGCACGGCCGCGGTGGCACGATCCTGCTCGACGAGATCGGTTCGATGCCGGTCGATCTCCAGGCAAAATTCCTGCGCGTTTTACAGGAGCGGGTGATCACGCGGCTCGGCTCCAACGAAACCGTGCCGTTGGATGTCCGCTTTATCGCCACCAGCAAAGTGGACCTGGAGGCAGAGGTCGCAGCGGGGCGTTTCCGCGCCGATCTTTTCTACCGCCTCAACGTGGCAACCATCCATGTCCCGTCGCTCGCTCAGCGACGAGCCGATATCCCGCTGCTCTTCCTGCAGCTCGTCCGAGAGGCGGCGGCGCGCTACGGCCGGGAGGATCCGAACGTGCCCGCCGATGTGATCTCTGCGATCGCCCAGCGCGACTGGCCGGGCAACGTGCGGGAACTGCGCAATGCCGCGGACCGCCTGGTGCTCGGTCTCGACCCGAGGCCTGGCGAGACCGCCGTGCCGGGACGAGACGGGGCAGGGCGGCTGGCTGACAAGGTCGCGGCTTTCGAGCGAAATATCATTGCCGGCGAGATCGCCGCCCATGGGGGTGCGTTGAGGCCGGTTTATGAATCTCTCGGGATTTCGCGCAAGACGCTTTACGAAAAGATGCAGAAATATGGCCTCGACAAGAAGATCTTGGGCGTGGAACACCTGCTGCAGGACGACCGGGACGGATAACGGCGAATGTAATGGGTGGAAATCCACCCATGCTTTTGGCGCCTTGTGGCCCAATCCACCCATGGTGCAACGCATCAAAGCTAGAAAAAACGATTTAGTACTTTTCAAATGATTGCACCTGCCCAGCGCATTGGCGCAGATTTCCGGCAGGTTGGCGCCGGAGGACTTGAGCGCTGACTGTGCTCTATTTCATCCTGGAGGACCCCGATGAAAACCCTGAACGCCTTTATTGGCGCTACCGCTCTTGCGGCGCTTTCGCTTTTCTCCGCTTCCGCCAATGCCGCCGGTTATCCGGAGCGGCAGATCACCATGGTGGTTCCGTTTGCGGCCGGCGGCCCAACCGACACGGTTGCCCGTCTGGTAGCTGAATCCATGTCGAAGAATCTCGGCCAGCAGATCATCGTCGAAAACGTCGGCGGTGCCGGCGGCACGCTCGGCGCGGGCCGCGTGGCCAGCGCCGACCCGGACGGCTACACGGTTCTGCTCCACCATATCGGCATGGCGACCAGCGCCACCCTCTACCGCAAGCTTTCCTACGACACGCTGAACGCTTTCGACTATGTCGGTCTCGTCACCGAAGTTCCGATGACGCTGCTTGCCCGCAAGGACATGGAAGCGAAGGATCTCAAGGGACTGATCGAATACGCCAAGGCCAATGCGGATAAGGTTACTGTCGCGAATGCCGGCATCGGCGCTGCCTCGCATCTTTGCGGCATGCTCTTCATGAGCGCGATCGAGACGCCCCTTGTCACGGTTCCCTACAAGGGCACCGGTCCGGCCATGACCGATCTTCTCGGCGGACAGGTCGATATCATGTGCGACCAGACGACCAACACCACCAAGCAGATCCAGGGCGGCACAGTAAAGGCCTATGCGGTCACGTCGCCGGAACGCCTCGACGTTCTGAAGGATCTTCCGACTGTCACCGAAGCCGGCTTGCCGGGACTGACGGTGGGTATCTGGCACGGCATCTACACGCCGAAGGGCACCCCTAAGGAAGCGATCGACAAGCTCAGCGCTGCATTGAAGGTCGCGCTGAAGGACCCGAACGTCGCCGCCCGCTTCGCCGAACTCGGCACGGAGCCCTCGTCCGAGAACGATGCCACTCCGGAAGCGCTGAAGGCCAAGCTTGAAGGCGAAATCACCCGTTGGAAGCCGATCATCGAGGCTGCTGGACAATACGCCGACTAAGCTGCACCATCGGCTGAGGCTTTCATTCGGTTCGCGTCTTTCCAATCCCTCTCCTCCACTCCGGAGGGGAGGGATTCTCTAAAGAAAAACGGTGTGAACGGTTTGGTGGCCGGCCCTTCGTCATCCTCGTCCAAGAGGATCCGTTGACCAGGTGATCTTGGCCATCCGCTCTTCGATCCATACGGAGACACCATGAATTCGCTGAAATTCGACACCACCAATCTGATCTGCGGACTGCTGTTCGTCCTGACGGGCATCTACTTCGCCTATCAGGCCTTCGAGCTCGAACTCGGTACGGCATTTCGCATGGGCCCGGGATATTTCCCGTTCATTCTCGCCTGCGCGCTGATGCTGTTCGGAGTCATCATCCTCGTTCAGGCCGCGCGCGTCCATGGTGAGCCGATCGGCCATATCGCCTGGCGCGGGATGCTCTTCATCCTGCCGGCACCGATCTTTTTCGGCCTCACCGTGCGGGGCCTCGGCTTCGTGCCGGCGCTGTTCTTCACGGCATTGATCGCATCGTTTGCATCAGGGCGGATGAAGCCTCTGACGGCGGTTGTTCTCTCCGCCGCCTTGACGGTTTTCGCAGTCGCGGTCTTCATCTACGGCCTCGGCCTCCCGTTCCGCAGTTTCGGCCCCTGGCTCGGTCTTTGAGGTGTGAGTGATGGATCTGTTCAGTAATCTCGCGCTCGGCTTCGCGACCGCAACCTCTCTGGAAAACCTGTTCTTCTGCCTGATCGGCGTGCTGCTCGGCACCCTGATCGGCGTGCTGCCGGGTATCGGCGCCACTGCGACGATCGCCATGCTGCTGCCGATCACGTTTCAGCTGGAGCCGGTCTCTTCGCTGATCATGCTCGCCGGTATCTATTACGGCGCGCAATACGGCGGCTCCACCACGGCGATCCTCATCAACATGCCGGGTGAATCCTCCTCTGCCGTCACGGCCATCGACGGCTATCAGATGGCGCGCAAGGGCAAGGCGGGTGCAGCACTTGCGATCGCGGCGATCGGCTCGTTCTTCGCCGGCACCGTTTCGACCTTCCTGGTAGCGATCTTTGCGCCGCCGCTCACCGAAATCGCACTGCAGTTCGGCGCGGCCGAATATTTCTCCCTGATGGTCGTCGGCCTGGTGTCCTCGATTGCATTGGCGCACGGTTCGATCGTCAAGGCGCTGGCGATGGTGGCGCTCGGCCTGTTGCTGGGGCTCGTCGGCACCGACATCTACACCGGAACGCCGCGCTTCACGCTCGGCATTCGTGAGTATGCCGACGGCCTGAATTTCGTTGCCGTCGCGGTCGGCGTCTTCGGTATCGCGGAAATTCTCCGCAACCTTGAAAACGAAAAGAGCCGGTCGGTGCTGGTGTCGAAGGTCAGCGGCCTGCTGCCGACCAAGGAGGACTTTCGGGCGATGGTCGCGCCGGTTTTGCGCGGCACTGTCATCGGCTCGATCCTCGGTATCCTGCCGGGCGGCGGTGCAATCCTTGCGGCTTTCGCCTCCTACACGGTGGAAAAGAAGGTCTCAAAGAACCCGCAGGAATTCGGCCAGGGAGCTGTAGCGGGCGTCGCCGGACCTGAATCAGCCAACAATGCCGGTGCGCAGACCTCCTTCATTCCGCTTTTGACCCTCGGCATTCCGGCCAATCCGGTCATGGCGCTGATGATCGGCGCGATGATCATCCAGGGCATCGTGCCGGGTCCGAATGTTGCTGTCGAGCAGCCGGCCCTCTTCTGGGGCATCATCGCCTCCATGTGGATCGGCAATCTGATGCTCGTCGTCCTCAACCTGCCGCTCATCGGGCTGTGGGTGAAGCTGTTGACCATCCCTTACTACGTGTTGTTCCCGATCATCATGGCCTTCTGCTCGATCGGGGTCTACAGCGTCAATTCGAACGTCTACGATCTCTACTCCGTGGCCTTCTTCGGCTTCATCGGCTACGTGCTGGTCAAGCTCCGCTGCGAGCCCGCGCCGCTGCTGCTCGGCTTCGTGCTCGGGCCGCTTCTGGAAGAGAATCTGAGGCGTGCGATGATCCTGTCGCGCGGCGATCCGACAACGTTCGTCACGCGTCCGATCAGCGCCGGCCTTCTCTTTATCGCAGCGCTGGTCCTGGTCGTCGTCTTCCTGCCGAGCGTCAAGAAGAAACGCGAGGAAGTCTTCGTCGAAGAGGATTGAGATATCATTGGGTGCCCCGGACCTCAGACGGTCTGGAGCACCTGCATTTCGTCGATAGGTTGGGGGCCGCCGATACGCTTCAGAAGCAGGCGGCCCATCAGCAGCCCGGCCTCCGCCAGGTCCTCGTAGATGGTTTCGACCCGCGGCCTGATCTGGTCGAAAAGGCCGGAGGTTTGTTTGGCCACCAGGCGCACATCCTTCCCCAGTTCGAGATGGTGGTCGTAGGCTGCGGCCATGACCGAAAGGGCGGAAACCTCGCCGCCGCAGATAAAGCCATCCGGCCGTTCCGCTTCGCCCATCCGGCGGAAAAGATAATCGCGGATATCGTCCGATCCGCTGTCGAGCGTGACGTCTCTGGCGATCTCGAACGCGACCCCTTCCTCCCGCACTGCTGTCATGAAACCGTGCCGCATGTGATGGGCAAATGTGAAGCGTTCAGGCGGCAGGATGATGAACAGCTTCCTGCAGCCCGCCGCGATCAGTTTTCGCGCCGCCAGATAGGCAAAACCATAGTTGTCGTAATCGACGTATGGATGGGCGGTCGCCAGTTCCGTCCGACCGTGACAGATAAATGGAAAATTGTTTTCCATCAGCAGTTTTACGCGTTCGTCCGACGGTTCGGTCCGGGTGAAGATAATGCCGTCGGCCATGCGGTTACGCATGATATGCCGGACCGGGTCGGCCTGCGGCGTGTCGGAGAAATGCGGCGTGATGACAAGGTGATAAGGTGTGCCGCGGAGCGCTTCCGTCAGCCCTTTGATCATAGAGGTGGCATAGCTCAGGATTTCCTCGTGAGGATCGAGGACGAGGCTGATGACGTTGGTGCGGCCTGTACGCAGGCGTTGGGCCGCACGGTCGGGCAGGTAACCGATCTCGCTTGCCACCTGCCGCACACGCTGGCGTGTCTCCAGGGCTATCTGCGGCGCATCGGCGAGCGCACGCGACACCGTGGTGACGGCAAGTCCCGTCAATTCGGCGATGGTTTTCAGGGTGGGCTTCGCGTTGCCGCCGGCTTGCCCGGATTCCCGCTCCGGCTTCGCCCGCCGACCCTTCTCCCCCAGGTCTCCCAGCGACATCTCCTTCTTCCTCCGTTCCCGCCCAAAAAACCAAGGCAAGCTTCATCTATATCGTTACAAATTTTTTCGGCTACGCGGGAATTTTTTCTCGATTCCGGAGAAAAATTTCGAGTTTTGGGGAAATTCGCATTGAATTCAATCTGTTATCGGTATGTCCGATTGCTGTAGAAATCTCCGTGTCCGGGTTGACACCCACCGCATTTATATCGTTATAAATCGAAATATCCGGAGAGGAGCCCGGATGCAAAGGGAGAATCTCAATGAATATTCGAATGATCAGCAAACTCGCCGCCGGTGCGGCGATTATCGCTCTGACGGCCGGTGCCGCCAAGGCAGCCGAAAGCGTCGAAGTCCTTCACTGGTGGACCTCGGGCGGCGAAGCGGCGGCGCTCAACGTCTTGAAGGAAAACCTGCAGAAGGAAGGCGTTGCCTGGAAGGACATGCCGGTTGCCGGCGGTGCAGGTTCTGCGGCGATGACCGCGCTGCGCGCCCGCGTTACCGCCGGCGATCCGCCGACCGCCGTTCAGCTCCTCGGTTTCGACCTGAAGGACTGGGCGGAAATGGGTGTTGCCGCAAACCTCGACGAACTCGCCACCAAGGAAGGCTGGGACAAGGTCATTCCGGCTGCACTCCAGGACTTTTCCAAGTATGACGGCCACTGGATCGCGGCTCCGGTGAACATCCACTCCACCAACTGGCTGTGGATCAACAAGGCCGCCCTCGACAAGGCCGGCGGCAAGGTTCCGACCAATATCGACGAGTTCATCGCCCTGCTCGACAACTTCAAGGGCCAGGGCCTTACCGCGCTCGCTCATGGCGGCGTTCCGTGGCAGGACGGTACGCTCTGGGAAGCCGTCGTTCTCTCCGTCGGCGGTCCGGACTTCTACAAGAAGGCCGTTCTCGACCTCGATCCGGCTTCGCTTTCCAGCGACACCATGAAGAAGGTCTTCGACACCATGTCGAAGCTCAGGACCTATTTCGACCAGAATTTCTCGGGTCGCGAATGGAACCTCTCGACTGCCATGGTCATCGAGGGCAAGTCCGGCGCCCAGCAGATGGGCGATTGGTCGAAGGGCGAGTGGCTGCGCGCCAACAAGAAGCCGGGCACCGACTTCGTCTGCATCCGCTTCCCCGGCACGCAAGGGTCCGTTCTCTTCAATGCCGACCAGTTCATGATGTTCGACGTGGGTGACGATCAGCGTGCCGCACAGCTCAAGATGGCTTCGGCCGTCGAAAATCCGGCATTCCAGATCGCTTTCAACACGGTGAAGGGTTCGGTACCTGCCCGCACCGACATCTCGGACGAGAAGTTCGACGATTGCGGCAAGAAGGGCATGAAGGATCTGGCCGAAGCAGCCACCAAGGGCACGATGATGGGCTCGCTCGCCCATGGTTATGCCCAGCCGGCCGCCATCAAGGAAGCCATGCTCGACGTCATCACCCAGCATCTCAACGGCCAGCTCACGACCGACGCGGCGCTGAAGCGCCTGCCGGAAGCGGTTGCTGCCGCCAAGTGATGGCATAGTTGAACGCCAAGGTGAGGGGGTTGCCGACGGCGATCCCCTTACTTGTAATTCAGCATCTTAGCCAAAGGCTAGGTGCCAGATTTTGTTGGTGAGAGGATAGGTCACGCATCCTCGGAACTGATATTTCTCCCGCCCTCATCCGGAGGTCATGATGACGACAATCGAGCCGGTGCCCGCCCTGACGCCCAATGGGATCCCAAAGAGACAGGGCCGATCACTTGCGGACGGATTGCGCAACGCGCTGCCGAAGATCGTCCTGGCGCCGTCGTTCGCGGTCATCCTGGTTTTCGTCTACGGGTTCATCCTCTGGACGATCTATCTGTCGTTCACGACCTCCCGCATCATGCCGGTCTACAAATGGGGCGGGTTCGACGCCTATTTCCGTCTCTGGTCGCAGCCCAACTGGTATGTGGCCATGCAGAATCTCGCAATCTTCGGCATTCTCTACATCGGCATCTGCATCGCGATCGGTCTGTTCATCGCTATCTTGATGGACCAGCGGATCCGCGCCGAAGGCGTGCTACGGCCGATCTTTCTCTATCCGATGGCGCTCTCCTTCGTCGTCACCGGCACGGCCTGGAAATGGTTTCTGAACCCCGGTCTCGGGCTTGAAAACACCATGCACAATCTCGGCTGGGAAAGCTTCAAGTTCGACTGGCTGGTCAATCCCAATATGGCGATCTACACCGTCGTCATCGCCGGGGTCTGGCAGGCATCCGGTTTCGTCATGGCGATGTTCCTGGCCGGTCTTCGCGGCATCGACGGGGAGATCATCAAGGCCGCCCAGATCGACGGCGCCTCGACGATATCCATCTATCGCCGCATCATCATTCCGCTCTTACGCCCCGTTTTCCTGTCCGCCTTCATCGTGCTCGCGCATATGGCGATCAAGTCCTACGATCTGGTCATTGCGCTGACCGGAGGCGGGCCGGGCAATGCGACCGAGCTGCCCTCCACCTTCATGTATTCCTATACCTTCACGCGCAACCAGATGGCCGTCGGTTCGGCGAGCGCCGTCATGATGCTGATGGGCATCACCGCGATCATCGTGCCCTATCTCTATTCGGAACTGCGGGAGAAGCACCAATGAGCGCGGCCAACGAAACCGTCAGCGCCGGCCAGGCCCGCGCCGCCCGCTATTTCATCTATGCGGCCCTCGTCGTGCTCGCACTCGTCTACCTCCTGCCGCTTTATGTGATGCTGATCACCTCGCTGAAGTCGCTCGACGAGATCCGCGGCGGCGACATGCTGGCCCTGCCGGGCTCCCCTTCGATCGCCGCCTGGGTCAAGGCCTGGGGCGAGGCCTGCATCGGGGTCAGCTGCGTCGGCATCAAGGGTTATTTCTGGAACTCCATCAAGATGGTGGTTCCGGCCGTGCTGATCTCGACGCTGCTCGGCGCCCTCAACGGATACGTGCTGACGAAATGGCGATTCCCCGGTCATAAACTGGTTTTCGGCATGATGCTGTTCGCCTGCTTCATTCCGTTCCAGGCGGTTTTGATTCCGATGGCGCGTCTTCTCGGTCTCCTCGGCCTTTCGAATTCCACCACGGGCCTCGTCATGGTGCACGTGATTTACGGCCTCGGCTTCACGACGCTGTTCTTCCGCAACTATTACGAAGCTTTCCCAGACGAGCTGGTGAAGGCAGCGATGATCGACGGCGCCGGCTTCTTCCGTATCTTCTGGCGCATCCTGCTGCCGAGTTCCGGGCCCATCATCGTCGTCACGATCATCTACCAGTTCACCAATATCTGGAACGACTTCCTGTTCGGAATTTCGTTTGCGGGCGGTGAGGCCTCACCGATGACGGTGGCGCTCAACAACCTCGTTTCCTCCTCCACCGGCGTCAAGGAATACAACGTCGACATGGCCGCGGCCGTGTTCGCGGCATTGCCGACGCTGTTCGTTTATATCGTCGCCGGACGCTACTTCGTGCGCGGTCTGATGGCCGGCGCAGTCAAGGGCTGACTTAGGGATAACCGTCAATGAGCTTTCTTGAAATCAAGAACATTCGCAAGAAGATCGGCAATGTCGAGATCCTCAAGGGTATCGATATCGATCTGGAAAAGGGCGGCTTCCTGGTGCTCGTCGGCCCTTCAGGTTGCGGCAAGTCGACCCTCCTGAATGCCATCGCCGGTCTCCTGCCGCCGTCGTCCGGCGATATCGTCATCGACGGCCAGGTGATCAACGACCTGCATCCCTCGCAGCGCGACATCGCCATGGTCTTTCAGTCCTACGCGCTTTATCCGAACATGACGGTGGAACAGAACATCGCGTTTGCGCTTGAAATGCGCGGCATCGAGAAGGCGCAGCGCGAGGCCGCGGTAAAGCAGGTGGCCAAAACCCTGCAGATCGAGCACCTGCTGAAACGCCGTCCGAGCCAGCTTTCCGGCGGCCAGCGCCAGCGCGTCGCCATGGGCCGCGCGCTCGTTCGCCAGCCGCGGGTCTTCCTATTCGACGAACCGCTATCGAACCTCGATGCGAAGCTTCGTGTCGAGGTGCGGGCCGAGATCAAGGCGCTTCACCAGAACACCAACGCCACCATCGTCTATGTTACCCACGATCAGATCGAGGCGATGACGCTCGCCACCAAGATCGTCGTCTTGAAGGAAGGCATGGTCCAGCAGGTCGGTACGCCGGCGGAGATCTACAATCACCCGGCCAACCTGTTCGTCGCCGACTTCATGGGCTCGCCGGCAATGAACATGCTGAAGGGCAAAGTGATGTCCGCCGCCGGCGCGCAGGGCATTTCGCTCTTCGGCAACGAAGGCGTCAAAGTCGCCATGCCGCCATCGGTTACGACAATCCTACCCGACGGCAAGGAAGTCATTCTCGGCCTGCGTCCGGAAACGATCACCGATGCCGGCCTGGTGGATCCCGAGGCGCGCGCCACGGCCCAGATCGCCGCCGACGTCATCATGGTCGAGCCGACCGGTTCGGATACTTTTGTCACCGGCAAGCTGGACGGCGCGAGCTTTACCGCCCGAACCCGCTCCGACGTGCAGGTGAAACTCGGCGAGAAGTTTCCCTTCTCCTTCAACCTGGACAAGGCCGTCGTCTTCGATCCCGAAAGTGGCAGCCGCATCGGCTGACGCGCCCGTCATTGACGTTTGCGCGATCAATCGGACGTGGCTCCGTCCGGGGCTGTTTCTCGCGAAGCCGCACTCTTGTCGACCACCGAATTCGAGGGCTTGGCTCCGCGAAAGCCCGGAACAATCCGGAGGAGGCTGCGTTCGGTTTGTGTTCCGTTTGGAACGGAACCAACCAGGTCGAGGAGACAAACAATGGCTAACGGAAACTATTCTCAACCGGGCCGGTATCGAAACGACCGGATGCGAGGCGAACGCGATTTTCCTCGCGAGCCGTCCGGTGATTATCGCCCGGGAGACACGGGGTACGTCCGCGGTTTTGGCGACAATCAGCGAAGCGGCGACAATTTTCCCGGCGATCACGAATACGGCCGGGAGGATGGCGATCGCTCGCGGTTCTCCCGCTATGGCCGGGGCGAGCAATGGGCCACCGACGACTACGGTTATGACCCCGGCTACGGTGATACGGAGCGCTCGCGAATATGGGCGCGCGACTCCTACCGGGGCAGACCCTCTTCATTCAGCTATGAACCCGGCCGCGGTCGCGTGAACCAGGCCTATGGCGAGCAATACGGTTCGGACTATGGTTACGGCGGCGAGAGCCGGCCGCGCTACGGCCAGGAGCACCGGTTCCGCGAAGAAGAGGACTATGGCCGCAAACGTGGCTTCATGGAGCGGGCAGGCGACGAGGTCGCTTCCTGGTTCGGCGATGAGGAGGCCGAACAGCGTCGCGCGATGGATGAACATCGGGGAAAGGGACCGAAGGGTTACCAACGCTCCGACACCAGGATCGAAGAAGACGTCAACGACCGTCTGAGCGATGATCCCATACTGGACGCTTCGAACATCTCGGTTACCGTGAAAGGTGCGGAGGTCACCCTCGACGGCTTCGTTTCCAGCCGCTGGGACAAACGCCGGGCCGAGGATCTCGTGGACGGTGTTTCGGGTGTACGGCATGTGCAGAACAACCTGCGCGTCAACAACGCTCCGACCGACACCTTGACAGGTTCGACGACCATCTGATCCGGTCGGCAGGCGCCACTGGACCGCTTTGCGGAGGGGTCCAGTCCTCGAAGTCGATGATAAAACCCCTTTCGGCGAACCCTCGCGGAAAAGACACATTGTCAGCAATCAATCCTTGGCCCGACTTCCAAAACCAGTTAGAAGTCCTGTGCTGCATATATTAGTAGATGGCGGGATACATAAATGAACATGAGGGCGGACGGCAGGCCACGTGCGCCGTCTTTTCGGGTTAACTCCAGGAAATGTTAAGAATTTCGCGGTTTTTCCCGATTGCGCCCATTGGCGCGTATCTGGTTGCGCTCGCAGCCGGTGTGGCTCTGCCCCTGCTGATCTTCGTCGGTTATCTGATGATGGAGCTGGAGGCGAACGAGCGCGAAATCCTTGCCAACGACACGGCTGAGGACGCACAGCTCATTGCTCGCGCCGTCGATCGCGAGCTGCAGGATATGGCAACGACGCTGCGGATCCTCGTGACGTCGCCGGAGCTTAAAAACGGGGACCTGAAGTCATTCCACAACAGGACCCAGACCAGCCTGCGCTCCAATTCGCTGTATGTGCTGGTCGTCGATGCGGATGGGCAACAGAAACTCAATACGCGCGTGCCCTTTGGAACTCCCCTCCAGAAGGTTTCCAATCCAACGGCGCTTCAGTCGGCGCTGCGCAGCGGCGTGACCGAAGTTTCCGGCGTCTTTTTCGGGGCAACCAGCGGCAAGCATGTGTTCAACATCACCATGCCGATGCCCACCGAAGTCTCCGGCGCCGGTGCGGCGATGGTCATCACGCAGAATGCCGAGGATCTACAGAAGCTGATTTCCGTGGAGAGGCTTCCCGCAGGCTGGTCCGTCGCCATCGTCGACGGCCTGGGAAATGTAGTTACGTCCGTCGGGGCCGACACATTCGCCTCAGGCTCTGCCTTTCCCGCAAATACCCTGAAGCTGATGACAGGTTTCAAGGGGACCATCGAGGACATGAGCGGTGACCGCAGGCAGATGTATGGTTATGCGCAGATCACCGGCTGGACCTGGAAGGCGGTCGTCTGGGGCCCGATCGATACGGCGCAGGCGAGCATTCTCACCACATGGCGGCAGTTGATCGGGGGCGGCGCGATCTTTCTCGCCGTCGGCATGTTGATCGCCTGGCTGGTCGGGCGTCAGCTTCGGATTCCCATCCGGCAGCTCGCGCAAATGGCTGAACGGATGGGCAGGGGCGAGATCGTTTCGCCCATCGAAACGAAAATCCGCGAAGCCAACCAGGTTGCGGTGGCTCTATCGAACGCATCCTTCGACCGCAGCCAGGCGGAGGACCGCATCCATCTGATCCTGCATGAGCTCGTACATCGCACGAAGAACATCCTGACTCTGGTGCAGGCCATGATGCGTCAGCTGGCGCGCAAGGACACCACCATGGAGGAGTTCCAGAGGGCTATCAGTGGCCGGTTGCAGGGGCTCGGCAAATCCATCGAAGCACTTGCGAAAGAGCAGTGGTCGGGGGTTTCGATTCGGCGAGTCATCGAAATCCATCTCAGTACCTTTGGAGAAGTGGCCGAGCGGGTCGAACTTCAGGGAGCGGATTTCACGCTCAAAGCCGAAGCGGTACAGAATCTGGGCCTCATCCTGCATGAGCTTGCGACCAATTCCGTCAAGTACGGTGCGCTTTCGGTGCCGCACGGCAAGGTCCGGATCGCCTGGAAGGACGTGGTCAAGGATGATGAGGACGAGGTAAAGCTGCGCCTGGTGTGGGAAGAAAAGAACGGGCCGCCGGTTCATGAGCCCTCACGCACCGGCTTCGGCACCACCATCGTCAAGCGCCATGCGGCAGCGGCTTTTGGGGGGGAGGTCGAAATCGATTTTAATCCCGGAGGGCTTTGCTGGAGGTTGACCGCGCCGCGTGCCGCGTTCGAGCGAGGCGAGGGCGCCGACGATCTGAGGGACATAGCGATTTAGCCGACAACCGGAACGAAGGCGTCGCTTTGCCGTTAATCGGCCATGGACGCCATGCTCACCACAATCGACATCGATCAGGATACCCTTCAAACAATCGGCCTTACCTATGTCAGCGATACGGAACCCGGCATCCGCAGGCTCCGGCGCGGCAAAGGGTTCTGCTACCGCCTGCCGGACGGAGCGCTGCTGACTGACGAGCGGGAGCGGCGAAGGATCGCAGCGCTCGGGCTGCCGCCTGCCTACGAGAATGTCTGGATCTGCCTCGATCCTCGCGGCCACCTGCAGGCAACAGGGTATGATTCCCGCGGCCGAAAGCAATACCGGTATCATCCCGACTGGCAGAGTTTCCGCAGCGAACGAAAGTTCGACCAGCTCTTGAAGTTCGGAGAGGCGCTGCCGCGGATTCGCAGCCGGGCGAAACGGGATCTGGCACTTGGTCTGGATAAAACCGAGGCCGTGATTGCTGCGCTGGTCGCGCTCCTGGATGCGACGCACCTGCGGGTGGGAAACCAGGCCTACGCAAAAGAGAACAGGACCTATGGAGCAACGACGCTCTTGAAGCGTCATATGACCCTGTCGGACGACGCGGTCCTCCTGCGCTTCACGGCGAAGGGCGGGAAGAGGGTACGGCACACGCTGAAGCATCCGCGCCTGCAGCGCATCCTGGAGGAGATAGCGGATCTGCCCGGACGGCAGCTGTTTTCCTGGCCAGATGAACAGGGCGTGCCTCATTCGGTGGATTCAGGTCGCTTGAACGCCTACCTTGCCAAGGCGGCGGGTTTTCCGGTGTCGGCAAAGACATTCCGGACCTGGGGCGGGAGTCTCACCGCCTTCAACGCTGCCTGGGACTTCATGGAAAGGGAAGGAAAGCCTCCAAAGATAAAATTGATGGCTCACGCGGCTTCTGACGCGTTGCACAATACCCCGGCGGTTTGCCGCTCCAGCTATATCCATCCAAGCATTTTGGAGCTTTCTGAAAACACGGCGCCACTGGAAAAGATAATGACAAACAAGGCGGAGCTGAATGTTCCGAGGGGCTTGAGGGAAAGCGAGGGCCGATTGGTGGCCTTTCTCCGGGAGGTTTCCCCGGAGAACCCGCCGATGACCGCCCGCGAAGCACTGCGGGCGGCTGTTGGAGAGCTGGCGAAAACTTAGGCCGCGCGGCGATCGTGGGGACCTTCTTGAATCTCCTCGACGATCTTTTCCACGAACTGGGGAAGATCCTTTGGCGATCGAGACGTGATGATCCCGTTGTCGACGACCACCGCCTCGTCCTTCCAGGACGCGCCGGCATTGCGGATGTCGGTGCGAATGGAATGGTAAGAGGTAGCCTTGCGGCCGCGAAGCGCATCCGCTTCCACCAGCAGCCAAGGGCCGTGGCAGATCGCGGCAACCGGCTTGCCGCTCTTGACGAAGTCTCGCACCACCTTCACGGCTTCTTCATTAACGCGCAGAAGATCTGGGTTGATCTGCCCGCCGGGCAAAACCAGGGCGTCGAACTCCTCCGTCTTCACATTCTTCGCCTCGAGATCGACGGACACGGTATCGCCCCAATCCTTCTCGTCCCAGCTCTTGATCTCGCCGGTTTTGATGGATGCGATCTTGACGGTGGCGCCTCGCTTCTTCAACTCCTCCAACGGAACCCGAAGTTCCGATCGTTCATAGCCGTCGGTGGCCAGAATAAGGATGGAAGCGGAATCGATAGCGGTCATTCATTACTCCTTCGGTCGATTTCGTCCGGCTCCTTCACAAGCGGCCTGAGGAAAGGTCACGGCCGTTGATCGACGCCGGAACGCTGATTTCATCGCGGGGCGACTTAGGTAGAGGCAGAACCACGGCCTCCGGCACCATAACCTGAAGCTCTTCGGGGTGTTCCACGGCAAAAGTCTTCTTCTCGTGCCGGATTCCGGTCAGCCTGTTCCTGAGCATCTTGAAAAAGTGTCGCATGTTGATTTCTCCCGTCGCGAGGCAAGGGCGTCCGGCCCTCTCACGAAGGAGCAAACCCATGCGGTAGGGAATCGTTCCAACTTTTTCTCAGAACGTTACAGAAAGTTATCGGGGGCCTGGAACAAAAGCGGGCAAGCCGCGTTCTTGGCCGGATGTTCGCGGCGTTGCCGCAAAACACTTGCCAGGTATCGGCCGAAATGAATGATGACCGCTTGGCTGCCTCCGGCCGGCCAATTCGATCAGGACCAAGCCTGGGCCGCCACGGCGTCTGTCGACGCCATCACCTCCTCCTTTTCGTTTTTCCGCCGCTCGCGTCATGCTCGGGAGCGCAATCCGCGCTGGATCCCGCAGGACCCGAGGCGGCAGGCGTCGCCACGCTCTTCTACACGATGCTGATCGGCGGGATCGTCATCTGGTGCGGCGTTGTCGGTCTGCTCTTTTACGCGGCACGCAAGCGGCGGGCGCATTCGACGAAAAGTGCCGGCCAGTTGGTCCTGTGGGGTGGAGCCGTTTTTCCGACCGTGGTGCTTGCGGCGCTTCTGACCTATGCCGTCTGGCTGATGCCGGTCATGCGGCCCTGGTTTCAGGATGATGCAAGCGGCATGCGGCGCATCGAAGTGACCGGCGAGCAATTCTGGTGGCGGGTCCGGTATCTCGGTGAGGACAGCGGGCCCGTCTTCGAGACGGCAAATGAAGTGCGCATACCCGTCGGCGAGCGGGTGGTTTTCCTGTTGAAGTCGCCGGATGTCATCCATTCCTTCTGGATCCCGGTGCTCGGGGGCAAGATGGACATGATCCCCGGGCGCGAAAACCGGTTGACGCTTGTCGCCGAAAAACCGGGCACCTATCGCGGGGTCTGCGCCGAATTCTGCGGGCCGTCCCACGCGCTGATGGCTTTTACGGTGCATGCCATGGAGCCACGGGCTTACGAAGCCTGGCTTTCGGCGCGGAAAAACTCGTCGGGTGCTGACGCGGAGGGCTTGGCACTTTTCCTGAGGCACGGCTGCGCCGCCTGCCATGCTATTTCAGGCACCGAGGCGCGCGGCACGATCGGTCCGGATCTTACCGCCTTCGGAGAACGCGGCAGCGTCGGCGCCGGGTCGCTAGCCAATACGGCCGAACATATTGCGCGGTTCATCCGCTACCCGGACGGCGTCAAGCCCGAGGTCCGGATGCCTCATTTCTCCATGCTGCCGGATGCGGATGTCGAACGGATCGCAGCTTACCTGAAAGGGCTACGATGACCCCAGAGCTCGGCAATTTCTCGGCCGAAGAAAGGGCGGCCCAGGAAGAACGGCTCCGCAAGGTGTGGGAGACGCCGAAGGGGCTCCGTTACTGGACATCGGTCAACAATAGCGAGATCGGCCTCTGGTACGGCGTGACTGCGTTCGCCTTCATGCTGTTTGCCGGTCTGCTCGGGCTTTTGATGCGCCTGCAGCTCGCGGTGCCCAACAACGATCTCATCTCGGCGGATCTCTTTAACCAGGCCTTTACGCTGCACGGCACAGTGATGATGTTTCTGTTCGCGGTGCCGATTTTCGAGGCGATCGCCATCTTCCTGTTGCCGTCGATGCTCGGCGCCCGCGAATTGCCGTTCCCGCGTCTCTCTGCTTTCGGCTTCTGGAGCTTCCTCATTGGCGGGATCTTCGTCTGCGGTTCGATCTTCTTCAATGCGGCGCCGAATGCCGGTTGGTTCATGTATCCGCCGCTCGCGACCGACAAGGAATATTCGGGCATCGGTGCGGATATCTGGCTGCTCGGCCTCTCGTTCATCGAGGTGGCGTCGATCGCCGCGGCCGTCGAGATCATCGTCGGCATCATGAAATGCCGGGCTCCGGGTATGCGCATCAACCTCATGCCGATGTTCGCCTGGTATCTCTTGATCGTCGCAGGGATGATCCTGTTTGCCTTCCCGCCGCTGATCGCCGGTGACATCCTGTTCGAGATGGAGCGGATGTTCGACTGGCCGTTCTTCGATGCCAAGAGGGGCGGCGACCCGCTCCTTTGGCAGCATCTCTTCTGGATCTTCGGCCATCCGGAGGTCTATATCATCTTCCTGCCCGCGATCGCGTTGATGGCGATGATCGTGCCGACCTTCTCGCAGCGGCCGATCGTCGGTTATTCCTGGATCGTGCTGGCGGCCGTCGGCACCGGCTTCCTGAGTTTCGGGCTCTGGGTGCACCATATGTTCGCGACCGGCCTGCCGCAGATTTCGCTGGCCTTCTTCTCCGCTGCGTCCGAGGCCGTGGCGATCCCGACCGGAGTGCAGATCTTCGTCTTCATCGCCACGATGCTTGCCGGCCGGGTGATCTTTTCGGTGCCGATGCTGTTCGGTGCCGGCGGCGTCATCATCTTCGTGGTCGGCGGATTGACCGGCGTGATGGTGGCGCTGGTACCTTTCGACTGGCAGGCGCACGACACCTATTTCGTCGTCGCGCACCTTCATTATGTGCTGATCGGGGGCATGCTGTTTCCGGTGGTTGCCGGCATCTATTATTATTTCCCGTTCGTAAGAGGCAAGAAGCTCAGCGATGCCTGGGGCAAGGTGGCGTTCTGGCTGATGTTCTCAGGCTTCAACATTGCCTTCTTCCCCATGCATTTTTCCGGCCTGCGAGGCATGCCGCGTCGCGTCTTCACCTATCCGGAGGGCATCGGCTGGGATTGGTTCAACCTGGTCTCCACGATCGGCGCCTTCATCTTCGCCTCGGGTGTGGCAATCGTCGTCACCGATATTCTGAGGCCAAAGCCAAAACCGACGGCGCGTAATCTCAATCCCTGGAATTCCGGCACGCTGGAATGGACGAACGATCCTGACGAGAGCTGGGGCATGCGCTCGGTGCCGGTCATCACCAGCCGCTATCCGCTCTGGGACCAGCCGAACCTGCAGCGCGATATCGAGGCGGGCCGCTTTTATCTGCCGGATGCGAAGTCGGGCAAGCGCGAAACCCTCGTCACCTCGGTCCTGGATGCCGATCCGATCCAGTGCCTGCGGGTCGGCGGCGTTTCCTATGTGACGATCATCGCGGCGCTTGCGCTCGGCGGGGTCTTTATCGCGCTCACCTTCCATTGGTGGATCACGACCATTGTCTGCGCGATCATTACGTTCGTGGCCATCGTCGTCTGGCTGTGGACGGGGACGGCGCCGATCCCGGAGGAGCCGGAGATCGATGTCGGGCTCGGGCTCAAACTGCCGATCTATGTCTCGGGTCCGGCGTCGGTCGGCTGGTGGGCGATGTTCATCACCATGGTGGGTGACGGAACGGCCTTCGCCAGCCTGATCTTCGGCTATTTCTTCTACTGGACGATCCATGCGGATTTCACCGCCGCGGCACAGGGGCCGGGCATCTTATGGCCGATGATCGCGCTGGCGCTCTTCGTCGTCGCGTGGGCGCTGACGGTGCTTGCGCGGGAGCTCAATGAAAAGGGGCCGGTCGGGGCACGGCTCGCGCTGGTCGCGGGCTTCGTCGTCACGGTCGCAGCGTCGCTTGCAGGTCTGGCGGGTCCCTATTTCCACGCCATGGATCCGACCGCCAACGTCTATCCCGCCACCGTCTGGATCCTGGCAATCTGGACGGTGACGCATGGCGCCGTCGGCGCGATCATGCATCTCTACTGCCTGGCCCGCAGTTTTGCCGGCAGGATGACGGCGGAATACGATCAGGATATCCGCAATGTTACGCTCTACTGGCACTTCATGGCCGTCACCGCCGTGACAACCTTCGGCGTCATCGGCCTCTTTCCGATGGTGATAGAATGAAGAGCTTCATCCCGCGCGAGGTCGAAACCCTCTGGACGCTGTTTACCGCGCCCACCGTCTGGGCGCTGCATTTTGTCGTATGTTATGCGGCGGTCGCCATCTTCTGCGCCAAGGGGCTGGCCGAAGAGATTACCTTCGGCACCCTGCGGTTCGCGTTGGGGGTCTTCACGCTGCTGGCGCTGGCGATGATCGTGCTGTCCGCCTATCTCGCCTGGCGGCAATGGGGTTTCGGATCGGGAGATCCTCCGCACGACGCGGCGACGCGGGAAGATCGAAAGTATTTTCAAGGTTTTGCGACGCTTCTCCTCTCCGGCCTCAGTTTCGTCGCCGTCGTCTATGCCGCCATTCCCTTGATCTTCATCGCGGAGTGCCAGCGTTGAAGCGGGCGGCCTGGGTTTTCGGCCTTGTCCTGCTTCTCCTGCTCTGGGCGTTCCTGCTCCCCTTTGCCGACCGGGGCTCCTTTTCCGTCCACATGATTGCGCATATGGGTGTGGTGGCAGGTGCTGCACCGCTGATTGCCGTCGGCCTTTCGGGAACCCGCCTCGACTTCACCGCCGGGCGGGCCTGGTTGACACCCGTGCTCGCCTCGCTGATCGAGCTGGTCGCTGTATGGGGCTGGCATGTGCCGGCCGTGCGGGCTCTCTCGGAAACCTCTACCGTCGTCACGGTGCTGGAACAGCTTGTCTTCGTGGCTGCGGGATTGACGCTCTGGCTGACCTGCCTCGGCGGCGCCACCGGTGGCCGTGAAGAGCGGCGGCTTGCCGGCACGGTCGGGCTTCTCTTCACATCGATGCATATGACATTGCTTGGCGCGCTTCTGGCGCTTTCGCCGCGGCCGCTTTACGGTGACGGGGAGGTAAGCTGTTTCGGTGTCGTGCTGAATGCCGGGACGGACCAACAGATAGGTGGCGTGGTGATGCTGCTCGTCGGCGCGGTCGTCTATCTGGCCGGTGGCGTAGCGCTCCTGGCTCGCACGCTGAACATTGATGCGCCAAAGCCTTTGGGGAGGAGGGGCCGATGACGATCCCGAGGAAATACCTGATTGCCCTTGTCGTGGTACTGCCGTTGCTCGGCATGGTTTTCGCCTGGTCGGGACTGATGAGCGTCAGGGCGAGCACGGGCCACTGGGGCGTGACGGACTGGTTCCTCCACTGGGTGATGAAGAATTCGGTGCGCACCGCCGCACTGTTCGTGGAGGTTCCGCCGCTCGACGATCCGGCGCTTCTGCCACCAGCCGCCGGCCACTTCGAGACCGGCTGTGCTATCTGTCACGGCTCGCCGGCGCAGGGGCGGTCCGATGCGGTGCTCGCCATGCTGCCGCGGCCGCCCGACCTGAAGATGGTCGTGCCGACCTGGACCGATGCCCAGCTTTTCGAGATCGTCAAACATGGCGTGCGCTTCACCGGCATGCCGGGCTGGCCGACCGGGCTGCGCGATGACGAGATCTGGGCGATGGTCGCTTTTCTGCGCAAGCTGCCGGAGATGGACGCAAACGCCTATCTGCAGGTGTCCGGCCTGCACGGCATCGGCCATGCGGGCGAGGTCTCGCCGCTGCCGATCACCTGCGAGAGCTGTCATGCGGAAAAGCGGCTTACGGAAGGCAGTATCGTTCCCAGGCTTGCCGGCCAGTCGGAGGCGTATCTGCTCAACAGCCTCAAGGCTTATGCGGAGGAAAAGCGTCCGAGCGGCATCATGCAGGTGGCAGCCGGCACCTTGCCGGAAGAGAGCCTGCCGGAGCTTGCGAGTTATTACGCCAAGCAGGCGCCGCCTGCACGACAGATCGGCCAAGGCGATCCGCAATTGGTCGAAAGGGGGCGGGAGCTGGCAGAAAGAGGAAGGCCGGCTGACAAGGTGCCGGCCTGTCTGAGCTGTCATGAAAAGGCCGGCGGCAACCCGGCCTATCCGCGCATATCGGGTCAGACCGCTCCTTACCTGGAGCGTCAACTTCGCCTCTTTCATACCGGTGCCAGAGGCGGCGGCCCATTCAGTCACCTGATGACCGAGGCAGCCAGAAGTCTAAAGGAAGAGGATTTTGCCGCTCTCGCGGCCTTTTTTGCCAGCCGCGAGAGCAGGGGCCCTTGAGTTCAGGCCACTCTCTCCTCCCCAGGAGCTTTCAAAATCAGACTGGAATGACGAGCATGTAGCATGCCGCGATCACAAGAACGAAGCCTGCCGCCTCTACCCATTCCCTGACCATAGACGCCTCCATCGCTTCCCTAGCAAGTGAACGAGAAAACACCATTCTAGTTCCACGAAATGGCCATAAACGTGGCGGGATTGCCATAAATGTGAAGCGCTACGGTTAACGACGTTTCAACGGTCGTCCGCCTCTGCCCGGGCGCGGGCCGCTTCGAGTATGGCGCGCACTTCACGCGCGGCGGAATTTTCTATCGCAAAGGTATCTTCGGGCATGACGCCCGGATCCTCCTCATTGTCCTTGAAGGTGGCATCGTCCCTCAGCCGCCTCAGAAACGAGGAGATGGTGACCTCTCCGCCGATCATTGCCGCCAGAAGCTCGATCATCAGCTCCCGGTGTGCGTTCAGGCGTCCTTCCAGTTCCTCGGGTGTCAGCGCCGACATCTCAATCCTCCTGACGAATTCCGTTGCTCAAGGAGATAGGGGACCGTTTGACGGAGGGAACAATCGCCCGGACCGAAAGTTCATCCCTTAACAAAGATAGGGAGAACGACCATGGCGGACTTCGTCAGATCAGGGGCAGGACATGGAGAACGGGACGTGCGCGACCGTCTGATCCTTGCCCTTTACGCCCAGCTGAAGGCGGAGCGGCAAACCCGGGAAGCGCTCGAATATGTGATCCGCGAAGGCGCGATCTCTCCTGAGGTATTGGAAGCGATCGCCAGTGATCCGGTTCCCGTCGCAGCGGCGGAAGATGTTGCCGCGGTAGAGAAAGTCATCGCACTCGATGCCCATCGGCGCCGGGGTTCCGTCAGCAATCTCGATGGAGAAGAGAAAAAATGAAACGCCTGATCCTTGCCCTTTCGACGGTGGTTCTTTTGAGCGCGTGCAGCGACAACAACGAAAAACAGAGTGACCCGATCAACAACACGCCGCCGCAGCAGCCAAACAACACGGCACCCGCGGACAAGGATCCCACGCCGCAAACAAGCACCGGCGGCCAGAGCCCTGCCACATCCCCGTCCGGGACAACCAGCAATCCACCCGTAACCCCTGCGCCGGCAGGCTCCGGCAATCCATAGATTTTGAAGCCCTAGGGAACGATTTGTTGTGCGGCACCATTATCAGGCGGAAACTTGGAAGGGTGCCGCATGGACACGAAATCGAACCATTTCACAGTGGAGCCGGGATACTGGCATCAGCTCGGCGCCAATTACGACGGCGAGGGGGTCAACTTCGCGATCTTTTCGGCCCATGCCGAACGGATCGAGCTATGCCTGTTCGACAATAGCGGCAAGATCGAAATCGCGCGGCTGGAGCTGCCGGAATATACCCACGAGGTCTGGCACGGCTATGTGCCGGGCCTCAAGCCTGGCGCGCTTTACGGATATCGCGTCCACGGCCCTTACGATCCGGAGAATGGCCATCGGTTCAATCCCAACAAGCTGCTGATCGATCCCTACGCCCGCGAGCTTGTGGGCGACGTCAAATGGAATGAGGCCCATTTCGGCTACGATCTCCTGCACGAGGATAAGGATCTTACCTTCGACGAGCGCGACAGCGCACCGTTCATGCCAAAGTGTCGAGTGATCGATCCCAACGAGTTCGACTGGCAGGATCAGAACCGGCCGAACATTCCCTGGCCCGCCGCCGTCATTTACGAGACGCATGTGAAGGGCTTCACTCAGCTCAATCCGGCGATCCCGAAGGAATTGCGCGGCACGTTCGAAGGAATGGGCCACAAGGCTTCGGTGGACTACATCAAAAGCCTCGGCGTTACCTCCGTCGAGCTGATGCCCGTTCACGACTTCCCGGACGACCAGCATCTGCTCGACAAGGGTCTCAAGAATTTCTGGGGCTACAATACGCTCGGCTTCTTCGCGCCGGCCTCCCGTTATTACGGCCCGAGAGGCATCCAAGGCTTCCGCGACATGGTGCGCGCTTACCACGACGCGGGAATCGAGGTCATTCTCGACGTGGTCTATAACCATACCGCCGAAGGCAACGAGCTTGGGCCGACGCTTTCCTTCAAGGGCATCGACAATTTTTCCTATTACCGGACGATGCCGGACCAGCACCGCTACTATATCAACGACACAGGCACCGGGAATACCGTCAACACGTCCCACCCTCGCGTGCTGCAGCTCGTGATGGATTCGCTTCGCTACTGGGTCGAATTCATGCATGTCGATGGCTTCCGCTTCGATCTCGGGACGATCCTCGGGCGCGAGCCGCAGGGTTTCGACCAGCGCGGCGGCTTCTTCGACGCCATGACGCAGGACCCGGTGCTGTCGAAGGTGAAGCTGATCGGCGAGCCTTGGGATATTGGGCCTGGCGGCTACCAGGTCGGCGGCTTCCCGCCGGGCTGGGCGGAATGGAACGACAAGTACCGCGACACGGTACGCGAATACTGGAAGGGAACGAATGTCTCGACCGATTTCGCTGCCCGCCTGCTTGGCTCCGGCGATCTCTACGACCAGCGCGGTCGCCGGCCTTGGGCGAGCGTCAACTTCATCGCCGCGCACGACGGGTTCACCCTTAACGACCTTGTTTCCTACAACGAGAAGCACAACGAGGCGAACGGCGAGGACAACAACGACGGCCATAACGACAACCGCAGCTACAATTACGGTGCCGAGGGGCCGACCGAAGACGAGGACATCAACGCGGTCCGCGACCGTCAGAAGCGCAATTTCCTCGCGACGCTGTTCTTCTCGCACGGCACGCCGATGCTGCTTGCCGGGGACGAATTCGGCCGCAGTCAGATGGGCAACAACAACGGCTATTGTCAGGACAGCGAGATCTCGTGGGTCCATTGGGAGGATTTGCCGGAGACCTGCGAGGCGTTGCGCGAATTTACGCGCCACATCATCAAGCTGCGCAAGGAGCAGCCGCTTCTCAGGCGCGAGAACTGGCGCGACGGACTGGAGATCAAATGGTTCAATGCCGGCGGCGGCTTTCAGACGCCGGAACAATGGGACGAGGGCTCGACGCTCGGCCTCTATATCGGCCGGCCTGATCTTCGGGAGGAGGAAGGCATCTGGCACGACGTGTTGCTGCTCTTCAATCCGTTCGAAGGCAATGTGCCGTTCCGCATCCCACAGTTCGGCGAGGGCGGCTGGGTGCTGGAACTCACCACCTCCGATACCGCCAGGCATGGCCAGGTGATCACCAAGGAAAAGGATTTCGAGCTCGAAGGCCGCAGCCTGGTGTTGTTCCGCAGACCGTAAAGGAAGCGGCCGATCGGCAACAGAAAACCGGCCTCGAAGGCCGGTTTTCGCGATCTGTGATCAGAGTATCGCCCGGTATCGATCCGAGGCCGATCCCTGGCCGGACTTCTTCACCAAGTTGGCATAGACCGCCGCATATTGCAGGGCGCTGCGTTCCCAGGAAAACTTTGCCTTCATGCCCTGGTTCTGCAGCCGTGCCCACATTTTCGGGTCCTCGTACGCATGCAAAGCGCGCCGAAGCGCCAGGCGCAGGCCGTCGGTGGTGACCGGGTGGAACTGAAAACCCGTCGCGACGCGGGCCGACATCGCGGCATCATTGGCGTCGATGATGGTCTCCGATAGTCCGCCTGTGCGGGAAACGACGGGTACGCAGCCATAACGCAGCGCATAGAGCTGGGTCAGGCCGCAAGGCTCGAAGCGCGAGGGCTGCACGATGGCGTCCGAGCCTCCATGGATCAGATGCGCCGTCGGTTCGTCATAACCAATGTGGACGGCCATTCGACCGGGGAAGCGTGAGGCCGCGTCGAGGAGGGCCCGCTCGATCCCGTGATCACCCTGGCCGAAAACGATGACCTGTCCGCCGCGATGGATGATCTCGTCCGCCGTCTCGGCGAACATATCGAAACCCTTCTGCCAGGTCAGCCTGCTGACGGCGGAGAACACCGGGCCGTTTCCAGTCGTGTCCAGGCCGAACTTCTCCAGCAGCGCCCGGCGATTTTCCCGCTTTCGGCGCAGGTTGGTGGCATCGTAGTTGCGCGGCAGGTGCGGGTCCGTCAAAGGATCCCATACCTCGAGGTCGATGCCGTTGACGATGCCGCGCAGAATGGAAATGCGCGCGTTCAGAACACCGTCCATCCCCATGCCGAAACGGGGTGTGAGAATTTCCCGTGCATAGGTCGGGCTAACCGTGGTGATCGCATCGGCCGTCTGCAATCCGCCTTTCAGGAAACTGATATCACCGAAATATTCCAGCCGGTTCATGGAATAGGCCTGGGGCGGCAGACCGAGGCTGTTAAGCAGGGTTGCAGGATATTGCCCCTGGAAAGCCAGGTTGTGAATGGTCAGGACAACAGGTGTCATGCAGCCGCGTTCGCGCATGTAGACGGAGGTCAGTGCCGTCTGCCAATCGTGGGTATGGACGAGGTCCGGAACCCAGCCGGGCAGGGCACCGTCGGCAATTTCGGCCGCGGCGAGGGACAGGGCGGCAAACCGTTTCCAGTTGTCGACATGATCTGCACCCGTGTCGTCGACATAGGGACCGCCCGGTCGGTCGTAGAGGCTTGGGGCATCCAGTACGAAAAGGCTCAAACCCTCGATCCGGGTGTGGAGCAACGAGGCGCGCTCCCCCAGAAGGCTCTCGAAGGTGACGAGCGGCATGGCGCTTTTCAGCTGCTGCATCACCCGCGGATACCCGGGGATCAGTGTGGTGGTCTCAATACCCGAGCCGGCAAGTGCTTTCGGCAGGGAGCCGGTCACGTCAGCAAGCCCGCCGGTCTTGACAAGCGGGTAGATCTCCGAGGTGACCGAAAGAACTTTCATATGCGGCAAAGCCCGCTTTCCGGGAACGATCTCAGCTTCATGGCCGATCACGCTGCGCGGATTGTGATGGCCCTCGTCGACCGGAAGGTGGGCGTTCATCATGCGTCTCTCCGCCATAGCCCGTTCAGTTCTTCCAAAACAACCAAGCCCTGGCCAACGTTCCCTCTCGGGGTCGGCTCCAGGCGGAATTCGGATGCAGATGTCATGTCATTTCCCGGAACAAAAAAATCTTGCCGCCGCGACGATGGCACTCGTCGCGACCGGTAAACTTGGTCCTTGCTGTTTTTCCCGCCCCCGGAACTATTTGCCCGGCGGTACCTTTTTGGAACGTTTCTTGGCAGGTTCGACCGCCGCGGTGATGGCCGCCGGTGGTTTCGACGCGGTTTTTGCGGATGCGGCCTTGGATGCGACTGTCTTAGGCGCCGCCTTAGGGGAGACTGCCTTGGGAGCCGCGGCCTTCGAGGCTGCTTTGGGAGGTTTGACCGCCGCTGCCGCCTTGCCACCCGAAGCCTTGGCCGACGCTCCGTTCAGCGCCGCGGGCTTCAACGTCGCATATTCCAGCTTAGCCTGTTCCCAGTGCTCTCTGTCCTTGCCGGTAGGATAGCCTTCCGCTTCCCACAAAGCGTAGGCCCGCTTCTTGATCCAGTCTTGTTCGGATTCCGCCATTATTTAGTCTCCATTCGCCCGATTGCCCCAACGGATTCGCGGGAGCAAAGTTCCATGGTCAAAAACGAAAACTCACAATTCGGCCAACAGGCACACGGCCAATTCAAAAGTCTGCCCGACGGAACTTTCGGCAGCCCAAATATGTTTATTCCGCCGGGAAGGAGACACATCGAAATGGAAAAGTACTGCGATATCATCCCGCACGCAACCGGCTGGGTCTATGTCATAGATGGGGTGCAGTCCGCGTCCTATTATCACACCTATGATCTGGCTATGGATGCTGCAAAAGCCCAGCTCGCCCGCTCCGGTTCCACCCGGGACAAGGTTTTCCGGCGGCAAGCGCTGAACGGCGAAATGCTGCCGGTGCAGATCCTGGCGCAAGGCATGGCGACTTCGAGACCGAGCGGCTCGTTCCGTCACTGAGCCCGAATAAAGGGAGGAAATGAAAAGCCCGGCCAAGCCGGGCTTTTCCGTCTCGTCAGGGGCGCAACCTGATGTCGCGCCCCTTAGCTTTTCACCTCACGCGGCCTTTTGAGCCGCTGCATTGACGGCGGACTCGGCAAGTGCGGTCAAGGCTTCGTCCGTCTTGCTTTCTTCCGCAAGGGTCTGTTCAAGAAGCGTGACTGCCTCTTTCAGCCCGAGCTGCTGAGCCCAGCTGCGCAGGGTGCCGTAGCGGCTGATCTCATAGTGTTCGACGGCTTGTGCGGCGGCGAGCAGGCCGGCGTCGAGTGCAGGATTGCCCTTGAATTCGTCAAGAATTTCCTCGCCTTCTTCGATAATCCCGTCGATCGCCGGGCAAGTCTTGCCCTGCGCGCGCTTGCCGATGATCTCGAAGACCTGTTTCAGGCGCTCGATCTGACCTTCCGTTTCGTCCCGGTGTTTTTCGAATGCAGCTTTCAGCTTCTGGTCCTGAGCACCGCGCGCCATCTTAGGAAGGGCTTTCACGATCTGGCGTTCGGCGTAGTAAATGTCCTTGAGGGTTTCATAGAAAAGGTCGTCGAGGGTCTTGGTGGCCATTGCTCTCTCCTTGGATTTTTATGAAAATGTTCGAATGGCTGTTGCGAGACATAGAACGACGAGGCGGACTGAAAGTTCCTCGCTCTCAGTGACCGCCCGGATGCGGCTCGCGCCCGCCCGGCGGTTTATCGTAGAGGCGTTCGATCGCCTCCTCCTGCTTGCTTTCCTCGCCGCTCGTCAGGCGGCGACGCTGCAGCAATGCGTAGGCGATCGCTCCGCCAAGGAGGATCGGGCCTAGCGCCACGACCACAAACCAGAAATTGTCTGCCATCGCTTTCTCCTTTCAGGCAAGGTCCCTGCGGGCCGTGCCGGGGCAGCCCAAGGGGCTGCTGATTGTGGGTTTCCCTCGATCACAGAGGCGTATCTGGGAAACAGCCGTTTGCCGCAAAAGGTTCCGGAACGGGCCTATCCCTGCCACCACTGCAGCACCTCGTCGGCGCCGGCGATCCGCAGCTGGGTCGAAAAGCGCCTGCCGAAAAGGGCGAGGGAGGCGTCGTGGGTTTCGTCGGAGGTGCTGCAGATCGCATCCTTGACGAGGATGATCGCATAACCGAGGTCGACCGCTCCCAGAATGGCCGCGAGGACGCAGACATCCGTTTCTCCGCCCGATATAACGAGCGTGGTCACGCCCTGATCTTGCAGGAAATGATGGAGCCGACCGTCGAGCCAGGGTGAATAGACCGGTTTGTCGAAGACGAGTGCTGGCGGAACAAAGGCTCTGAGCTCCGGCAGGATGTCGACCATCTCGTCGCCGAGCCGCTCGCGCGTCATCATCGCCCATTTCTCGTAATAGCTGCGCCAGCTTCCTCCTGCTTCGGCGGATGTTCTCGGAGGCACAAAGCGGGTGAAAATCGTCTCGGCGGGATGAGTTCCTGTAAGTTCGGCGACCGGCTCCCGTACCCGCGGCATCCAGGGAATATGCCAGGGGGTATCTTCTGCGAACATCCGTTGCATATCGACGCAAAGATGTCGGCAGCGGTTCGGGTCTTCCATGGCGCATTTACTCCGTCAGCGTTCACGAACGGCGGCCCGCGGGCAAAAGTTCCGGCGAAGAGGAACTTGAGGTGCGCGGATCGCGTTGCCTGTTGGGAATGGAGATGACTGCCGAAGGGAAGAGAAAATGCAGGACAGCCTTAAGATCTACCGCCTGGTGCCGATCGCGCCGCCCCATGATCCGAACTGGCAGAACTCGCCTCCGCAGGGCGAAGTGATCGTCCGCGCAAGGACGGCAGGCGACGCCCGTCTCGTTGCGAGCGAAGCGGAACTCGACTTTACCGAAATCGACGCCTTGCCCTCAGAAGGCAATTCCACACAGATGGCCAGCGCCTTCCGCAGCGAAAAACTCTATACGGTGATCGAGGACGAGAGCGGGCGGTTTGATGCGAAAGGCCCGCGAGGCGTGGTGGAGGGACAGGTCAGGATCGACAATCTGATATCGACCCAGCTCTAGCCGATATTGACCGGCTCAAGGTCGTCAGTCGGCCCCATTGGTCTTGCCGTTGAGCGCCTTCTGCAGCTCGCGGGCCAGTTCGAGCAGGCGGTCGGGAATTTCCTCCTTCTCGATTTCGGTGAGCAGGACCGAAACCCGGCGATTGACGCGCCGTCCCATCCTGACTTCCTGTTCCTCAACCGGACTATTCTGCTTCGCCATCCCGACCTCGTCATCGATATCCGGCCAATCCAAGCCGAAGTTGCCCGCCCCGCCAAAATTTGCAGTATTCCTCCTTACCGCAATATGCTTGGCTTCGGATATCCCGAAAAAGTCACAGGCCATAAATCAAATCAGGCGACTTCCTATCCAGGAAGCCGCCTGATTTGTTCCAGGACCCTGCCGAGAATCGTCTAATGCTTGGGCGGTTTCGGTGTGCCCGCGGGAATGGACGTCACCGTGGTCGAAACCGGATCGCTTGCCGGGAAGGTATCTTCCAACCCTTCGTTCAGCTGTTCTTCCAGTTCCTGGCTCTCGTGTTTCGAGCGTGCGGAGCGTTCGGCCGTCTTCTTGTCCCACTCCTTGCGGGGAGCGTTCGGGCTGTTGTTCGTGCTCATGGAAATACCCTCCTGTGCTGCGTCTGGAAGAAAACGGCTTCTCCTGCCGTTTGTTCCGGAACCAAGCCGGTGCGGCATGGGTTATCGCCGCAAAAGAAGGAGGTTCTCCGTGGCACCGCGCGTCTTCTGGAAAGGCTATCTGAAGCTTTCGCTCGTCACCTGCCGCGTGACGATGACGCCGGCCATCTCGGAAGGGGCGAAGGTGCGGTTCCACAACATCAACCGCAAGACCCAGAACCGGGTGCTGAGCCAATATGTGGATGCCGAGACCGGCGAGGCGGTCGAAGACGACGACCAGGTGAAGGGTTATCCCAAAGACGAGGAAAACTACGTGCTCTTCGAGGATGATGAGCTCGAGGATGTGGGACTGGAAAGCACCCGAACGATCGATATCGAGAGGTTTGTCCCGGCGGGTTCCATCGGATGGATCTGGTATGACAGACCGCATTATCTCGCCCCGGACGACGAGGTGAGCGCGGAAGCCTTCGCGGTCATCCGGGAGGCAATGGCCAAGACGAAGACTGGCGGGATCGCGCGGCTCGTAATGTATCGCCGCGAGCGCGCGGTGCTGCTGCTGCCGAAGGACAAGGGAATTGTCGTCTGGACGCTGCGCTACGGAGACGAAGTGCGCGATGCCGACGAGTATGCGGCGGAAGCGCTGCGAGAAAAGCCCGAAGCCCGGCATCTGACGATGCTGAAGAAGGTGATAGAGGAACGGACGGAGGCCTGGCAGCCTTCCATGGTCGACGATCCGGTCCAGGACCGGCTGCTGGAAATCATCGCCGAGCGCAAGAAAGGCCGCAAGGCGAAGAAACGGCCCGAAGAGAAAACCCCAGAGCGGACGAGCAATGTCATCGATATTACCGCCGCCCTGAAGAAGAGCCTCGAGGCGGAGCGCAAGTCGACGCGAAAATAGAAGCTATTTCTTCTTCTTCTCCTTAAATTCAATCGGCGTCTCCGCTCTGCGGAAATCGCCCCAGGGGTCGCTTGTCTGTTGAGAGATTCGGGCGGGCGCGTTGTTGACGGTGAAATAATTCGGGCCGATCGCGCCGCCGAGTTCTTCCCAGGCGACCGGCATGGAGACCGGGGCGCCAGGGCGGGCACGAGTGGAGTAGGGAGCGACGGCGGTCGCGCCGCGGCCATTGCGCAGGTAGTCGATCAGGATCTTTCCCTTGCGCTTCGATTTGGTGATGGTCGAGACGTATTTGTCCGGGTCGTCGCCGGCCATGCCGTCGGCGAGCGCCTTCATTGCGGCTTTGACTTGGGGCCATTCCGCTTTCGGCTTCACGGGCGCCACGACATGCAATCCTTTGCCGCCCGATGTCTTGACGAAGGCGGTGAGCCCCATGTCCTCAAATCGCTGCTTCACCTCGTGTGCCGCCGCGATGATTTCCGTCCACGAGACGCCGTCGCCGGGATCGAGGTCGATATTGACCATGTCCGGCTTTTCCCAGTCGTCGAGATTGGAGCCCCAGGGGTGGACCTCGAGCGTCGCGCCCTGGACCAGGCCTAGAAGGCCGTCTAGGTCGCGGATGGTGATATCTTCCTCGCTCGGATCGGCGGGATCCTTCACCAGGACGGCGTTTTTCGTCATGCCCTTCCAGCCGTGCTTCTGGAAGAAGAGCTGGCTGTTGATGCCGTCAGGGCCACGGATGAGCGCCAGCGGCCGGTTGACGACGAAAGGAGCCATCAGGCGCCAGACCTGCGTGTAATAATCCGCCAGACCGGCCTTGGTCACGCCTGCATCCGGCCAGTAGAGGCGGTCGGGATGGGTGAGATTGACCGTCCGTTTCGGCGGCTTTTCCTCCTCGGTAGCTGTCACAGGGCCGCCCTCCCGGACGATTTCGTTCGGATCCTTGTCTTCCCGCAATCCTCGGAACGCCGCATGCCGGATATGCGCGTCGGCCGTCCAGCCGCGGAATTCCACCTCGGCGACCAGCTCCGGTTTCAGGAAAACGACATCCTTCTTTTCCACCGCGGCGAGCTTTTCGTCAAACGGGCTCTTGTCGATGCGGATCTCGTTCAGCCGCTTGAAGAGGGATTGCGCCACCGCGCCGGAATAACCGGTGCCGACACGTCCGGCATGGCGGAGTTTTCCCTTCTCGTAATAGCCCATCACCAGCGAGCCGATCGCCTTGTTGCTGACGGAGGAGGGGACGTAGCCCGCTACGACGAATTCCTGCCGGGCGGAACATTTCGACTTTACCCAATCGCGCCCGCGCCCGGGGCGATAGGGTGCGTCGGCTATCTTCGAGATGATGCCTTCGAGGCTGAGCCGGCAGGCATGTTTGAGCACCAGCCCTCCCTCGTCGCCGAAATGTTCGCTATACCGCAGGGCAGGGCCGCTGCCGGCTAGAAGCCTCTCCAGCGCCTCCTTGCGCGCGAGCAACTTTGCCCCGGTCAGATCGTAGCCGTCGAGATGGAGGAGATCGAAGGCGTAGAATGTGAAGCGATCCGAGCGCCCCTCGCTCAGATCCTGCTGCAGCAGAGAGAAGTCTGTCGCACCGGAACCGGCTTCAACGGCAACCTCGCCGTCGATCACGGCGCTCGACAGATCGAGCTTTGTGAATGCCGAAACGATCTCCTCGCCGAACTTGTGGGTCCAGTCGAGGCCGGTGCGGGTGAGCAGCCTGACCTTGCCGTTCTCCACCCGCGCCTGCAGGCGATAACCATCGATCTTGATCTCGTGCAGCCACCGTTGTCCGGAGGGCGCGGCTTTCACCAATGTCGCAAGCTGCGGCTCGACGAATTCCGGCAGGTCGGCCTTTTTCGCGCCCTTAACCCCGGCGACCGCAACCTCCGTCGCTTCGGGCTCCGGAGCCGTCGGCCTGTTTTTCCTGATCGCCTTCTTCTTCTTGGGCGGCGTGCGGCCCCAGATTTCCTCGAGCGTCTTTCCGGTCTTCACCGAAAGCGGCATCTCCTCCAGAATGTCGGCATCGCCCTCGCTGCGGGCAAATTCGTCCTCACCCTTGATCAGCAGCCAGTTCTCGCGCTTTTCCCCTTCACGGTGGCCCATGCGCACCAGATGCCAGCGGCCTTCCAGCTTCTCGCCCTTCAGCTCGAATTCCATATGGCCTTTCTTGTAGGCCTTATGCGCATCGCCGATCGCCTCCCAGGAGCCGCGATCCCAAAGGAGGACGGCCCCGGCGCCATAATTGCCTTCAGGAATGGTGCCTTCAAAACCGCCATAGTCCAGCGGATGGTCTTCCACATGTACCGCAAGACGCTTTTCGCCGGGAACGAGGCTCGGGCCGCGGGTGACGGCCCAGCTTTTCAGAACCCCGTCCATCTCCAGTCGGAAATCGTAGTGGAGCCGGGTAGCGTCGTGTTTCTGGATCACGAAGCTGTTGCCGGTGGTCTTGCCCTTGCGGGTGCGGGAGAATTTCCCCTGAGGCTCCGGCGAGACCTTGAAATTGCGTTTCTGATTATAGGTTTCCAACGCCATGGTCAGCTAGCCTTTTTCTGCGGAGCGGCGGTCTTGCGAGATGCGGTTTTACCGGCGGTCTTCTTGGGCGCGGCCTTCTTCCTTGCTGAGGGTGTGCCGGCACTCTGACGCAAGGCGTCGAGCAGGCTCGACACTTTTTTCGGTTCCGCTTTTGCCTTCTTCTTCAGCTTGCGGCCTTCGATCTTGGCGCGGATCAGTTCGGCAAGGGCCGTCTCATAGCGGTCGTCGAATTCGGTGGGGTCGAATTCGCCGCGTTTGGTGTCGATGATGTGTCTGGCGAGATCGAGCATTTCGCCGTCGATCTTGAAGTTTTTGATGTCCGAGAAGATCTCCTTGGCCGGCCGGACCTCGTAATCATAGTTGAGCGTGCTGGCGATCAGGCCCTGCTCGCCCGGCCTGATCAGCAGCGTCCGGAGCCTCCGGAACAATACGGTCCGGGCAAGGGCTGCGACGTTCTTTTCTTCAAGTCCTTTGCGGATCAGGGCGAAGATCTCCGCCGACGGTTTGTCGGCCGGCGCCAGATAATAGGGCCTGTCGAGATAGGCGGTGTCGACACCGTCACAAGGGATGAAGGCTTCCAGCTCCAGCGTCTTGTCGGCCTCGGGCACTGCCGCCTTCACCTCGTCCGGCTCAAGGAAGACATATTCGCCGCTCGATATTTCGTAGCCTTTGATGATGTCTTCGTTCTCCACCGCCTTGCCGGTATCGGCATCGACCATCTGGCGGTGGACGCGGTTGCCGGTTGCCCGGTTGATGATGTGGAAGCTGACGCGATCGGACGTGGAGGCGGCGGTATAAAGCGCCACCTGACAACTCAATTCGCCAACCTTGAGATAACCCTTCCAATTTGCACGCGGTGCCACGATCAGAACTCCGTGAGAGTCCTATCAACAGGGGTATGGGCCGGTTTGTTCCGCGAGCAAGATGAACAAGCTATTCATCTTACTGGAACCAAACACGCAAGGCGTGCGTTTGCCACCGAAATTCCAGCCCATCGAGTTCGGAGAGGTAGGCAACGGTGTCTGAATCACAGTTGAATAGTGATCCTGCACGTGCGGACATAGTCAGGCTCATCCCGGCCCTCCGCGCATTTGCCCGCACTTTCTGCCGCAACCCCAGCGATGCGGACGATCTGGTGCAGGAGACGCTTGCCAAGGCGCTCGCCAACCTCGACAAATTCGAGCCGGGCACCAAGCTGAAGAGCTGGCTGTTCACGATCATGCGCAACACGTTCTACACCCGCGTCAAGGTGCTCGGCCGCGAGGCGCCGGGGGTCGAGGAAAATGTTTCCGGCGACACCGCCATGGCGGCGACCCAGGAGACCGCTGCGCGGGCAAAGGAGGTGCAGCGGGCGCTGCAGAAGCTTCCGCCGCACTACCGCGAAGTTCTGACCCTCGTGGCGATCCTCGGCGAAAGCTACGAGTCCGCTGCCGAAATCTGCGACTGCGCCGTCGGCACGGTGAAAAGTCGGCTCAATCGCGCGAGGCATCAGATATTGCAGGAACTGGGAGAGGATGCGAGCTGAGCTGTCGGTTGAGGCCAGTCGCCTTGGGGGGATCATCCATGAAATTCACGTTGATTGCCGTGGCCGTCATCGTTGCGACGATCGCGCCGGTTTTCCTTTTTATCTGATCCCGGTTCGGCCCGGATCCTGGTCCAATTCCGGATAATGCCGGAATATTCCGGACTGGTTGAAGGCGAGCCGACGATCGGACTTGAGATAGGCGTTGAGGTTTGGCCGATCGCGGACCATGTCGCGCAGTCTGGCAACACGCGGAAAAGAGCTGTCGAAGTTCTTCATGGCGCGGGGGAAGGCATAGGCGAGCCCTTCCGAAACATGAAACAGCGACAGATCCACGTAGCTTAGCGCACCGCCGATCGCGTAGCCGCCGCTTGCCGGATTGCCCTCGATGATCCGGTCGAAGTAACCCATGAACTTCGGCACGCGGTTTTTGAGGAAGGCCTCCGTACGCGCCTTGGCCTCGTCCTTCTGGTCTTCGTAATAGTCGTCGGTGCTGATCGGATGGTGCGTGTCGTGCGCTTCCATCACGAAATCGGCGATCGTGAGCTGCAGGCCGTGCGCAAAGATCCGGTACTTCTCGTCCTTCGGAACCAGATTCAGTTTCGGGCCGAGATAGTGCAGGATGTTGGCCACATGGGAGACGATGATGTCGCCATCCTTGAGAAACGGCGGAGCAAAGGGCGTGCAGAGATAACCGTGTTTACCACGCAGATATTCCATCATGGCGGACATCCCGTGGCTGGTTCGCACCACGTCGAGATATTTGGCGCCGGCTTCCTCGAGAGCGAGGCGCACGAATTCGCCCCGGCCGGGAATGCCGTCCCAGTAATAAAGTTCGTATGCCATGCCTACTCCACAAAATCCGCGATCTTCCTCAGGTCCTCAACAAACCGGGCCCTGTTCATTTCCGCATCCGGCTGATCCATGGTCCGCAGCAATGCCGAGGGATGGATGGTGACGAGGACCGGCAGCCCGTCTGGCGAACGCAACACGGTTCCCCGGTCGCGGGTGACCTTGGCCTGCCGTCCCAGTAAGGAATAGAGCGCCGTCGCGCCCAGCGCCACGGCAAGTTTCGGCTTCACCAGCCGCAGTTCGGCCGCCAGCCACCAGGCACAGGCCTGCACTTCGCCGGCATTCGGCTTTGCGTGGATGCGGCGCTTGCCGCGGGCGGCGAACTTGAAATGCTTGACGGCGTTGGTGACGTAGCAGAGGTCGCGGTCGACGCCCGCTTCGTCGAGGCAGCGGTCCAGCAGCCTGCCGGCCGGCCCCACGAAGGGTTTGCCCGCTAGGTCTTCCCTGTCCCCCGGCTGTTCGCCCACGAACAGGATCCTTGCCCGTCCGGGCCCTTCACCGAAGACGAGATGGGTGGCGTTTTTATAAAGATCGCAACGGGTGCAATTTTCCGCGTCGTTCCTGACGTCGGAAATGTGGTCTCCGTCTGCGCCCGTCGTTTCGAAAGCGGGGCCTTTGCGGGAGGTCAGCATGCCGGAACTCCTTGATGTGGCAGAACCAGCTCGACTGCCGCAGGTTCCGGAAAATCGAGCGGGGGAATGTCCGGTCGTGCTGGAACCTTTCCGCCAAGCTCGGGTTAAAGGCGCAGAGCGCGGATTGTTCCCACGCGGCTTCATATCTTTTTTGCGGACAGGGTTTTTCAAAATGGCCATCAAGATCACCGCGATCCTCTTTACGTTGATCGGGATCGCGCTGGCCGTCGGCGGCGGCCAGTTGGTGCTGCTCGGCGGAAGCGCCTATTATCTTATCTGCGGTCTGGGTTTCGTGCTGACTGCAATTCTTCTTTTCCTCAGGAAGTCCGTGGCGCTCAGGGTCTATGCGGTCCTCGTGCTGGCGTCGCTCGTCTGGGCGATCTGGGAGGTCGGCTTCGACTGGTGGCAGCTTGGACCGCGCGGAGGTGTCATCATTCTTTTGGGCCTTTGGCTGCTCACGCCCCCGATCCGGCAGCCGCTTGGCTTTCTCAGCCCTACCGGCGCACGTTATGGCGCAAGTGCCACGCCGCTTGCGATCTCGCTGGCGATTGCCATTGCGGTCGCCGTCCTCTCGATGTTTATGGATCCGCTCAGCAAAACCGGCGAATTGCCGACACAGTCGGTGGCGGCGGCGCCCGCCATGGGCGGAAACGTACCCCCCGGCGAATGGCATCAGTATGGACGCACGCCTTTCGGCCAGCGTTATTCGCCTCTCGACCAGATCAACCTGGACAATGTTGCCAACCTCACGGAGGTCTGGCGCTACCAGACCGGCGACGTCAAGCTTCCGGAGGATGTGGGCGAGACGACCTATCAGGTGACGCCGCTCAAAGTCGGCAACTCCCTCTATCTGTGCACGCCGCACAACTGGGCGATCGCCCTGGACGCCACCACCGGCCAGCAGAAATGGAAATATGATCCCAATGCCGGCCTCAATCCGGACAGGCAGCACCAGACCTGCCGGGGCGTGTCCTATTACAAGGATCCGGCAGCGGCGGCCGGAACGCCCTGCGCGGAACGCGTCTATCTGCCGACTTCGGATGCACGCCTGATTGCGCTCGATGCGGCAAACGGCCAGGTCTGCCCATCCTTCGCCGACAACGGCACGCTGCGTCTCGAGGCCGGCATGAAATACAATCCGGCCGGCTATTATTATTCCACGTCGCCACCCGCGATCGCCGGCAACAAGATCATCATCGGCGGGGCGGTCAACGACAACTATTCCACTCAGTCGCAGTCGGGCGTCATCCGGGCCTTCGACGTCAATACGGGACAACTGATCTGGAACTGGGATTCGGGCAATCCGGGGCAGACGCAGCCGCTTCAGCCCGGCCAGACCTACACGACGAATTCGCCGAACAGCTGGTCCGTCTTCAGCGTCGATGAAGAACTGGGGCTCGTCTATATCCCGCTCGGCAACCAGGTTCCCGACCAGCTGGGCATGGGCCGCAGCGAAAGCGTCGAAAAATATTCATCCTCCATCGTGGCGCTCGACCTCAATACCGGTGCGGACCGCTGGGTGCGCCAGACGGTGCATCACGACCTCTGGGACATGGACGTTCCCGCCCAGCCGGTGCTTCTCAACATCACCAAGCCGGACAACAGCGTCGTACCGGCGCTGGTCGGACCGACCAAGCAGGGCGATATCTACGTGCTCGATCGGCGCACCGGCGAGCCGATCATTCCGGTGACGGAAGAACCGGCGCCGGGAGGGGCGATCCCTGAGGATTTCACCGCTCCGACGCAGCCGACATCCGCCTTGACCTTCAAGCCGGAGCCGCTTGAGGAAAAGGACATGTGGGGCGTCACCATGTTTGACCAGATGGTGTGCCGTATCCGCTATCACCAGTACAACTACCAGGGCCGTTACACGCCGCCGTCCCTCAGGGGCACAATCGTCTATCCCGGCAATTTCGGCACCTTCAACTGGGGCAGCGTCGCGATCGACCCGGAACGGCAGGTGATGTTCGGCATGCCCACCTATCTCGCCTTCACTTCGCGCCTGGTGCCGCGCTCCGAGATCCCGCCGAAGGAGCAGGATCAGAAGGGCAGCGAACAAGGCCTTAACCGCAATGAGGGGGCACCCTACGGCGTGTATATGGGACCTTTCCTCGGCCCCTTGCAGATCCCCTGCCAGGCGCCGCCCTGGGGTTATGTCGCCGCTGCCGATCTGCGGACAGGCGAGATCGCCTACAAGCGCCGCAACGGCACCGTCTACGATATGACGCCGCTGCCTCTGCCTTTCAAGGTCGGGGTGCCCGGCATCGGCGGTCCGATGATCACCAAGGGCGGCCTGGCATTCCTCGGGGCGGCCGTCGACAACTATTTGCGGGCCTATAACCTCACCACCGGCGAGGAACTCTGGAAGGCGCGGCTGCCCGCCGGTGGGCAGGCCACGCCGATGACCTATGCGGTCGACGACGGCCGTCAATTCGTGGTGATGGTGGCCGGCGGCCACGGCTCGGTCGGCACCAAACCGGGCGACTACGTCATCGCCTACGCGCTGCCGCGCTGACGAATGGCCTGGAGTGCTCGAAGGCCCGAAGGTCTTGCCTTCGGGCCTTCGCCGTGATCGCTTCAAAAGCCCGCAAGGCCCTTGGCGCTGATCTCGTTTCGGACGTCTGTGACGCCAGCGACGCCGCGTGCGACTTCCCCGGCTCGGGCGATCTCGCGTTCCTGCAGGACAGTGCCTGCCAGCGTGACGGTTGCACCATGGGCCGTCACAGTCACGTCGGAGGCGTCTATGCCGCCGGCGGATGCGAGCGCATCGGAAACGGCGCCTTCCAGGGTGGCGCTCGGCGGAAATTCCGCTTCGACTTCCGGCGGTGTCTCGTGAAAATGCTGATGTTTGAAAACCATTGATCGCTCTCCGTTCCTGTCAAGGTCCGGCCAAACAACGTTTGTCGTAGCGAATTGGTTCAGGCTGCGCCCGCCAATACCGAGGCGATGGTTTCCTGAAGCTGGTTCTGCGAGAATGGCTTCGGCAGCCTTGGCAGACGGTTGTCGCCGCCCGAAGGCAGTTCGGCGTAACCGGTTGCCAGGACGACCGGAAGCCCCGGCCATTCCTCGCGGATGGCGGCTGCAAGTTCCGAACCGGTCATGCGCGGCATCGAATGATCCGTGATGACAAGGTCGACTTTGTGAGCGCCGCTTTTCAGCTCCCGGAGCGCGTCGACGCCGCTGTAGGCTTCGATCACGGTGTGACCGAGGTCCTCCAGCATCAGCGTCGTGTTCATCAGCACGAGAGCGTCGTCATCGACAGCCAGGATGGTCAGATTGCCTTTGGGAGGGTCGACAAGCGCGGACATCGCCGTCTCAGAAGGTGGAGGGCAGTCGTTGACATCGGCGACGGGGAGGAGCAGCGAAACGGTCGTCCCGTGCCCCTTTTTGCTCTCGATCAACAGCTTGCCGCCGGATTGTTCGGTCAGGCCCTGCACCATGGAGAGCCCGAGACCGGTACCTTTGCCGACACCCTTGGTGGTGAAGAACGGTATGGCGGCCCGTGAGATCGTCTCGCTGTCCATGCCTTCCCCGGTATCGGCCACGGACAGCCGGACATAGTGGCCGGGCTTCAGCTGCTTGTGATGTTCGTCCGCGACATAGTCTTCGGCAGCAATCGTAATCAGGCCGCCGCCGGGCATGGCATCGCGGGCATTGACGACAAGATTGAGGAGGGCCGTTTCGAGCTGCACAGGATCCGTGACGACCGGAGCCACATTGCCTGAAAATCGCGTTTCGATGCGCACCTCGGCGCCAAGCGACCGCTGAACGAAGTCCATCATGTTGCCGATCAGCGCGGGGGCATCGACCGTCTGCATGTTGAGTTGCTGGCGGCGGGAGAAGGCCAGCATGCGCTGCGTCAGCGCGGCACCCCGCTCGGCGCCCTGGATGGCGTTGTCGAGCAACGGCGTGATCGAAGGGTCCTGAGGCAATCGCTTCTTCAGAATTTCAAGGCTGCCGAGGACTGCCATCAGGAGATTGTTGAAATCATGGGCGACGCCGCCGGTGAGCTGGCCGATCGCCTCCATCTTCTGGGCTTGAAAGAGCTCTTCCCGGGCCTTTGCAAGTTCCTTCTGCGCCTCGATCTTTTCGGTGATGTCGCGGGTGATCTTGGCAAAACCGATAAGCTCGCCGTTGTCGTCGTGGATCGCATCGATGATCACATGAGCCCAGAACCGGGTACCGTCCTTGCGCTGCCGCAGGCCCTCCCTCTCGGTCCGCCCTTCTTTCCTGACCATATCGAGGCTGCGCTGCGGCTCGCCGCGTTCGCGGTCTTCCTCCGTATAAAATTGAGAGAAGTGTTTTCCGACGATTTCCTCGGCCTGGTAGCCCTTGATGCGTTCAGCGCCGACGTTCCAGCTGCTGACGTAGCCGTCGGGATCGAGCATGTAGAGCGCGTAGTCGGAGATGCCCTGAACGAGAATCTGGAATTGCCGCTCGCTCCGCCTGAGCTCGAGTTCGGCCTGTTTCCGCTCCGTTAGATCGCGGGTTACCTTGGCGAAACCCAGAAGTTCGCCCGATCTGCTCCATATCGGATCGATGATGACATGAGCCCAGAAGCGGTTGCCGTCCTTTCGCACCCGCCAGCCCTCGCTTTCGAAGCGGCCTTCGCTCGCCGCCGTCCGCAAGGCCTTTTCCGGCAGACGGGCTAGGCGGTCTTCGGGGGTGTAAAAGTGTGAAAAATGCTTTCCAAGCACTTCCCAGGCTTCGTAGCCTTTAAAGCGTTGCGCTCCCGGGTTCCAGCTCACGATCCGGCCGTCCGCATCCAGCATAAAGATCGCATAATCGGTAATTGCGTCCACGAGAAGTCTATAGCGCTCCTCATCAAGCAACGAGACGTCGTAACTTTGCGTCATACTCATTAATCGTCCCCAGCGCCGGCGGATCGCGCGGCGCGACGTAGCGTAACGTGCAACGCCCGGAATGGTTCCCGCCACGGTGCGACCTTAACACGATTCGCCCCTTTCGGCGGAGTCGGCGTTGACAAACACATGTGATGAGTTTACGACTGACGAAATATGAAATTCGTCAGTCGTAAACAGAAGGCCGCCAGCAAGATGGATTCCATGGAGCAGACCCTGGAGACAACGAAGCAGGAGAACGTCACCCGCATCCTCGATGCGGCAGAGCGTCTCTTCAAGCACTACGGCTACACAAAGACCAATGTCGCCGATATCGCCCGCGATCTCGGCATGTCGCCGGCCAACATCTACCGTTTCTTCTCCTCGAAGGCGGACATCCACCAGGCGCTCGCCCGGCGCATGCTGGAAGCAAGCCAGGCCGTCGCGCTTGAAAACGCAAGGCGCCCGGTAAGCGCGACAGAACGGATCCGCGACCATTTCCTGCAGCAGCACCGCATCACGGTCGAAACGTTTCTCCATGAGAACAAGGTGCACGAGATGGTGGTGATCGCCATCGAGGAGCAGTGGGGGGCCGTGCAGGACCACATCGAGAAGATGCGCGTCATCGTCGCCGGCCTCATCCGCGAAGGTATCGAGACTGGCGAATTCCGCGAGCAGAATCCGGACGTGGCGGCGGAATGCTGCTGCTCCAGCATGGTTGTGCTCTGCCATCCGCAGATCGTTGCCGAGTGTCTGGTCGAGAACCGGCACAGTACCCCTGCCGATATCGTGGAATTCGTTTTGCATGCATTGAAGTGATCGGCGCCGGACGCGCCTTTTTCGTTACCCGCTATTAGGAGTGCGGACCATGTTTGTCGTGACGCCCAGAAATCACGTGTCTTTTTTCTCCAAGGCTCTGGCGCTTGCTGCAGCGCTCGCCGTCCTCACCGCCTGCTCGGAAGAGAAGAAAGCCGAAGCGCCGGAAGTGGTGCGCCCCGTGAAGGTGGCTGAAATTGCCGCTCCCGATCAGGGGCGGCGGCTTGAATATTCCGGCTCCGTCAAGGCGCGCACGGAAATGAATCTCGGCTTCCGCGTTGCCGGAAAGGTCACCGAGCGGCTTGTAGATGTCGGCGACCGCGTCAGCCATGGCGAAGTCCTGGCGCGGCTGGATAACGTGGACTACGAATTGGCGGTTCGTCGCGCCGAAGCAGATCTGGCCTCCGCACAGAAGCAGGTGGAAATCTCCGAACTTGCCTATCGCCGCGCCGACTCGCTTCACTCGAAGAATATCACCTCGCAATCGGAACTGGAGCAGGCGGCGCTTGCCCGGGACCAGGCCGTTTCCGCCCGCCAATCCGCTCAATCCGCCCTCGATCAGGCGCGCAACCAGGTGGCTTATACCGAGCTCAAGTCCGACCAGAACGGCATCGTCACGACGGTCAGCGCCGATATAGGCCAGGTCGTCAGCATCGGCACGCCGGTCATGGCCGTTGCCGTCGATGGCGGCAAGGAAGTGCAGGTTGCCGTTCCGGAAGTAGAGGTTGGTCAGTTCAAGCCCGGCAAGACGGTCAAGGTCCGCTTCTGGTCCGCCGCCGATCTCGTGCTCGACGGCAAGGTCCGCGAGGTGGCCGGCAGCGCCGATGCGCAGTCGCGCACCTTCGCGGTCCGCGTAAGCCTGCCGGAAGACCCGCGCGTGCTTCTCGGAATGACTGCCACGATCGAAGCCGCCGAAGACAACGCGGTGCAGACCTGGTCCATTCCGCTTGCGGCGCTCGGCAAGAAAGAGGGTCATCCGGTGGTCTGGATCGTCGATCGCGAGAAGGGGACCGTCAGTTCCCGCGCCGTTACCGTCGCCGATTTCTCCGATGACGGCGTACGTGTCCTGCAGGGGCTCGAAAAAGGCGATCTCGTCGTTTCGGCCGGTACCCAGTTCATGCAGGAAGATATGAAGGTGAAGCTGCCCGAAACCGTTGCGTCCCGCTTCGGCTCCGTCAGCAGCATCAGCACCGCTTCGATTGCGCCCTGATTTCCGGTTTCAAGGACCACGACCATGAACTCCTCGCATCAGGCCGATCCCTCGGAAAAAGCCTCATTCAACCTGTCGCGCTGGGCAATCGCCCATCCAAGCATCGCGCGCTTCCTGTTTGGCCTCATCATCGTCATGGGCGCGCTCGGCATCATGAACATGGGCCAGAAGGAAGACCCGGATTTCACCTTCCGCGTCATGGTAGTTCAAAGCGTCTGGCCCGGCGCCTCGATCGACGAGATGCAGAACCAGGTGGTCAACAAGATCGAGCGCAAGCTGCAGGAGACGCCGCATCTCGATTTCGTGCGCTCCTATACCCGCGCCGGCTTCGCGATCACCACCGTCCAGATCAACGGCGATACTGATGGCGAGGAAGTCGCCGACGCCTTTTATCAGGTGCGCAAGAAGATCGGCGATATCCGGCAGGAACTGCCGTCCGGCCTGCTCGGCCCCTATTTCAACGACGAGTTCGGCGATACATTCATCACGCTGCACGCGATCACCGGCGAAGGCTACAGCTTTCCCGAGCTCAAGCAGTTCGCGATCCAGGCGCGTGACATACTGCTTGCGACGCCCGGCGTGGAAAAGGCCGTCATCCTCGGCGATCAGCCGCAGAAGATCTTCATCGACGTCTCGTCCAAAGCTCTTGCCGAGCGCGGTCTGACCGTTCTCAACATCCGCGACGCGCTTTCCGGCCAGAATGATGTCGATCCTTCCGGCAGTGTGGAGACCGCCGACCATTCCGTGCGGATTTCTGTCGAAGGCGGTGTTACGACGCCGGAAGACATTCGCGAATTGCGGTTGCGCGCCGGCGATCAGGTGATCCGGATCGGCGATATCGCCACCGTCAAGGAAGGTCTCGAAGATCCCTTCCAGCGCAAGTTCCGCTTCAACGGAAAGGACAGCGTCCAGCTTGGCGTCGTGATGGCCAAGGGCTTCAAGGTCACCGATGTCGGCCACGAGCTTGAAGCCGCCTATCACCGCTTCGAACAGACCCTGCCGGTCGGCGTTTCGGTCGAGCAGATCTCCAACCAGCCGGAAGTCGTGACGGAGGCGGTCGGCGAGTTCACCCAGGCGCTCCTCGAGGCGTTGGCGATCGTGCTCGTCGTCTCGCTGATCTCGATCGGCTGGCGCTCGGGAATCGTGATCGCGATCGCCATCCCGCTCGTGCTCGCGGCCACGCTTGCGATCATGTACTACCTGGGCATCGAGCTGCAGCGCATCTCGCTCGGCGCGCTGATCATCGCGCTCGGGCTCCTCGTCGACGACGCGATGATCGTGGTCGAGATGATGGAGCGCAAGCTGGAGGAGGGGCTGCACCGCATCGACGCCGCAAGCTTCGCCTATTCCTCCACCGCCTTCCCGATGCTCACCGGCACGCTGATCACCACCGCCGGCTTCATTCCGGTCGGTTTTGCCGAGTCGACCGCCGGCGAATATGTCCGTTCGCTGTTCTTCGTGGTCGGTATCGCGCTCGTCGTATCCTGGTTCGTGGCGGTCTATTTCACGCCCTGGCTCGGCTACATGATCCTGAAACAGCGGGCGCATGCCGGCACCCATCATGATGTCTATGACACGCGTTTCTACCGGCGGCTCCGCTCGACGGTCGGCTGGGCCGTCCGGCACCGGATCATCGTTCTCCTTCTGACGATCGGTGTCTTCGCCGGCAGCCTCTGGTCTTTCCAGTTCATCCCGCAGAGCTTCTTCCCGCAGTCGTCGCGGCCGGAAATCCTGGTCGACATGTGGCTGCCGGAAGGCACGGCGATCGAAGAGGTGGAGCGCCAGGCCAAGGCGCTGGAAAACAAGATCCTGCCCGATGAGGACAAGACCTTCGTTGCTACTTTCATCGGCGAAGGAGCCCCGCGCTTCTTCCTGCCGCTCGACCAGCAGCTCCGCAACCCGAACTATGCGCAGCTCCTGATCATGTCGAAGGGTGTCGAAGAGCGTGAGCGGCTGATCGTCAAGCTGAGGGACATCCTCGCGAAGGATTTCCCGACCGTGCGCGGCAAGGTCGACCGTCTCTTCCTCGGTCCGCCGACCGGCTGGCCCGTGCAGATGCGCGTGGTCGGTCCCGACAAGGCCGAGGTCCGCCGTATCGCCGATCTCGTCAAGGAACGCTACCGGCAGCAGCCGCTGTTCGGCGCCATCCACGACGACTGGCTGGAGCCGGTGCCCGCGATGAAACTGGTCGTCGACCAGGATCGCGCCCGCGCCCTCGGCGTTACCTCGCAGCGCGTTCGCCAGATGCTGCAGGCCTCCGCCTCAGGCGCGCCGATCAGCGACTTCCGAGACGGCGAGGAAACGGTGTCCATCGTCGTGCGTGAACCGGAAGCGACCCGCAATCTGCTTTCGGCCGTGCAGTCGGTCTATGTGCCGACCGATTTCGGCGGCTTCGTGCCGGTCTCGCAGGTGGCCAAGGTCGTGCCCGTGCTCGAACAAGGCATCGAGTGGCGCCGCGACCGCCTGCCGACGATCACCGTCAAGGCGACGCTGCCGGATGGCATCGAGCCCACCCAGGTTTCGCTCAACCTCTACAACAGCATGGCCGATCTGCGGGCCAGCCTGCCGGCGGGCTACAAGATCGAGATCCAGGGCGGGGCTGAAGATTCTGCCGAAAGCCAGGCGTCGATCGCCGCCAAGGCGCCGATCATGCTGCTTGTCATCCTGCTCCTGCTGATGGTCCAGCTCCAGCATTTCGGCAAGGCCATGCTGGTGCTGGCGACCGGCCCGCTCGGCATCATCGGCGCCGCCATGGCGTTGTTGATCACAGGCGCGCCCTTCGGCTTCGTCGCCATCCTCGGAGTGATCGCGCTGCTCGGCATCATCATCCGCAACTCGATCATTCTCGTCGACCAGATCGATCAGGATATCGCCGCCGGCATGGACCGGATGGAAGCGATCGTCGGCGCCGCCGTCCGCCGTTTCCGACCGATCACGCTGACGGCATTGACTGCGGTGCTTGCGCTGATCCCGATCTCGCGCGGCCTGTTCTGGGGACCGCTCGCCTATGCAATGATGGGCGGCATTCTCGTGGCCACCGTGCTCACCATCCTCGTCCTCCCCGCCGGCTATGCGCTCTTCTTTGGTCGCGAACGTAAGAAGAAGAGCGATGATGACCTCCAGCCGGCAAATCAAGGCGACCTGTTCGAAAGCCGTGAAACACCCCTGCCCATGGCTGCCGAATAATGTCGCCCGCCTTCCTCCGGGGCTTGGAATCCCCGGAGGAAGGCGTTTTGATTGTGCTTGACGGCGTCGAAGATGTAGTCCGTCACCATGCGCACCCGCGGTATGTGGCTCAGGTCCCGATGGCAGACGAGCCAATAGTTGCGCCGCAGTTCCACCTCGTCCGGCAGGACGATCTGCAGATCCGGCTGCGTGCGGGTGATGAAATGCGGCAGCACGCAGAGCCCGAGCCCGTTCAAAGTGGCCGTCATCTGGGCGAAGATGCTTGAACTCTGGAACCGCGCCTTGATGCCCGGATGCACGTCGCCGAGGTAATCCAGGCCGGGAACGAAGATCATATCCTCGATATAACCGATGAAGGGATGCTCGAGCAGATCCTCCCGGCTGCGGATTGGAGCGGCCTTGGCGAGGTAGGATTTCGACCCGTAGACGTTCAGGTTATAGTCGGTCAGCTTTTCGGTGAGATAGGGGCCTTCCTTGGGAGGATCGAGCGACACGGCGATGTCGGCTTCCTTGCGCGACAGCGACATGATCTGCTGGATCGTCACCAGTTCGAGCGAAATGTTCGGATGGCTGTCGCAGAAATCGCGGATCTTGTCGGCAAAGAAGAAGTTCGCAAATCCTTCCGGCGCGCTCAGGCGCACCACGCCCCGCTGGGCGGTCGTCCCGGAGGTTATGTCTGCGGCAAGTCGATCCGCCTCCGCCTCGATCCGTTCCGCCGCCTCTATGAAGCGCTGGCCGAGCGCGGTCAGAACATAGCCGCGCGGATTGCGTTCGAAGAGTTTTACCTTGAGCGAAAACTCCAGCCGGTCGATGCGGCGCGAAACGGTGGCGTGGCTGGTGCGCAACTGCCGGGCAGCCGTCGAGAGCTGGCCGGTGCGGGCCACCGCCAGGAAATATTGCAGGTCGTCCCAGGTGAAGTTCGGATTTCCGGTCATGATCCCCCCAAGCATCTGTTCAAAAATGCACAGATGCTGTTTGCAATTAATTTGATGTTCCAGCTTGCGTCAATGGCGGTTTTACTAAAGCATGAGGTTGGGAATGGTCGCTTTGAGGAGAGTGGCTCACCAATTTTGAACAGACTCGCACTCTGGCATCTCTGGGAGGAGAAATCATGCGAAAGACAATTCTGACGTCCCTGGCGGTTCTTCTGGCAAGCGGCGCGGCCTTTGCGCAGAGCCCATCGGACGGCAAGGTCAAGATCGGCGTCCTGAACGACCAATCGGGCGTCTATGCGGATTTCGGCGGCAAGTCGTCGGTCGAAGCCGCGAAGATGGCGGTGGAGGATTTCGGCGGCAAGGTGCTCGGCGTGCCGGTCGAGATCGTCGACGCCGACCACCAGAACAAGCCTGACATTGCCTCCAACATTGCCCGCCAGTGGTACGATACCCAGCAGGTCGATGCGATCATGGAGCTGACCACTTCGTCGGTTGCGCTCGCCGTGCAGGCGATTGGTAAGGAAAAGAAAAGGATCAATATGGTCACCGGCGCGGCGACCACCGATCTTACGGGCAAGGCCTGCAGCCCCTATGGCTTCCATTGGGCCTATGACACCCACGCTCTCGCCGTCGGCACCGGCGGAGCGCTCGTGAAGCAAGGCGGCGACACCTGGTTCTTCCTGACCGCCGACTACGCCTTCGGTTACTCGCTGGAGCAGCAGACCAGCGATTTCGTTAAGTCGAGCGGCGGCAAGGTTGTCGGCGCGGTCCGCCATCCGCTGGCGAGCACCGACTTCTCCTCGTTCCTCCTGCAGGCGCAATCTTCCGGCGCCAAGGTCATCGGGCTTGCCAATGCCGGTCTCGACACGGCAAACGCCATCAAGCAGGCGGCCGAATTCGGCATTACTGCCGGCGGCCAGAACCTCGCGGCCCTGCTCTTCACGCTTGCCGAAGTGCATGGTCTGGGCCTTGAAGCTGCTCAAGGCTTGACGCTGACGGAAGGTTATTACTGGAACCTCGACGACAAGAGCCGCGAATTCGCCAAGAAGTTCTTCGCCCGCACCAAGAAGATGCCGAACATGGTCCATAGCGGAACCTATTCGGCGGTGACGCAATATCTGAAGGCGATCCAGAAGGCCGGAACGGACGACGCGGACGCCGTCTCCAAGGCGCTGCATGAAATGCCGGTCGACGATTTCTTCGCGCGCAACGGCACGGTCGCCAAGAACGGCCGCATGATCCATGACATGTACCTGCTGCAGGTCAAGAAGCCGGCCGACAGCAAGGAGCCGTGGGATTACTTCAATGTTCTCGCTACCATTCCCGGCAAGGAAGCCTACATGGATCCTGCAAAGAGCGGCTGCGAGCTGGTGAAGTAATGGCGGTTTCCGCGACAGCAACGCATGAGGAGCCGCGGGTGGTGCTTTCCGCCCGCGGCCTCACGAAACACTTCGGCGCCTTCGCGGCGGTGAAGAATGTCGATCTCGACGTCGAACATGCGCGCGTCCACGCCCTGATCGGCCCGAACGGGGCGGGGAAAACGACCGTCTTCAACCTGCTCACCAAGTTCCTGCAGCCGACATCCGGCTCGATCACCCTGCTCGGCACGGATATCACCAGGACCGCGCCGGACAAGGTGGCGCGCATGGGGCTGGTGCGCTCGTTCCAGATCTCCGCGGTCTTCCCGCATCTGACCGTGCTCGACAATGTCCGCGTCGCGCTGCAGCGGCCGAACAGTCTCGCAACGCAGTTCTGGCTGCCGATGTCCTCGCTCGATCGCCTGAACGCCCGCGCCGACGAGCTGATCGAGGCAGTCGGCCTCAAGCGGGAGCGTAACTCGCTGGCCGCCGATCTTTCCTACGGCCGCAAGCGTGTGCTGGAGATCGCCACGACGCTGGCGCTCGATCCGAAGGTCCTGCTGCTCGACGAGCCGATGGCCGGCATGGGGCAGGAGGATATCGGCACCGTTTCCAACATCATCCGCGAAGTCGCCAAGACCCGGGCCGTGTTGATGGTGGAGCACAACCTTTCCGTCGTCGCCGACATCTGCCACCACGTCACCGTGCTCCAGCGCGGCGAAATCCTCGCCGAAGGCGACTATGCCACGGTCAGCCAGGACGAACGCGTGCGGCTCGCCTATATGGGTTCGGAGGACGCATGACCCCTCTGCTGCAAGTTTCCAACCTCAATGCCTGGTATGGCGAAAGCCATGTGCTGCACGGCGTTGACATGACCGTGGGCGAGGGCGAGACGATCACCATTCTCGGCCGCAACGGCGTCGGCAAGACCACAACGCTGCGCACCATCGTCGGCATCATCCGCGAGCGGAAGGGCGAAATCCGCTTCGCTGGCAAGGACATGCTCGGCGTGCCCCTGCACAAGACCGCACATGCCGGTATTGGCTTCGTGCCGGAAGAGCGCGGGATCTTCTCGACGCTGACCGTCGAGGAAAACCTGATGCTGCCGCCGGTGGTGGCGGAGGGCGGCATGTCGCTCGACGAGATCTACGAACTTTTCCCGAACCTGAAAGAACGCCGCGCCAGCCCCGGCACGAAACTCTCCGGCGGCGAGCAACAGATGCTGGCGATCGCCCGCATCCTGCGCACGGGCGTGAAGTTGCTGATCCTGGACGAGCCGACCGAAGGACTTGCCCCGGTCATCGTGCAGAGGATCGGCGAGGTTTTGAAGAAACTCAAGGAGCGCGGCATGACGGTGCTCCTGGTGGAGCAGAATTTCCGCTTCGCAAGCCGCATCGCCGATCGCTTCTACTTGATGGAGCATGGCAAGATGGTCGCGGATTTCCCGGTCGGCGAACTGCCGGGCAAGATGGACATGCTGCATAAAGTGCTGGGGGTGTAGGGATGGTGATCGCTCTCAGGAAACCTCGGCATTTGGATATGGAATATGGGCGGTGCGGCAGGCTCCCGATCTCCCCCCTTGTGGGGGAGATGTCACCGGAGGTGACAGAGGGGGGTAGTACGGCAAGTTCGACTGAAGAGGGTGTGGCGCCACCCCCCTCTGCCCTGCCGGGCATCTCCCCCACAAGGGGGGAGATTGGCACGCCGCGCCGTCTTCCTCAAATCGCGACGACATTGGTCAGGAGGAGCCTCGCCCCATGACGATGATCTTCGGAATCCCGCTCCAGGCATTTCTCGGGCAGCTCCTGATCGGGCTGATCAACGGCTCCTTCTACGCGATGCTGAGCCTCGGCCTCGCCGTCATCTTCGGGCTGTTGCGGGTCATCAATTTCGCCCACGGCGCGCAATATATGCTCGGCGCTTTTGCGGCGATGCTGATGCTGCAGTATTTCGGCATCAACTACTGGTTCGCGCTGATCCTCGCGCCGATCGTCGTCGGCCTGTTCGGCGCATTCATCGAACGCACCATGCTGTCGAGGCTCTACAATCTCGATCCGCTCTACGGCCTGCTGTTCACCTTCGGCCTGGCGCTGACGATAGAGGGCACCTTCCGTTATCTCTACGGTTCATCCGGCCAGCCCTACGCGGTACCGGCGCAGCTTGCCGGCGGCACGAATCTCGGCTTCATGTTCCTGCCGATCTATCGGGGCTGGGTCGTCGTGGTATCGCTTGTCGCCTGTATCGGCACATGGCTGCTGATCGAGAAGACCAAGCTCGGTTCCTACCTGCGCGCGGCGACGGAAAACCCGGTTCTCGTACAGGCCTTCGGCGTCAACGTGCCGGTGCTCCTGACGCTGACCTACGGGATCGGGGCGGGGCTCGCGGCCTTCGCCGGCGTGCTCGCGGCCCCCATCTACCAGGTCTCGCCGCTGATGGGTTCGAACATCATCATCGTCGTTTTCGCGGTGGTCGTGGTCGGCGGCATGGGTTCGATCATGGGCGCGATCGTCACAGGCTACATGCTCGGCATCGCCGAGGGCCTCACCAAGGTATTTTACCCGGAAGCCTCGAATATCGTGATCTTCGTGATCATGGCGATCGTGCTTCTGCTGAGGCCCGCCGGCCTCTTCGGACGGGATGCGTAAGATGAGCGACATGACCCATACCGCAGCCAAACCGCGCGCCGAACGGTCGGCCACCGCGTCGATGACCTACGCGATCTTCCTCACCACGGGATTGATCCTGCTCCTTCTCGCGCCGCTGTTCTTCTACCCGATCTTCCTGATGAAGCTGCTCTGCTTCGCCCTGTTTGCCTGTGCCTTCAACCTGCTGCTCGGTTATACCGGGCTGCTCTCCTTCGGCCACGCGACGTTCTTCGGGGGGGCTGCCTATTTCACCGCCCATGTGGTGAAGGAATGGGGTTTCCCGCCCGAGCTCGGCGTCCTGACCGGCGTCGTCGGCGCAGCATTGCTCGGCCTCGTCATGGGTTACGTGGCAATCCGCCGGCAGGGCATCTATTTCGCGATGATCACGCTTGCGCTGTCTCAGATGTTCTTCTTCTTCTGCCTGCAGGCGGAATTTACCAAAGGCGAGGACGGCATCCAGTCGGTGCCGCGCGGGCATCTCTTCGGCTTCATCGACCTCAGCCAGTCGACCAATATGTATTACTTCGTGCTGGCGGTGTTCCTGATCGGCATGGTGGTGATCTGGCGCTTCATCAACTCGCCCTTCGGGATGATCCTGAAGTCGATCCGCGAGAACGAGGCGCGGGCCACCTCGCTTGGTTATTCCGTCGCACGCTACAAGCTCGGCGCCTTCGTGATGTCCGCGGCGCTGGCGGGCCTTGCCGGCGGCGTCAAGGCGCTGGTCTTCCAGTTCGCGACGCTCACCGACGTCGCCTGGCAGATGTCCGGAGAAGTCATCCTGATGACGCTGCTCGGCGGCATCGGCACGCTGATCGGGCCGATCTTCGGCGCCGGTCTGGTGGTCACCCTGCAGAACTATCTGGCGACCTCGGATTTCCCGGTAACGATCATCACCGGTGTCGTCTTCATGGTCTGCGTCCTCCTGTTCCGGCGGGGCCTTATCGGCGAATTCTATGCCTCCCGCCTCGGCCGCAAGCTCGGCTTCGAGCATCGGCGCTGAACGGTCACAAGCAATGGAAAATTACGATTACATTGTCATCGGCGCCGGCAGCGCCGGATGCGTCCTCGCCAACCGGTTGTCGAAGGACCCGGCAAATCGCGTCCTGATCCTGGAAGCGGGCGGCAACGACAATTACCACTGGGTGCATATTCCGGTCGGCTATCTCTACTGCATCAACAACCCGCGCACCGACTGGTGCTTCACGACTGAGAAGGAAGAGGGGCTGAACGGCCGCTCGCTCTCCTATCCGCGCGGAAAGATCCTCGGCGGCTGCTCCTCGATCAACGGCATGATCTACATGCGCGGCCAGGCGCGGGACTACGATCTGTGGCGGCAGATGGGCTGCACCGGCTGGGGCTGGGACGACGTGCTGCCGATCTTCAAGAAGAGCCAGGATTTCTATCGAGGCGCCGATGAGATGCACGGTGCCGGCGGCGAGTGGCGGATCGAAAAGCAGCGTCTCCATTGGGCGGTGCTCGATGCCTTCCAGAAGGCGGCGGAAGAGGCCGGCATCCCGATCGTCGAGGATTTCAACCGGGGCGACAACGAGGGCTCCAGTTATTTCGATGTCAACCAGCGCTCCGGCATCCGCTGGAATGCGTCCAAGGCCTTCCTGCGTCCGGCGATGAAACGTTCGAACCTCACCGTGCTGACGAAGGCGCATGTGCGGCGGCTGATCATCGAAAACGGCGAGGTCAAGGGCGTCGAATTCCAGCACGACGGCGTCACCAAGAAGGCCTATGCGGCAAAAGAAACCGTGCTCAGCGCCGGCGCGATCGGTACGCCGCATATCCTCGAGCTTTCCGGCGTCGGCCGCGGCGATATCCTGCAGAATGCGGGGGTCGATGTGGTCAAGGAGGTCAAGGGCGTCGGCGAGAACCTGCAGGACCACCTGCAGCTGCGCATGGTCTACAAGGTGACCGGCGTTCCGACGCTGAACGAAAAGGCATCGAGCCTGGTCGGCAAGGCCGCGATCGGCCTCGAATATGCATTCAAGCGCTCCGGGCCGATGTCGATGGCGCCGAGCCAGCTTGGCATTTTCACCAAGTCCGGACCGGACAAGGAAACGGCGGATCTCGAATATCACGTGCAGCCGGTCTCGCTCGACAAGTTCGGCGACCCGGTGCATGCATTTCCGGCCATGACTGCCAGCGTCTGCAACCTTCGCCCGGAAAGCCGCGGTTCGGTGCATCTGAAAAGCCCGGATTTTGCCGCTTCTCCGGCAATTCATCCGAATTATCTTTCCGCGCCGGCCGACCGGCACGTTGCCGTGAAGTCGATCCGGCTAACCCGGGAAATCGTCCGCAAGCCCGCATTCGCGCGCTATCATCCGGAAGAATACAAGCCTGGCCCGAGCTACGAGACGGAAGCCGATCTCGAAAGAGCCGCGGGCGATATCGGCACGACCATCTTCCATCCGGTCGGCACCGCCCGCATGGGCGCCGATCCGGAGAGTGTCGTCGATCCACGGCTGAAAATGCGGGCGCTTGGGAAATTGCGTATCGCCGATGCCTCGATCATGCCCAATATAACCTCCGGCAACACCAATTCGCCGACGATCATGATCGCCGAAAAGGCGGCCGAGATGATTTTGGCGGATAACAGGTAGGGTGGGATGTCGAATGTAGAGAGTTTGGACGGTGCGATGTTACCTTCTCCCCCGCGGGGAGAAGGTGGCCCAAAGGGCCGGATGAGGGGGCAAAGTCCTCGGTCTCGAAATGGGCGTTCTGCCGTGCGCTTCCTCATCGCCTCGCATTCGCTCGGCACTTCTCCCCGCTGGGGAGAAGGGAAAATCTCCCGCGCCGAACACCCAAAGGAGAAGGAAGCAGCATGCCCGATACCGCAAACCACACCGATGAAATCCTGCTCAATCGTATCGGCTCGGCCGCCATTATCCGGCTCAACCGGCCGAAGGCGTTGAACAGCCTCAATCTTTCCATGGTACGGACCATGAAGGCGGCAATGGAGCAGTTTGCGGGCGATCCGGACATTTCCTGCGTAATTTTGAAGGGGGAGGGCGAGCGGGGCCTGTGCGCCGGTGGAGATATCCGCGTCATCCACGAGATGGGCAGGACCAGGGACGCTGAGATGACGCGTTTCTGGCGCGAGGAATTTCCGCTCAATTACGCTATTTCCCATTACGGCAAACCCTATGTCGCGTTGATGGACGGCATCGTCATGGGCGGTGGCGTCGGTGTCGCCTCGCACGGCAAGCATCGCATCGTCACCGAGCGGACGAAACTCGCCATGCCGGAAACCGGCATCGGCTATGTGCCGGATGTCGGCGCCACCTGGCTCCTGCCGCGCGCTCCGGGCGAAACAGGTACGTGGATGGGGCTGACGGGCGAGATGATCGGTGCGGCTGACGCAATCTATGCCGATCTTGCCGATGTTTGCGTACCGTCCGAACGGCTCGATGCGCTGGTCGAAGCACTCGGCGAACTGAAGGGTGGCGCTTCGGACGAGCAGGTCCGCGCGGTGATGGATCGGTTTGCGGTCGTGCCGGGCGAGAGCCAGCTTCAGGCCAATCGCGATTTGATCAGCCGCTGCTTTGGTTTCGATACCGTTGAGGAGATTGTCGAAGCTCTGAATAAGGAGGATGATGCTTTCGCGGTGAAGACCCGCGAAGTGATCGCCAAACGCTCGCCGACGAGCCTGAAACTGGCCTTGCGGCTGCTGCGCCTGGGGCGTGGAAGCTCGAGCCTCGTCGAATGCCTGGAGCGCGAGTTCACGGTCGCTTCGGAACTGTTGCACAACCATGACTTCTACGAGGGGGTTCGGGCGGCTGTGATCGACAAGGACCGGAACCCGAAATGGCGGCCTCTAACGCTCGAAGAGGTGGGCGAGGCGGAGCTCGAAAAATATCTCGCCGTGCGGCATCCGGTTCTGTTTGCGGACCATCGGCTATAGATCGGGCCGCGCCCCGAAAATGGAAGCGGGTTTCGGGATAACGACCAAACGGCAGGAAGAAGAACAGACGGGAGGGAAAGATGACCAAGATCGCGTTTGTGGGCCTTGGAAATATGGGCGGACCGATGGCCGCCAATCTGGTGAAGGCGGGCCACGAGGTTCGCGGCTTCGATTTGTCGGAGGCTTCCGTAAAGGCCGCAACAGCAGCCGGTATCAAGGCCGCCGGCGCACTTTCGGAAGCCGTCAGCGATGCCGAATGCGTCATCACCATGCTGCCGAAAGGCCAGCATGTCACGGCGGTCTGGAGCGATCTGACGACGCTTTTGCCTGAGGGCACGCTGGTCATCGACTGCTCCACCATCGATGTGGAAAGCGCCCGCAAGGCGCACAAGCTGGCGGAGGTGATGAACTGCAGCGCGCTCGATGCGCCGGTCTCGGGCGGCACGGGCGGAGCGGCGGCCGGGACGCTGACCTTCATGGTCGGCGGTTCGGAAAAGGCTTTCGCAATGGGAAAACCCATATTGGAAGCCATGGGCAAGAAGATCGTTCATTGCGGTGCCCCCGGGGCCGGGCAGGCGGCGAAGATCTGCAACAACATGATCCTCGGCATTTCGATGATCGGCGTCTGCGAGGCCTTCGGGCTGGCGGAAAAGCTCGGTCTTTCGCATCAGGCGCTGTTTGACGTCGCCTCCACCTCGTCCGGGCAGTGCTGGTCGCTCACCAGCTATTGCCCGGTTCCGGGGCCGGTGCCGACCTCGCCCGCCAACAACGATTATAGACCCGGCTTCGCCGCCGCGCTGATGCTGAAGGACCTGACGCTGTCGCAGGAGGCAGCCAGGCAGACGGGGGCCGCCACGCCGCTCGGGCGTCACGCGTCCGAGCTTTATGCGGAGTTTGAGAAAGCCGGGCATGGCGGCGACGACTTTTCCGCGATCATCCAGATGCTGCGGGAGAAGGCGGGTGCCTAGGGTGGATCCGATCTTCTGATGCAGGCGGGCTTCGCCAACACGTTTGGCCACGCCGGCAGCACCGGCATGGTCGGGAACGGGGCAGGCAGTGGGTGATGCGGGTAGAAGGTAGATTTTGTCTGCCTGCCCCGGCCGCTTCGGCGATCATTCGAGGATTTCCCAGCCCTCGTCAGACCACTTTTCACGACCATCACCGGAACCGAGCCGAGAACCCGAGGAGGAGGCCGGTTCGCGAACCCGGTTCCCATCCGATGACGGGATGATTGTGGCGCGGCGGCGAGGGAGGGGGACGAAAAGAGCGGCTCGTTCGACGGAAGTCATTGAAGGGGTGGAGGATTATTTTTTGAGAGATCTTCGAATATCCCCGTGGGCATCTGCGGCTTATTTCGTGGACGAAATGGGAAACGCTTCGGGATACTTCGCCGACCAAAAAGGTTGATCCGGGTTGGGGATTGCAATCGATAGCCGATCAGCGCTGGACTTTTTCAGAGCAATCATAAAGAGGGGATGGCCGCTTCCGGGCGCAAACCGGAAGCGCCGTCTCGGCAGTCTTGAGGCCGCTTATTTTATGCACGGAGAAATAATATGAAAGTTATCAAGCTGATTTCGATCGCCATGATCGCACTGATTGCCGTCATCGGCTTCCGTTGGCACAGATACGTGACCAACAGCGAAACGGCGTATGAGGAGATCGGCATCGAACTGAACAGCCGGATGCCGGGGCCCATCAATAAATGGGGATGCGACAGGCTGCACGAAACCTTCGGCAATATTCTGCCCCCTTACGGCTGCCAGAGCGGCGCCGACGGCCGTCAGTGGCGCTAAGGTACCTGTCCGCCGAGAGCCCGTGGCGCATTCAAGCCCTGGGCTTTTCGGCGCGGGCCAAAGGGGGCATTGTAAAACAGGGGTAAAAGCTCCGCCAAATGATGCTGAAATGGAGAAAAATTTCCAAGCTCGCCATCTGGCGGGGTCCCCCCTTCCTCGCGGTCCGTCGTGTCTCCCGGTAGTTTCTCCGTCAGTCTCGAACACCGGAGAAATCCATGCACCGCCTCCTTATCCTCGGCACCGCGCTTGTCGCCCCCCTGGCCGCGCTTTTCGTAACGCCTGCGCTCGCCCAGCAGCCGAACAAACTCCTCAATGCCTCCTATGACATCGCCCGTGAAATCTTCGCGGCAGAAAACGAGGCCTTCATCAAGAGCCATCCGGGCGTCACGATCGATCAGTCGCATGCCGGTACCTCCAAGCAGGCCCGGTCCATCGTCGAAGGGCTGGAAGCCGATGTCGTAACCTTCAACCAGGTGACGGACGTCGATTTCCTGGTCAAACAGGGCTTTGTTTCGGCCGACTGGCAGAAGGAATTCCCGAACAGCGCCTCGCCCTTCTATTCCTTCCCGTCCTTCCTGGTGCGCGCCGGCAATCCGAAGAACATCAAGGACTGGGGCGATCTGGCGCGTGACGACGTGCATGCCGTCTTCCCGAACCCCAAGACCTCGGGTAACGCCCGCTACACCTATCTCGCGGCCTATGCCTGGGCCAAGGAAGCCTATGACGGCGACGAGGAAAAGATCGAAGCCTATATCGCCAAGATCTTCGACAATGTTCCGGTCTTCGATACCGGCGGTCGCGCCGCCACGACCACGTTCGTGGAGCGCGAGACGGGCGACGTGCTGATCACCTTCGAAGCGGAAACCCGCGGAATCGCCAAACAATACGGCGCCGACAAGGTCGAGGCCGTCACGCCATCCGTCAGCCTGCTTGCGGAATTCCCGGTTGCCATCGTCGACAAGGTCGCCAAGAAGCACGGCAGCGAAGCGCTCGCCAAATCCTATCTCGATTTCCTCTATTCCGAGGAAGGCCAGCGGATCGCCGCGCAGTTCGGCCATCGCATCAACAACGAGAAGGTGGCGGCAGAGTTCAAGAGCCAGTTCCCGGAAATCCGGCTCGTCAAGGTGGACGACGTGTTCGGCGGCTGGCAGAAGATCCAGTCGGAGCATTTCGCGTCCGGCGGCACTCTCGACAAGCTCTACGGCAGCCGTTAATCCGGCACCCTGACATTATTTGATCCTGCCCGGCGGATTCTCTTCGCCGGGCTTTGCCGTGAAAAAAGGAAGTAGCTGCGTGAGACGCAATGTCCTGCCCGGACTGCCATTGTCGCTGGGCGTGACCCTGTTTTATGTCGGGCTGATTGTCGTGCTCCCGCTGGCGGCGCTCGTCTTCAAGGCGGCGAGCCTCGGGCCCGAGGATTACTGGAGGATCGTCTCATCCAGCCGGGCGCTCGCGAGCTACCGCGTCACCGTGCTTTCGGCGCTGGGCGCCACAGTCTTCAATCTCTTCTTCGGCCTCGCACTCGCCTGGGTGCTGACCCGCTATCGCTTTCCCGGCTGGCGCATCGTCGACGCCATGGTCGATCTCCCCTTCGCGCTGCCGACGGCGGTGGCCGGCATTGCGCTGACGGCGCTGTTTACCACCAACGGCTGGTTCGGCTCGATCCTCGGCGATCTCGGCATCAAGGTGGCCTATACGCCGCTCGGCATCATGATCGCCATGTGCTTTACCTCGCTGCCTTTCATCGTGCGCACGGTGCAGCCGGTGCTGGAGGATCTCGATCCGGCGCTGGAAGAGGCGGCGCAATCGCTCGGCGGCTCGGACTGGGCGATCTTTCGCAAGGTCATCCTGCCGCTCCTGACGCCTGCGCTTCTGGCCGGCGTCTCGCTCTCGTTCGCGCGGGCGCTTGGTGAGTTCGGGGCGATCATCTTCATTGCCGGCAACCAGCCGATGTCGACGGAGATCACTGCCCTTTTAATCTTCATCCGGCTCGAGGAATACGACTATCAGGCCGCTGCTGCGATCGCGTCGGTCCTCCTCCTGACAGCGTTCTTCATGCTCGCGCTCACCAACTGGATGCAGTCGCGGGCGCTGCGCTACACGGCGAGGGGTTGACGATGAGCACTCCCGCTACCCGCCGCAAGCCGCCGCGCGTTGGCGACCAGCCGCTCTTTCGCCGATTGCTGATCGGCGTGGTGCTCGTCCTCGGCGCCTTCCTGATCCTCGCACCGCTGATCATCATCGGCGTCGAAGCCTTCGCCAAAGGCTGGGCGGTCTATCGCGATACGATCACCCATCCCGATACGCGCCACGCGATCATGCTGACGGTGCTTGCGGCGCTCGTCGCCGTGCCGGTCAATACGGTCTTCGGCATCGCAGCCGCCTGGGCGATCACCAAGTTCGATTTCTGGGGCAAGCGTTTCCTGCTCGTTGTGATCGAGATCCCGTTCTCCGTGTCCCCGATCGTCGCCGGCGTCGCCTATCTTTTCGTCTATGGCCTGCAGGGCATATTCGGGCCGGTGCTGGACGAATATGGGGTCAAGATCCTGTTCGCGATCCCCGGCATCATTCTGGCCTCGATGTTCGTAACCGCACCCTTCGTCGCGCGCGAACTTATCCCGTTGATGCAGGCTCAGGGGCGCGATCTTGAAGAGGCGGCGACCTCCCTCGGCGCGTCCGGCTGGCGGACCTTTTTCTCGGTGACGCTGCCGAACATCAAATGGGCGCTGCTTTATGGCGTCGTGCTCTGCAATGCGCGCGTCATGGGCGAGTTTGGCGCCGTCTCCGTCGTTTCGGGCAATATCCGCGGCCAGACCAATACGCTGCCGCTCCATATCGAGTTGCTCTATCACGACTACCAGGCGGCAGGTGCCTTCGCCTCGGCTTCCATCCTGGCGCTGATCGCCGTCTTCACCATCATTGCCAAGGTGGCGCTGGAGCGCCAGGGGGCGGGCCGGATCCGACGTCCGGCACTTGCCGCCAATACTGCGGAGAAAACCTCATGAAAATCCGCCTCGACCACGTCGTCAAAACTTTTGAAACCTTCCGTGCGGTGAAAGATGTTTCGCTGGAGATCGAAAGCGGTGAACTCGTCGCGCTGCTCGGGCCATCCGGTTCCGGCAAGACGACGATCCTGCGCATGGTCGCCGGCCTCGAATATGCGGATCAAGGCCACATCTATTTCGGCGATCAGGATGCGACCGATATTCCCGTGCGCGATCGCGGCGTCGGTTTCGTCTTCCAGCACTATGCGCTTTTTCCGCATATGACGGTCGCGGAAAACATCGCCTTCGGCATGAAGGTGTCCAGGGTGAAACGCGAAAAGGCGGCGATCGACGCCCGCGTTTTGGATCTGTTGCGTCTGGTTCGCCTCGAAGGCCTCGGCGATCGGTTTCCGGCGCAGATTTCCGGCGGCCAAAGGCAGCGTGTGGCGCTTGCCCGCGCACTTGCGGTCGATCCCAAGGTGCTGCTGCTCGACGAACCGTTCGGCGCGCTCGATGCAAATGTCCGCCGCGACCTTCGCCGCTGGCTGCGCGAGATCCATTCGGAACTCGGCATCACCACGCTCTTCGTCACCCATGACCAGGAAGAGGCGCTCGACCTTGCCGACCGGGTTGTGATCCTGAAAGACGGCCAGATCGTCCAGCAGGGCACCCCGGAAGAGGTCTGCCGTGATCCGAAATCGTCCTTCGTCATGAAATTCCTCGGCGATGCCAACGTGATCGCTGCCGAAGTGCGCGACGGCAGGGCCTATGCCAGCGGCGCCGCGATCGAGGTTTCCGGCCTGGCGAACGGCAAGGCCGAGCTTTATGCGCGTCCGACCGATCTCGACTGGTCGCTGCAAGGCCCCGGCATTCCCGCCAGCATCATCCGCGTACTCGACCGCGCCGACGGTCGCCGGGTGTTGGCGACGGCCGAGACTGGCGAGCATCTGGAATTCGATGTCGAGCCGGAACGCCTCGTGAAAGCAGGGGATGGCGGCTTCGTGACATTGCGGCGGGCGAAAGTGTTCCTGCTTACTTAAAGTTGTATTAAAATTGCATTTGCAATTATTGATACTGTATGCGAAGGTTGTTGCGTAAGCATACCTGCCCCGCATGTCGTCAGCTATCGTTGTCACCCTTCTGGAGGTCGCCGGCTCGCCGCGCGCCAGGGTTCTCCTTTGCGTGAGCGATCCGACTGCCGGCGTTCACGGGGCGCCACCTACGCTTGGAGGGGCGCATGTCGTTTTCAATCGCAAACCATAAACTTGTTTCGCAGGGCGTCGATATTCTCGATGAGGGCACGACCAAAATGGGCGGGGCGCTCGATCCCCGTTTTCTGGTCATCCACTATACCGCCGGGGCCTCTTTCGATGGAGACCTTCAGTCGCTTGCCCGCGACAAGGAGACCCAGGCGTCGGTCCACCTCCTCATCGGGCGGGACGGAAAGGTGGCGCAGATCGTGCCGTTCAATCGTGTCGCCTGGCATGCCGGGCGGAGCCAGTGGGGAGAAATCGCCGGCCTCAACAGTCATTCGATAGGCATTGAACTTTCCAACGGCGGTGTTCTGACAAAACTTGCGAACGGCAAGTTCACGACGTGGTTCGGCAAGGAAATCCCGGATGGCGAGGTCATGGAGGCAGCTCACGAGCGGGGAGGGCCTGTGCGCGGCTGGCATACATATCCGCAGAAGCAGCTGGACAGGCTGATCGAGGTCGCCCACGCACTGCATGCAAAATACAACTTCCTCGACATTTTGGGCCATGACGACATCTCGTGGCCGCGAAAGTCGGACCCCGGTCCGGCCTTCCCAATGAATTCCGTACGGTCGCGTATCCTCGGGCGCCATACCTGATCCGGGACTGGCAACTGCGTCAAGGCAGAAGTTCGAAGCTGCTCGTTGCCAGAACCTCGCCATTGACGATGAGTTCGACCGGGTGCCGCCCGGGATAGTGCACACGCGTGGTGAAATTTCGGATGGCGCGGCTGATCGAAAGCTCGCAGGCTGCTCCGGACGCAAGCGTGATCTCCTTCCACTTGAAGACCTTTTTCGACGTGCCGCCGGCCTTCTTCACATAATGGACGGCGTAGTCGATGACGAGCTTCTGCGGTTCAGTGGCGGTCGACGTGAGCCTTGCTGCGATCTTTACCGAACCGCCGAGCTTCACTGCGGGGGGCGTTACGGCAAAGGCATCGACCGTCACCTCCGCTTTGTGGCCCACGCCGAAAAGATGGAGGGCGCGGGAATCCCCCTTTTTGATCAGCGTTCTGAGTGCCTGCTTGATGATCCAGCCGGTGCGGGGATCGTTCTGATCCCAATGCGCGATCGTGTCGAAAACCCATTCCGGGTGGTCTTTGGTGATGTCGTTCAGGTGGTTGGCGACGGATTTGCGGACATAGAGGCTTGGATCGCTCTTCAGGTTTTCGAGGATCGGCGCGACCGGTGAGGGGTCGGCGATCAGCGCCTTCAACTGGAAAGACCAGGGCAAGCGAGGCCGGCAGCCTTCGCTCGAAAGGCGTCGCACATGCTCATTCTCATCGAGCGACCAGCGCTGCATGACCTTGAGCGTCCGCTCGAGGTCCTTCAGGAGGAAATGCCTCACGGCAAATTCCGAGGAGCCGAAGCGGGTGAAAAAGGCGAGTGCATCCATGGAGAGATCGAAATGGTCGTGGCCGTAGAGGGCCACGTATTCCGGCAGGGTGATGGAGGCGAAGCCGTGGTCTATGCGCGGCGCGAGCGCGCGGAGAATTTCGAGGTTTCGTTCGAAACCGCCGGGCAGGACATGGTGGTAGGCGACCGCGATCTGCCTGAGCCGTTGCATAATGCTGAGGCCGTCGAGACCTTCCGAGGCCAGCGCGAGAAACTTCTCGCAGTCGAATGCGGGATAGATTGCGGCGGTTTCGGCTGCAAAGTGTCTAAGGCGTTCGCGATTGAAGATTTCCTTCAGCAGCGGAGCTGCTTCGGCTTCAGTCTCGGCCATGTCCTCACCTTCAGATGTTCCCTTTTTGTTTTGCTATTCGACTCGTCTGGGGGAGGCAAGGGCAAAAGAAAACCGGCCGATGCTTGAGGCGTCGGCCGGTTGTGGTTGGTTTGTCGGCGGGTGCGCGTTCAGCTCATCTGGCTGACGAAGCGGGTTTCGAGGTAGGCTTCGACCGCTTCCGAACCTCCTTCCGTGCCGTAGCCGGAATCCTTGATGCCGCCGAAGGGCACTTCCGGAATGGCAAGACCGTTATGGTTGATCGTCAGCATGCCGGCTTCCATCTCGCGCCCGAGGGCGTGAGCGGTCTTGACCGAGCCCGTGAAGGCGTAGGAGGCGAGACCAAAGGGCAGGCGGTTGGCTTCCGCGATCGCGTCCTCGAAATGCGAGAAGCGGTTGACGATTGCAAGCGGGCCGAAGGGCTCGTCGTTCATCACCTTCGCCGAGGTCGGCACGTCGGCAAGCACGGTGGGCTCGAAGAAATAGCCCTTGTTGCCGATGCGTTTTCCCCCGGTCTTCAATTCGGCGCCGTTCGATACCGCATCATGGATCATCTCTTCCATGGCAGGAATGCGGCGGTCGTTGGCAAGCGGCCCCATGGTGACGCCGTCTTCCAGGCCGTTGCCGACCTTGATTGCCCGCGCGGCCTTGACGAAACCTTCCATGAACCTGTCGGCGATGCCGTCCTGCACGAGGAAGCGGGTCGGCGCGACGCAGACCTGGCCGGCATTGCGGAACTTCGCCGCCGCCGTTACTTCGATCGCCTTTTCGAGATCGGCGTCATCGAAGATGATCGCCGGGGCATGACCGCCGAGTTCCATCGTCGCGCGCTTCATGTGCCTGCCGGCGAGCGCCGCCAGATGTTTGCCGACGGGCGTGGAGCCGGTGAAGGAAATCTTGCGGATGACCGGATGCGGGATCAGGTATTCGGAAATCTCGGCCGGGATCCCGTAGACCAGATTGACGACGCCTGCCGGAATGCCGGCATCGGCAAAGGCGCGGATCAGTTCGGCCGGGGAAGCCGGCGTTTCTTCCGGTGCCTTGGCGATGATGGAGCAACCGGTGGCGAGTGCCGCGGAAAGCTTGCGGACGAGCTGGTTGATCGGGAAGTTCCAGGGCGTGAAGGCGGCCACCGGACCGACCGGCAGCTTGATCGCCATGTTCGAGACGCCGCTGAAGCGGGCCGGGATGATCTGGCCGTAGGTGCGGCGGGCTTCCTCGGCGAACCAGTCGATCGTGTCGGCCGCACCCATGACTTCCATCTTCGACTGGGCGAGCGGCTTGCCTTGTTCGCGCGTCATCATATAGGCGATGGTTTCCACGCGCGAGCGCATGATGTCGGCGGCCTTGCGCATCAGTTTCGAGCGCTCGAAGGCCGAGGTATCGCGCCAGATCTTGAAGCCCTTGCCTGCCGCTTCCAGCGCCAGATCGAGATCGGCCTTGCGGGCATGGGCGATCTTGCCGATCACCTCTTCGGTTGCTGGATCGACGACGGACAAGGTCTCGCCGCCGATGGCATCGCGCCATTCGCCGTTGATGAAAAGCTTTACGTCAGGATAGGTCTGCATGAGGTCCACTTTCATGATCAAAGGGGGATCGGCGTAGTCGGGATCGCCGAGGCAGATGGAAATTCCGGTGCTGACGTAAGATAAAAGCCGTCCCCAATCAATGGGCTGGCGAAAAAGTAATACTAATAAAAGCGCAGGCGCGGGAAGCCCGCGCCTGCGCTCAAATGCCGGTTGAAAGCGGATCAGAAGAAGGCCTGTATGCCGGTCTGGGCACGGCCCAGAATCAGCGCGTGGACGTCGTGGGTGCCCTCGTAGGTATTGACGGTTTCCAGATTCTGCGAATGGCGCATGACGTGGAATTCGATCTGGATGCCGTTGCCGCCGTGCATGTCGCGGGCCTGACGGGCGATATCCAGCGCCTTGCCGCAGTTGTTGCGCTTGACGATTGAGATCATTTCCGGGGCCATCTTGTGCTGATCCATCAGCTGGCCGACGCGCAGGCTGGCCTGCAGGCCAAGCGCAATCTCGGTCTGCATGTCCGCGAGCTTCTTCTGGTAGAGCTGCATGCCGGCGAGCGGCTTGCCGAACTGCTTGCGGTCCAGGCCATACTGGCGGGCGCGGAACCAGCAGTCTTCGGCAGCCCCCATGACGCCCCAGGAAATGCCGTAGCGGGCGCGGTTCAGGCAGCCGAACGGACCCTTCAGTCCCGAAACGCCAGGCAGCAGCGCATCCTCGCCGACTTCGACGCCATCCATGACGATCTCGCCGGTGATCGACGCGCGCAGCGAGAGCTTGCCGCCGATCTTCGGCGCCGAGAGGCCCTTCATGCCCTTTTCCAGCACGAAGCCGCGGATTTCGTTGTTATGGGCTTCCGATTTTGCCCAGACGGCAAAGACATCGGCGATCGGGGCGTTGGAAATCCACATCTTGGAGCCGCGCAGGCGGTAGCCGCCTTCGATTTTTTCCGCGCGCGTCTTCATGCCGCCCGGATCGGAGCCGGCATCGGGTTCGGTCAAGCCGAAGCAGCCGATCAGCTCGCCGGAGACGAGGCCCGGCAGGTATTTTTGTCTCTGTTCGTCGGAGCCATAGGCGTAGATCGGGTAGATGACCAGCGAGGACTGGACGCTCATCATCGAGCGGTAGCCGCTGTCGATGCGCTCGATCTCGCGGGCAACGAGGCCGTAGGCGACGTAGGAGGCGTTGGCCGCGCCGTATTCTTCCGGCAGCGTGACGCCGAGCAGGCCGGTCTGGCCCATCAGCCTGAAAAGCTCGGGCTCCGTCGTTTCATCGAGATAGGCCTCCTGGACGCGCGGCAGGAGTTCGGATTTGGCAAAGGCGGCCGCCGCGTCGCGGATCATCCGCTCCTCGTCGGTCAGCTGGTCTTCGATGAGAAAGGGATCGCTCCAGGAAAAAGCCAAGGGTCTGCCTCCAATTTCAAAGTTGAAGGAATTATCGCCGCAGCGGGGCTGAGAGCAAGCACCGTTTACTCAATCCGCCATGATCTATAGTAATAGCACCATGGTGAACCTTTCGAGAAAATTCCTTCCTTCCACCTCGGCTCTCGCCGCCTTCGATTCCGTTGCACGGCTAGGCAGTTTTTCCGGTGCGGCGGACGAGTTGTCGCTCACGCAAGGGGCGATCAGCCGCCAGGTTTCCGGGCTGGAGGAGCAATTGGGCATCCTGCTTTTCGACCGCACCAGCCGCGGCGTGGTGCTGACCGAAGCGGGCGCAGACTATGCCAAGGCGGTTGCCGGCGCACTCGCGCAGATCCGCTCCGCGTCGCTGGCCGCCATGACCAAACGGCATAGCGACCAGCTGAATATCGCGATCCTGCCGACCTTCGGTACCCGCTGGCTGATGCCGCGTATTCCGCATTTCGTCGCGCGTCATCCGGAGATCACGCTGAATTTCGCGACCCGCATCGGCGTCTTCGATTTCGATCGGGACGGCATCGACATGGCGATCCATATCGGCGAGCCAGACTGGCCGGGCGCCGAATGCACCTTCCTGATGGAGGAGATGGTGGCGCCGGTCGCTTCACCCGCCTTTCTCAAGACGCATCCGATCGGCAAGGGGGAAGACCTCCTGCGTCTGCCGCTCCTGCACATGGCCTCACGACCGGGTGCCTGGAGCCACTGGTTCGAAAGCCTCGGCATAACCGGCACGCCGTCGCAGGGCATGCGCTTCGAGCAGTTCGGCAATGTGGCGCAGGCGTGCATCGCCGGGCTCGGCGTGGCGCTGATGCCGCTTTTCCTGATCGACTCAGAGCTCGCGAGCGGGCAGTTGGTCGAGGCGTTTCCGCATCAGGTCAGGAGCCCGAGCGCCTATTATGCGGTGGCGCCAATGAGCAAGAAGGATTTCCGGCCGGTGGTGGCCTTTCGGGCGTGGTTGCTGGAAGAGGTCGGGCGGTATCGGGAAAAGGAAGAGGTGGTGGGGTGGTAAGGCGCTGAGGTGGCCTTAATCCTCCCCGCAAGGGCAGAGGCTTAGGCTCAACCGGTTGAATCAAAAGGGCTGAGCAAGGCAAAGCGGTGCGGCATGTCGATCTCCCCCCTTGAGGGGGAGATGCCCGGCAGGGCAGAGGAGGGTATGGTGGCATACTCCCTCTGCTGTTGAGTTTGCGGCGGCACCCCCCTCTGTCACGTTCGTGACATCTCCCCCTCAAGGGGGGAGATTAGAGGGAGCCCGTTGCGCCCTCGCGGCTAAAGCCTCGGCCTCATATCCAACCAATCCGTCCCAGCTTCATAAGCAAGTGCCATTTCCAGCACCGCCTTGTCCGCCCGCGGTCGGCCGATGATCTGGATGCCGGTCGGCAGGCCCTTTTGCGAAAAGCCTGCGGGCATGGCGGCGACCGGCAGCCCAGCCATCGAGGGGCCGATGACCACTTCCATCCAGCGGTGATAGGTATCCATTGTGTGGCCGGCGATTTCCTTGGGCCAATGAATGTCCGCATCAAAGGGAAAAACCTGAGCCGACGGCAGGATCAGGTAGTCGTAGCGCTCAAAAAGCGCCAGCATATATTGATACCAGGCGCTGCGACGTTTCGAGGCGAAATGCACCTCGCGTCCGGTCATCTCGAGGCCGCGTTCGATTTCCCAGATGATCTCCGGCTTCATAAGCGCGCGCTTTTCCGGATCGTCGTAGCTGTCGCGCATGCCATTGGCGGCGAGCCAGCTTCGGAGCGTCGTCCAGGACCGCCAGACATCCGCCATGTCGAAATCCGGCACGAGATCATCGACCTTGCAGCCGAGCCGTTCGAAGAGGGGCAGGGTGGCGCTGCAGAGTTCCAGCACGCCGGGTTCGAAGGGCAGGTAGCCGCCGAGATCGCCGAGCCAGGCAATGCGGGTGCCGGAAAAGTCATGGCGGATTTCAGGCGTCAGGTCTTCGGTCGCCAGCGAATGCGGGTCGCGGGGATCATAGCCGGCCTGGGTGGAGAGCAATGCGGCGGCATCGCGCACGGTGCGCCCCATCGGACCGAGTACCGAAAGCTGACCCATGAAGAGTTCGAGCTTCAGCGACGAGGGGATGCGGCCGTAGCTCGGACGGAAACCGACGACATTGTTGAACGCCGCCGGATTGCGCAGCGACCCCATCATGTCGCTGCCATCGGCCACCGGCAGCAGATGCGCGGCAAGGGCTGCGGCTGCGCCGCCGCTCGAGCCGCCAGCGGTCTTGGTCGCATCGTAGGGATTTTTCGTCGTGCCGTGCACCGGATTGTAGCTCTGCGAGCCGAAGCCCTGTTCGGGCGTGTTGGTCTTGCCGATGATGATCGCGCCCGCCGCGCGGATCCGCTCGACCATCACCTCGTCCTTATCAGGCACGAAATCGGCAAAGAGCGGCGAACCGTAGGTGCAGCGGATGCCCTTTACCTCGCAGAGGTCCTTGATGGCGATCGGAAAGCCATGCATCCAGCCGCGCGAAGTCCCTCCGGCCAGTTCCGTGTCGCAGGCGGCCGCTTCGGCAAGCAGGGCGCCAGTGTCGCGAAGGCTGACGATGGCGTTGATCGCCGGGTTCAATTTCCCGATCCGTGCGAGATAGGCTTTCATTGCATCGATGCAGGAGAGCCGGCCATCATGGATCGCCTCCGAAAGCTCAATGGCGGAAAGCCCGGTAATTTCCTCGTCCTGCATATCTGTCTCCCGATGGCGGTCTGGATTTCCTTCCGGGAAGCTGAAAAAGTCAAGAAGCCCGGGACAAGTTGCGAGAGGCCTGTAAACGACTCGACAAAACAGTACGGCCCCTCTATCCTGATTAAACGTTTAAGCAGGGTCCCTGATGAAGGCTGTCCGAACCGGATCGAACATGAGCGCGATTGCGGCCGCACTGGGTGTGTCGGCGGCGACCGTGTCGAATGCGCTTTCCGGCAAGGGGAGGGTATCTCCGGAACTCGTCGAGAAGGTCCGCGCCAAGGCGGCGGAGCTTGGATATGTGCCGAGCCTGACGGCGCGGGCGCTGAGGACCGGCCGCACCGGAGTGCTCGGTCTGGTGCTGCCTGACATCGCCAATCCGCTTTTCCCGCAGATCGCCCAGGCGATCGAAAATGCCGCCTCGAATGCCGGCTTCGGCGTGCTGATTGCCGACTCCCGCGGCGATATCGGCCAGCAGACCGAGGCGATCAACCGGCTTCTCGAACGCGGCGTCGACGGCATGGTCATCGTACCCCGGCGCGGCACGCGGATCGCCGATGTCGGTTGTCCCGTCGCGGTCATCGATACGCCGTCGACCCCCGGTAACACCGTTTCCGCCGACCATTGGGATGGCGGGGCGCAGATGGGCCGGCATCTGGCCGCATTCGGACATCGAAAGGTCCTGCTGATCGGGACGGGCAGCTCCTCCAACGTGCAGAACGACCGGATCGGCGGGTTGAAGGCGGGCCTCGGCGCCGAAGTCGAATGCGAAACCCTGTGGATCGAAAAGGTGGAGGCTCTTTCAGGCAAAGGCTGTCCTCTCGGTCTCGTGGCCAAGGCGAGGGCCGGGTTTACTGCGTTTGCGGCGGTTTCGGACCTTTCGGCGCTGAGGGCGCTTACCGAATTGCAGCGCGCGGGCATTCGCGTGCCGGAAATGGTCAGCGTCACCGGCTTCGACGATCTCGTCTGGTCGCCCGTGGTCACTCCGGCGTTGACCACCATGCGCATGGACATGGCACAAATCGCCGATCTGGCGGTTGCAGCCCTTACCGGCGCCATCGAGGCTGCCGGCGGCATCGAGCCGGAGACGGCGGAAAAGGTCTCGTCCGCCCGGGACCGCGTGCCCATGCAGCTTATCGTCCGCCAGTCGAGCGGCGTTCCGAATTCGCATGCCCAAACCTCAACGATAAAACCGACAGCAGGAGAACTTACGCGATGAAAAAGGTCATTTTTGCATCGGGCGCTGTTCTGATGCTCGCCACAGGGGCGGCTCAGGCCCAGGAAAAGACGCTGACAATCTCCGTCTATGCGCTGGCGCAGGACGAATACAAGCAGATCATCTACGATCCCTTCGAAAAGGTCTGCGGCTGCAAGCTTGTCGTGGAGACCGGCAACAGCGTCGAGCGCATCGCCAAGATGGAAGCCAACAAGGCCAATCCGGTGGTCGATATGGCGGTCGTCTCCATGGCCGATGCGCTGGCCGCTTCGCGCGCCGGGCTGATCGACAAGGTGGACACGTCCAAGCTCTCCAACTTCGACAAGCTCTACGACATCGCCAAGGATCCGAACAAGGACGGTATGAGCGTCGGCTACACGTTCTACGCCACCTCGATCGCCTATCGTTCCGACAAGATGAAGATCGAATCCTGGGCAGATCTCCTGAAGCCGGAATATGCAAGCCATATCGCCTGGCCGAACGTCACCACCAACCAGGGGCCGCCGGCGCTCTACATGCTGGGGCAGGCGCTCGGCAAGGATACGCCGGACCTGAAGGCGGCGATCGCGGCGGTCGGCGAAAAGAAGGACGAGATCGTCACCTTCTACGAAAAGTCCTCGCAGCTCGTGCAACTGATGCAGCAGGAGGAAATCTGGGCAGCGCCGATCGGCCGCTTCACCTGGGCGCCGTTCACCAAGCTCGGCATGCCGATCGCCTGGGCCACTCCGAAGGAAGGCCAGACCGGCGGCATGAACGTCATGGTCGTCACAAAGGGTTCCAAGAACCGCGACCTGGCGTTGCAGTTCATGGACTTCTGGCTCTCGGCGGACGTTCAGACCAAGGTGGCTGAAAAGATGATCGACAGCCCGGCCAACAAGGAGGTGAAGCTGTCGGAAGCCGCCGCCAATAACCTTACCTATGGCGAGGAAACGGCGAAAAGCCTGAAGCTCATTCCATCCGCCGTCGCACTCGACAACCGGGCCGGCTGGATCAAGAGCTGGAACGAGGCGGTCGGTCAATAAGCAATCCATAAAGTAATTACGAGATAGCCTCCCAAGGCTGAGGGATGCGGGCAGCGCGCGAATGCCTGTCCGCATCCCTACTTTCTGCGGAACAGGGTCACTTCAGATGTTTCAAAACAGGGCCGAAGCGCTTGCACTTGCGTTGCCCGCCGCGCTCTTCGCCGCGGCGGTCTTCCTCGTGCCGGTGGTGATCCTGCTTTCCGACGGATTTCGCAGTTCCGCTGGCGGCTGGACGATCTCGGCCTATACGGATTTCTTTTCCAATTCTCTGAACCAGACCGTTTTCCTGCGCACGCTGAAGCTCGGAGCGCTGGTGACGGTGGTCTCGGCGGTGATCGGTTATGCGGCGGCATTCGCGATCGTCAGCCTGGAGCCCGGCGCCAAGGGCCGGATGACGGGGCTCGTCGTGCTGCCGCTGATGATCTCGCCGGTGGCTCGCACCTACGCCTGGATCGTCATCCTCGGCCGCACCGGCATCGTCAACCAGGCGTTTCAGGCTCTGGGGATTACTGAAGTGCCGCTGCGCATCCTGTTCTCCGAGACGGCGATCTTCATCGGCCTTCTGCAGCTCTTCCTGCCGCTGATGATCATCTCGCTGATCTCGGCGCTCGAAAACATGCCGAAGGACGCCATTCCTGCCGCCCGGGTACTCGGCGCGAACTGGTTCCAGGTGTTCTGGAAAGTGGTGCTGCCGCTGACCAAGGAGGGTCTTGTCATCGGCGGCACGCTGGTCTTCACCGGCTGTCTGACGGCCTATATCACGCCGGCCATCCTCGGCGGCTCCAAAGTGCTGATGCTGGAAACGCTGCTCTACCAGCAGGTTTCGGTCTCCAACAATTTCGTCTCGGCGAGCGTCATCGCCTTCATCCTGATCGTCATGAGCTTTGCCGCCAATATTCTCCTGAAGCGCGTTGCGACCGCGAGGAACAAGATGAGGAGCCGGCCATGAATGCGCGCAGCCTCTTCATCCCCATTACATTGGTTCTGGTGCTCGGCTTCCTGATCGGGCCGTTCCTGATCATCGTGGCAGCCTCCTTCTCGGCCGGCGAGACGCTCAATTTCCCGCCGCAGGGCTTCTCCCTCCGCTGGATCGCCAAGGTCTTCACGGTCGAGAGTTTCCAGGCAAGTTTCGCCATGTCCCTGTTTCTGGCGATCGGCGGCACAGCGGCGGCGCTGGTGCTCGGCATTCCGGCCTCCTATGCCCTGTCGCGCTACAAGCTGCCGGGCGCGGAAATCGTCCGCACCGTCGTTTCCGCGCCAATCATTGTGCCGGGCATCATCGTCGGCCTGGCGCTCCTGCGCTATATCGTGGTCCCCTTCCAGGTGGGCATAACGCTGGCGCTGTTCGTCGCCCATACGGCTTTGGTGCTGCCCTATGCGGTGCGGGTCGTTTCCGCCAGCCTCGACAACCTGCGCTCCGATATCGAGGAGGCCGCCGTGCTGCTCGGCTCGTCGCGGCTCGGTGCCTTCTTCCGGGTGGTGATGCCGAACATCCGCGGCGGCATCATGTCGGCCTTCATCCTCGGCTTCGTCACCAGCTTCAACCAGGTGCCGGTGTCGCTCTTCCTTTCCGGGCCGGGCGTGCGCACTCTTCCGGTGGACATGATCGCCTATATGGAGATCGTCTTCGATCCGTCGGTTGCCGCACTTTCCTCGCTGCTCGCCTTTCTTTCCATCGGCATCGTCTTTGCCGCCGAACGTTTTCTCGGATTTTCCCGCTATGTCTGATGCGTCCTACCTCTCGCTCGAAAAGCTGACGCTCGCCTATGGCGACACGGTCGCGGTCGCCGATCTCGATCTCGACATCAGGAAGGGCGAACTGATCGCGCTTCTCGGCCCGTCCGGCTGCGGAAAGACGACGACCATGCGCGCGATCGCCGGCCTGCTGCCGGTGAAAAGCGGCCATGTCCGTCTCGACGGTGCCGACATGACCTGGGTGCCGGCCAACAAGCGCGCCGTCGGCCTGGTGTTCCAGTCCTATGCGCTGTTCCCGCATCTTTCCGTCTATGAAAACGTCGCTTTCGGATTGAAGCTCAAGGGAATGCGGGGTGCCGATCTCGATGCCAAGGTTCAGGCCGGCCTGAAATCCGTCGGCCTGTCGAGTTTTGCGAACCGCAACCCGGCGGAGCTTTCGGGCGGCCAGCAGCAGCGCGTGGCGCTGGCCCGGTCCATGGTCATGGAGCCGAAGGTGCTGCTGCTCGACGAGCCGCTCTCGAACCTCGACGCCCGCCTGCGTCTCGAAATGCGCACCGAACTGCAGCGCGTCCAGAAGGAAACAGGGGTGACGATGATCTTCGTCACCCACGACCAGGCCGAGGCGCTGGCGCTCGCCGACCGGATCGTGGTGATGAAGGGCGGGGCGATCGAGCAGATCGGATCACCGGAGGACATCTACAACCGCCCCGTCTCGTCTTTCGTTGCCGATTTCGTCGGCTTCGAAAACATCTTTCCTCTTGAAGGCGGCAGGCTCAGGACGAGCGGCGGCCTGATCGAACTCTCAGGCGAGGCCCCTTCAGCGGCGGGTCTCGCCTGGCGGCCGCGTATGGTGACCCTGGGAACTGGTCCTTTCCGGGGCACTGTGCGCGGCACATCCTTTGCCGGCGATAGCCGGGAATATCTGCTGGATACTTCGCTCGGCCCGATCAAGGCGGAGGTCGAGGCAGGTCTGTCCGCTCACCCGCTCGGTGCCGATCTTCTCTTCGACCTGCCGGCCGAAAAGGCCGCGCTCCTTTCCAAGTTTTCGTAAGGCGTCGCTGACATGGGCATCTGGATCGATACCGACATGGGCTTCGACGACATAGCAGCGGTCATGGTGGCTGCGCATGCGGGACTTGCGATCGACGGTGTTTCGCTCGTCTTCGGCAATGCGCCGCTGGAGCGTGTCCGCCACAACGCCGCCGGCGCAGCGTCAGCCTTCGTCTGGCCGTTCCCAATTCATGCCGGACGCGCCGCTCCCGCACTTGGCCGGCTGGAAACGGCGGCCAACGTTCTGGGCGATGCCGGCATGCCGACGACTGGTCTCCACCTTCCCGAGTTCGCCGATACCTTCCACAACGATGCCTTTAAAGCGCTTTGCGCCTGGCTGGAGAAGGATGAGGGAGAACGGCGCGTCCTGGCACTCGGCCCGCTTACCAATATCGCCGCCGTGGCGCTTGCCCGGCCGGATCTAGCCGACAGGATCACCGATCTCACCTGGATGGGCGGTGGGGTGACTTCCGGCAATCACACGGCTTCCGCCGAATTCAACGCCTTCGCCGATCCCGAAGCGCTGGCAATCCTTTTGGCGCACGGGATCCCGTTCCGGATGATCGATCTCGATCTCTGTCGCCAGGTTCTCTGTGCGCCCGAGGACGTGGCGCCGATCCGAGCTGCGGGAGGGCGCAATGCGGCGCTGCTCGCCGATCTGCTCGCCGGGTTCGTCGCCATTGCCACGAGCCGGGGCCGCCCGGCCATGCCACTCTACGATGCAGTGGCGGCGGTCGCCTTCGCTCATCCCGAACAAGTCATCTGGCGAAAGGCTCGCCTCGACGTGGAGCTTGCGGGAACATTCACGCGCGGACGCACCGTCATCGAGACGCGGGCCGGCCGTGGGGAATTCAATGCAGCCTTCGGCGTCGAGATCGACGTCGAGAAGGCAAGAACCGTTATCCTCGAAACATTGCGCGCGGAGGCAAGCTGGTGAAGAGCATCATAGCGACCGTACAGGAGTTTACAGAGCCCGGGTTGCGCGACCGCGCGGTGGCGGCCGCGCGAGGCGACGGTCCGTTCGACATCCTGATAACCGGCGGTACCCTGGTCGACGTGGTGACCGGCGAGCTACGCCCTGCCGACATCGGCATCATCGGCCCGTTGATCGCCAGCGTTCATGAGGCCGGCAGCCGGTCCGATGCGGCTGAGATCGTCGATGCGTCCGGCACCTTCATTTCGCCAGGCCTCATCGATACCCATATGCACATCGAGAGTTCGATGGTGACGCCTGCGACCTATGCCGGCACCGTCCTGCCGCGCGGCGTCACGACAGTCGTCTGGGATCCCCACGAATTCGGCAATGTGCACGGCATCGACGGGGTCGGCTGGGCGCTGGATTCGGTCAAGCTGCTGCCGCTTCGGGCCGTCGTGCTGGCACCGTCTTCGGTCCCTTCCGCTCCCGGTTTCGAGGTGGCAGGAGCCGATTTCGACGTCTCGGCCATCGAGGAGATGCTTTTCTGGCCGAAGATCGCCGGGCTTGCCGAGGTGATGAACATGCGCGGCGTCATCGACCGCGAACCTCGCATCAGTGCCATCGTGCAAACCGCGCTGACCTCGGAGAAACTCGTTTGCGGCCATGCGCGCGGCCTCGCGGGACCGGATCTCCAGGCATTCATGACGGCAGGCGTGACCTCCGACCACGAGCTCGTCTCGGGCGAGGATCTGATCGCCAAACTGCGCGCAGGCCTTACAATCGAGCTGCGCGGCTCGCATGACCACCTGCTGCCGGAATTCGTCCAGGCGCTCAATGGACTCGGCCAGCTGCCGCAGACCGTGACGCTCGCGACGGATGATGTCTTTCCGGACGATCTCGCCAAGAACGGCGGTCTCGACGATGTGGTGCGCCGGCTCGTCCGCTATGGGATGAAACCGGAATGGGCGTTGCAGGCGGCCACCTTGAACGGTTCCGTCAGGATTGGTCGTGCCGACCTCGGCCTCATCGCCGCCGGTCGGCGGGCAGACATCGTGCTGTTCGAGGATCTCAAGGATTTCCGCGCGCGCCAGGTCTTTGCAAGCGGCACCTTGGCCGCGCGGGCCGGGGCCATGACGATCGATCTGTTTGCCGCCGACCCGTCGCTGCTTCGCGACTCGGTCAAGCTTGAGCCCCTCCAGGCCGAGGATTTCAGGCTTCCCGCGACGGGCAGGAAGGTGCGGCTCGCGACCATCGATCGCCCGCGTTTCACGAACTGGGGGCAGACGGATGCGGATGTCGTCGACGGCTATGTGGTACCCCCGGAGGGCGCGACGTTGATCGCCGTGACCCACCGCCACGGCCGCGCCGACAGCCGCACCCGTCTTGGGTTCCTCACCGGCTGGGGCAAATGGAAGGGCGCTTTCGCAACCACGCTCGCCCATGACAGCCACAACCTCACCGTCTTCGGGTCCGATCCCGCCGACATGGCGGCGGCCGCCAATGCGGTGATAACCGCGGGCGGCGGAATGGCGGTGGCAATCGGCGGAAAGATCGAAGCCTTGCTGCCTCTTCCGCTTTCCGGCCTCGTCTCGCAGGCCTCGATGCAGGAGGTTTCCGCGAGCTTTGAGAAAATCCGCGCGGCCATGGACCGCGTGGTGGACTGGCAGCCGCCCTACCTAATCTTCAAAGCCTGTTTCGGCGCGACGCTTGCCTGCAATGCAGGTCCGCATCAGACCGATCGCGGCATTGCCGATGTCGCCACCGGCACGCTCATGGAATCGCCGATCCTCGAAGTGCTCGAATAGGAAACGCGCATGCAGCCGCACGATTTCTGGCAGGACGTCCACCCGGCGGGCACATTCGATCGTGGTGGACCGTTCTCCGGCTTTTTTCCCGCCACGCTCGACGACGGCCGCCAGATCAGGCTGCCGATCCGTCCTCTCGCCGATGGGGAGCATGCGCTGGCGTCGCTGATCATCAACCAGGCCAGCTTCGACGTTCAGGACGCGCTTGCCGCAGATCTTGCTCCGAAGCTTGCGGCGCATCGGCCGGAGGTAGTCGTCGGCCTGCCGACGCTCGGGTTGACACTGGCGGCGGCCGTCGCCCGGTCTCTCGGTTTCGCCCGCTATGTGCCGCTCGGGACCTCGAAGAAGTTCTGGTACGACGAAGGCCTGTCGGTGCCGCTATCCTCGATCACGACGCCCGAACAGCAGAAGCGGCTTTACGTCGATCCGCGCATGCTGCCGCTCATTGAAGGAAAGCGCGTCGCCCTGGTGGACGACGTGATATCAAGCGGCGCGTCGATCGTCTCCGGCCTTTCCCTGATGGCATCGCTCGGGATCGAGCCGGTGGCAGTCGGTGCCGCCATGCTGCAATCGGAGCGCTGGCAGGACCGGCTCGACGGCTTCGGCCCTCAATGGCGCCCGCGCGTCGTCGGGGTCTTCAGGACGCCGATGCTGAAGAAGGCGGGCGAGGGGATCTGGACCGCCTGAGGCGTTTTGTGCCTTGCGAAAGGCTGATGTCTGAATAGGATCGACAGATCACTCACCGCGGGATTCTCACAAAATCGGGAATAGCTTCATGGAACTGGTGTTCGATGGCCATAACGACGTGCTTCTACGCCTCTGGCGAACCATGAAGGCGGGTGGCGACCCGGTCTCCGAGTTCATGAACGGTACGCCCAGCGGCCATATCGACGGCCCCCGCGCCAAGGCCGGCGGCCTCGCGGGCGGGCTTTGCGCCATCTATATTCCGTCAGGTGACCTCGTTCTCAAGGAGCCCGACGCTAACGGCCGCTACGAAACGCCGCTTTCCGCGCCGCTCGATCACCTTCCTTCGCTGGCGATCGCGCTGGAGAAGGCCGCGATTGCGCTCCGTCTCGATCGTGCGGGAGCGTGGCGCCTGTGCCGTTCGTCCGCCCAAATCCGTCAGGCAATGGAGGACGGCATCTTTGCCGCCGTCATGCATATGGAAGGCTGCGAGGCGATCGATCCCGACCTCGACAATCTGGAGGTTTTCTACGCCGCCGGCCTGCGCTCGCTCGGACCCGTCTGGAGCCGGCACAACATCTTCGGGCACGGCGTACCTTTCGCTTATCCGATGTCGCCCGACACCGGCCCGGGGCTTACCGATCTCGGCTTTGAACTCGTCAGGGCCTGCAACAGGCTCGGCATCCTCATCGATCTTGCGCATATCACCGAAAAGGGCTTCTGGGATGTGGCGAGGACCACCGACCAGCCGCTGATCGCCAGCCATTCCAACGCTTATGCGCTGACGCCGGTCGCCCGCAACCTGACGGACAAGCAGCTCGACGCGATCAAGGAGAGCGGCGGCCTGGTGGGGCTCAACTATGCGGTCACGATGTTGCGCCCCGACGGGCGCGACAATGTATCGACGCCGCTTTCCGACATGGTGCGTCATGTGAACCACCTTGTCGACCGCATGGGCATCGATCACGTGGCACTTGGCTCGGACTTCGACGGAGCGTCGATTCCCGAAGAGATTCAGGATGCTGCGGGCAATCAGAATCTGGTTGCGGCCCTCAAAACTGAGGGATACGCTGACGACGAACTCATAAAGATGTGCCGGGAAAACTGGCTGAGAGTTTTGGGGAAGGCCTGGCACGAATAGGTTGCTTCTCCAGGGGTCCAAAAAAGGAAAAACAGGGAACAACGACCATGATTCATTCGCTGAACAAAAGCCTTCGCGTGCTTACGACCGGCGCTGCCCTTTCCGTATTGCTGATGGCCGCACCGCAGGCCTTCGCGGTGACGCCCGCCGACACGCTGGTCGAAGGCTTCGCGATCGACGACATCATCAGCCTTGACCCCGGCGAAGCCTTCGAACTGTCGACCGCGGAAGTGACCGCCAACAGCTACAGCAAGCTCGTCATGCTCGATCCGAGCGACACGTCGAAGGTGGTCGGCGAACTCGCCGACAGCTGGACCGTTTCCGACGACGGGCTCACCTATACCTTCAAGCTCAAGTCGGGCCTGAAATTCGCGTCCGGCAACCCGATCACGGCGGACGACGTCGCCTTCTCGTTCGAGCGTGCCGTCAAGCTCGACAAGTCGCCGGCATTCCTTCTCACCCAGTTCGGCCTGACCGGCGACAACGTGGCCGAAAAAGCGAAGGCATCCGACCCGAACACCTTCGTGTTCGTGGTTGACAAGCCCTATGCACCGAGCTTCGTGCTGAACGTGCTGACCGCGACGGTTGCGTCCATTGTCGACAAGAAGGTCGTGATGGAAAAGGCCAAGAAGGTCACGCCCAGCGCCGAATACAAATACGATACCGATTTCGGCAACGAATTCCTGAAGACCGGTTATGCCGGTTCGGGACCTTACAAGGTGCTTGCATGGCGCGCCAACGAGGCGGTGATCATGGAAGCCAACCCGAATTACTTCGGCGAGAAGCCGACGCTGAAGCGGGTGATCTATCGCCATATGAAGGAAAGCGCGGGCCAGCGGCTGGCACTTGAAAACGGTGACATCGACATTGCGCGCAACCTCGAGCCGGGCGACCTCGATGCGGTTACCAAGAAGCAAGGCATCTCCACGACCTCGGCTCCGAAGGGCACGCTGTACTATTTCAGCCTTAACCAGAAGAATCCCAACCTTGCCAAGCCGGAAGTGGTCGAGGCGATCAAATATCTGGTCGACTACGATGCGATCGGCGCCACGCTGATCAAGGGCATCGGCGAAATCCATCAGACCTTCCTGCCGAAGGGACAGCTTGGGGCGCTTAACGAAAATCCGTACAAGCTGGACGTCGCCAAGGCCAAGGAGCTGCTGGCGAAGGCGGGCCTGAAGGACGGCTTCACCGTCACCATGGATGTCCGCAACACCCAGCCGGTTACCGGGATTGCCGAAAGCGTGCAGCAGACGCTCGCCCAGGCGGGGATCAAGATGGACATCATCCCCGGCGACGGCAAGCAGACGCTGACCAAGTATCGCGCCCGCCAGCACGACATCTATATCGGTCAGTGGGGCTCGGACTATTTCGACCCGAACTCGAATGCGGAGACCTTTACGATCAACCTGGACAATTCCGACGAAGGCAAGAACAAGACGCTCGCATGGCGCAATGCCTGGGACGTGCCGAAGGAGTTGAGCGACGCCTCAAAGGGCGCGCTGCTCGAGAAAGATAGCGCAAAGCGTGCCGCGACCTACGAGGATCTGCAGAAAAAGGTGCTGGCCCAGAGCCCGTTCGTGATCGTTTTCCAGCAGACGGAAGTCGCGGGTTATTCCTCCAAGCTCAAGAACTTCAAGCTGGGCCCGAGCTTCGATACCAACTTCGTCTATACGGTCTCCAAGGAATAACCGGAAGGGCCGGTTCCTTGACCCTCACCGATTCGACAATCGCGACACGGCGCAACAGGCGCCGTGCCTCGTCGTTGCTGACCGCCGTGCTGCGTTTCGTGGTCACCGCGGTCACCACCTTTTTTGGTCTCCTGGCCGTCACCTTCTTCATCGGCCGCGTCGTGCCGATCGATCCGGCGCTCGCCATTGTGGGCGATCGCGCGCCTGCCCATGTGGTCGAGCGCGTGCGGGAGGAGCTGGGGCTCAACCTGCCGCTCTACCAGCAGTTCTACCTCTATGTGAAACAGGCCCTTTCGGGCGATTTCGGCACGTCCGTGCTGACCACCAATCCGGTGATGACGGATATCGCGAGGGTTTTCCCGGCGACGATCGAACTTGCAACGATCGGTACGCTAATCGGAGCCTTGCTTGGCGTTCCTCTCGGAGTGCTGGCCGCCGTCAAGCGCGGCAGCATCGCCGACCAGGTGGTGCGGGTGATCGGACTGATCGGCTACTCGGTGCCGATCTTCTGGCTCGGGCTCCTGTCGCTGGTGCTGTTCTATGCGCGACTGAACTGGGTTGCCTATCCGGGCCGCATCGACATCGTCTACGAATATACCTTCACGCCGATCACCGGCTTCTACCTTCTGGATGCAGCCTGGCAGGGACAATGGGATGTGTTCTGGGACGTGTTCCGGCATGTCATCCTGCCGGCATCGCTGCTCGGTTATTTCTCGCTCGCCTATATCAGCCGCATGACCCGCTCCTTCATGCTGAACGAGCTTTCGCAGGAGTATGTCGTGGCCGCGCGGGCGAAGGGGCTTTCCGAGGCCCGCATCATCTGGTTTCACGCGCTGAGAAACGCAGCGGTGCCGCTGGTGACCGTGATCGCCCTTTCCTACGCCAACCTGCTGGAGGGTTCGGTGTTGACTGAAACCATCTTCTCGTGGCCGGGGCTCGGCCTTTACATCACCAATTCGCTGCAGAATGCGGACATGAACGCGGTGCTCGGCGGCACCCTGATCATCGGGTCGGTCTTCGTCGGCATCAACATCTTCTCCGATCTCCTCTACCGCACGCTTGACCCGAGGACTCGCAACCGATGAGCATCGTGGAACCCGAAACGAGACCCTATAGCCGCGAATGGCTGCTCTCCGACCGCCCGACCTCGCGCAAGCAGGCGCGGCTCGGACGTGCCTATATCGTCTGGCGGCGGTTTGCGGAAAACCGGCTGGCATTGGTGGGGCTCGGCATCCTCATCCTTCTGCTTGTGGTCGCGGCCTTGGCTGACGTGCTGGCGCCTTACAATCCGGTGCAGGGGGACCTGCGCAATGCACGCCTGCTGCCGCCTGGAACAGCAGGCTATCTGCTCGGAACCGACGACCAGGGGCGCGACATCCTCTCGCGTCTCATCCACGGCTCCCGGTTGACTCTGCTCGTGGTCGTGCTGGTGGCGGTCATCGCGGCTCCGATCGGGCTGATCGTCGGTACGGTTGCCGGTTATGCCGGCGGCTGGATCGATGCGGTGCTAATGCGCATCACCGATATCTTCCTTGCGTTCCCGAAACTCGTGCTGGCGCTTGCGCTGGTGGCGGCCCTCGGCCCCGGCATCGAGAATGCCATCCTCGCCATCGCCGTCACGTCCTGGCCGCCCTATGCCCGCATTGCCCGTGCCGAAACGCTGACCTTCCGCCATTCCGAGTTCATCGCCGCGGTGAAGCTGATGGGCGCGTCGCCCTTCCGCATCGTCCTGCGTCACGTCATGCCGCTCTGCCTCTCCTCGCTGATCGTCCGCGTCACGCTCGACATGGCGGGCATCATCCTGATCGCCGCCGGCCTCGGCTTCCTCGGGCTCGGCGCCCAGCCGCCGCTTCCCGAATGGGGGGCGATGATCGCATCCGGCCGCCGATTTATTCTCGACCAGTGGTGGGTCGCCGCCATGCCGGGCTTTGCGATCCTGATCGTCAGCCTCGGATTCAACCTTCTGGGCGACGGCTTGCGCGACGCGCTGGATCCGAAGGAGGCCGGCCAATGACCGGATCACCAAGCCCGCTCCTGACGGTCGAGGATCTTCGCGTCACGTTCCCGACGCGTACCGGTGAAGTCAACGCGGTGCGCGGCGTCTCCTTCACGCTCGGCAAGGAACGGCTCGGCATCGTCGGCGAATCCGGTTCCGGGAAGTCGCAGACAGGCCGCGCCATCATGGGGCTGACGCCGGGCCACGCGAAGATCACCGCAAGGAAGCTCGCCTTTGGGGATCGGGATCTTCTGGCCATGCCGAAGACCGAGCGCCGGGCGCTCAGGGGCAAGCGGATCGCGATGATCCTGCAGGACCCGAAATATTCGCTCAACCCGGTTTCGACGATTGGCCGGCAGATCGTCGAAACTCTCAAGACCCATGAGAAGGTAAGCTCGGCGGAAGCGAAGAGCCGGGCGCTCGCCATGCTGGAGGCGGTGCAGATCCGCGATCCGGAACGGGTGTTCGGCCTTTATCCGCACGAGGTTTCCGGCGGCATGGGACAGCGGGCGATGATCGCCATGATGCTGATCTGCGGCCCCGAGCTGCTGATTGCCGACGAGCCGACCTCGGCACTGGACGTCACCGTGCAGCTCGAAGTCCTGTCGATCCTCGACAAGCTGGTGGCCGAGCGCGGAATGGGGCTGATCTTCATCTCCCACGATCTGAGGCTCGTTTCCTCCTTCTGCGACCGCGTCATCGTCATGTATGCCGGCAAGATCGTGGAGGAGCTGCCGTCCGCCAACCTTGCCGATGCGCAACATCCCTATACACGCGGGCTTTTGAACTGCCTGCCGACCATCGGCTCCGACCGGCACCCCTTGCCGGTGCTTGATCGCAAGCGGGAGTGGGCGCTATGACCTCTGCGATTTCCATCCGCGACATGCTCGTCAGCTATGACGGCTTTCCGGCGCTCGACCATGTCAGCCTGGATGTCGGCGTGGGCGAGTCCTTCGGGATCGTCGGCGAGTCCGGTTCCGGCAAATCGACGCTGCTGCGGGCCGTTTCGGGTCTGACAGCGTTTTCCCAAGGTACGCTCACGGTCAACGGCCGCTCCTATTCCGGGCGGCGGCGCGACAAGGACTTCTACCAGACCGTCCAGATGGTCTTTCAGGATCCCTATGGCTCCCTGCATCCGCGCCAGACGGTGGACCGCCTGCTGCTGGAACCCCTCGTCATCCACGGTTTCGACAATATCGAGGCGAGGATCACCCGGGCGCTCGACGAGGTGGGATTGGGATCGGGTTTCCGTTTCCGCTATTCGCACCAGCTTTCCGGCGGCCAGCGGCAGCGCATCGCGATCGCCCGGGCTCTCATCCTGGAGCCGAAGATCCTGCTCCTCGACGAGCCGACCTCGGCGCTCGACGCCTCGATCCAGGCGGAAATTCTGAACCTTCTCGAGCAGGCGCGGCGCGACCGGAACCTCACCTTCGTCATGGTCAGCCACGATCTCGGCGTCATCAGCCACATGTGCGAAAGGCTGGCGGTGATGAAGACCGGCAAGGTGGTGGAAACCATGCCGGTCGAAGCGCTGGAAAAGCGCGAGTTTTCCGCCGATTATACCCGCCAGCTGCTTGTTGCCAGCGAAGGTTTCCGCCGCGGCTGACAGGGCAGGTTTGACAGGACAAGGGTCGCATGCAGCTTCGCGCGCTTATGTATTTCGATGAACTGGTGCGGACGAACTCCATGCGGGCGGCGGCAGAGAACCTCAATGTCGCTGCCACCGCCGTGTCGCGGCAGATCGAGAACCTCGAGCATTATTTCGGGACGCCGCTCGTCGAGCGCAGCAATCGCGGCATCAAGCTGACCGCCGCCGGCGAGCTGCTGGCGGCAAGGGCAGGGCGGACGCTGCGGGAGCTGGAGCATGTGCATCAGCTCATCGACGACCTGCAGGGGCTTCAACGCGGGCGGGTGGTGATCTATGCCAATGGAGCGACGGTCGCCAATCTCCTTGCGCCGGTTCTGGCGGAGTTCAGCCTAAAATATCCGAAGCTGAGGTTCGAGGTGACGATCACCAGCGCCCGCGAGGCGGTGGAGGCGCTGGCTGCCGCCGAAGCCGATCTCGTCGTGACGCTTTTTGCGCCGAAGATATCCGGCGTGAAGGTGCGGCTGCGCTCCGAAATCACCTATGACGTCATCATGGCGGCCGATCACCCGGCGGCCGGAGCCAGGGAAATGACGTTGCGCGATCTCGCCCAGATGCCGCTTGCGCTGCCGGACAAGAGTTTTGGCGCGAGACAGGCTTTCGAGGAGATCTTTTCCAGAGACGGACTGGAACTTGACCCGGTCTTCGTCACCGGGGCGTTGGAAATGCTCAAGGAACTGGTGCTGCGCCGCGCCGCGATAACGCTGTTGCCAGCGCTTGCCGTGCAGCGCGAGATCGATACGGGCCAGCTCGTCGCCGTACCGATTGCGGCCGGCAAGGGTGTGCGTACTCCGATCGATCTCTGCGTCGCGCCGGACCGGCAGCTTTCCTTCGCGGCCGGCAAGCTCGTCGATTTCATCGAAGGGTTCATGCGGGGCGCCGGCAACCGCAAGCCGGCGGCCCGCAAAGCGGCGAGCTAAACGTGTTTGTGTATCGATTTCGGCTACACAGAGAACACAAAAATCTGCATTGTGTGTGCACCTGCGAAATGACACACTCCGGTTAAAGAGCGATCCTGCAGGTGCCGATCAGGCCGGATCGTGAACCAAAAGGGGACATTGATGGGCAGGATGACGTTCTTGAACTCGGCTACGATTCTGAAAGGCGCGACATTCGCGCTGGCTGTGGCCGCGGGTACTTTCCTCGCGGAAAGGGGTGCTGAAGCGGCGCCCAAGACTGCAATCACGGTCGGCATGACGATCGAGCCGGCGGGTCTCGACCCGACCATCGCCGCACCGGTCGCCATCGGCCAGGTGACCTGGCAGAACATCTTCGAAGGCCTGACGACCATCAATAGGGCCGGCAAGGTGCAGCCGCAGCTTGCCGAAAGCTGGCAGATCTCGCCGGACGGCCTCACCTACACGTTCAAGCTGCGTCAGGGGGTCAAATTCCACAACGGCGCCGCTTTCGATTCCTCCGTCGCGAAATTTTCGATCGACCGGGCTCGCGGCGCAGATTCCGTCAATCCGCAGAAGCGCTATTTCGCCTCGATCGACACGATCGAGACGCCGGATGCATCGACACTGGTCCTCAAGCTCAAGCAGCCGGCTGGCAGCCTGCTCTACTGGCTGGGCTGGCCGTCCTCCAGCATTGTGGAACCGAGATCAGCGGCTGAGAACAAGACGACTCCGATCGGTACAGGCCCATTCAAGTTCGTAAGCTGGGCAAAGGGATCGAAGGTCGATCTCGCCAGAAATTCCGACTACTGGAACAAGGCCGTGTCGCTGAAGCTCGACACGGCCGCATTCCGCTTTATCAGCGATCCGCAGGCCCAGGCGGCTGCGCTCAAGGCCGGCGATGTGGATGCGTTTCCGGAATTCGCTGCACCGGAACTCATCAAGTCCTTCGAAGGCGACAAGACGCTTGCGACCGTGATCGGCAATACCGAGCTCAAGGTGGTTGCCGGGATGAACAACACGCGCAAACCGTTCAGCGACAAGAAGGTCCGGCAGGCGCTGATGATGGCGGTTGATCGCGCGACCGTGGTGGAAGGAGCATGGTCCGGCTTCGGGACCCCGATCGGCAGCCACTACACGCCGAACGACCGCGGCTACAAGGATCTGACCGGCGTCTATGCCTATGACGCGGAAAAGGCGAAGGCGCTGCTTGCGGAGGCCGGTTATCCTGATGGATTTACCTTCACCATCAAGGCGCCGCAGATGGCCTATGCGCAGCGGACCTCGCAGATACTGCAGGCGATGTTTGCCGAAATCGGCGTGACGATGAATATCGAAACGACCGAATTCCCCGCCAAGTGGGTGGCGGACGTGCTGAAGGCCGCGGATTACGACATGACGATCGTCGCTCATGCCGAACCGATGGACATCGATATCTATGCCCGCGATCCCTACTACTTCAACTACAAGAACCCGATCTTCAACGAGGTTCTGAAAAAGGTGGAGGGGACCTCGGACCCTGCCGAGCAGGAAAAGCTCTACGGCGAGGCGCAGACCATTCTCGCCAGTGACGTGCCGGCGCTCTACCTCTTCGTGATGCCGAAACTCGGCGTCTGGAACGCCAAGGTGAAGGGGCTCTGGGAAAACGAGCCGATCCCGTCGAACGTCCTCACGGATGTTCATTGGGAAGAGTGAAGCCTGAGCGATGAGTTGGAGTGGGGTGCGTGCGGCATATCGATCTCTTCCCTTGAGGGGGAGATGCCCGGCAGGGCAGAGGGGGGTAACCTCTCAGCATATTCTTGAGCCATCGTGTTTGCCGCGCCGTTGCTACCCCCCTCTGTCACCTTCAGTGACATCTCCCCCTCAAGGGGGGAGATCGGTGGGAGCTTGCCGTACCGCTTCCCGTACCCTCGTCGCTATGACAAACACAGGAATGAGGATCGTTCAAAATCGGGAGGTCTCCCCATGATCTCCATCCTTATCCGCCGCTTTCTCAGCCTCGTCGTGACGCTTCTCGTCGTTTCCCTGATCATCTTCACGGTCATGGACCTTTTGCCCGGCGATCCGGCGGCGATCATGCTCGGCACGTCGGCCAGTCCGGAAACGCTTGCCGCGCTCCAGAAACAGCTCGGCCTCGACCAGCCGCTGCCGGTGCGATACCTCGCCTGGCTTAGCGGCGTCCTGCAAGGCGACCTCGGCCAGTCCTATACCTACGGGGTGCCTGTCGCCGGTCTGATTGCCGAACGGCTTGGCGTCACCCTCCCGCTGGCGCTGATCGCGATCGTCATCTCCGTTCTCGTGGCCGTTCCGCTCGGCGTGCAGGCGGCACGCAGGCATAACGGCGCCTTCGATTTTGCCGCCGGGCTGTTCTCCTATATCAGCATTGCGGTGCCGGCCTTCTGGGTCGGGCTGATCCTCATCATTCTCTTTTCCACCATGCTTGGCTGGATGCCGGCGGGCGGCTTCCCCGGCTGGGAGGCCGGATTGTCCGCCGGCCTCAAGGCTCTCATCCTGCCGGCGGTGGCACTCGCCTTGCCGCAGGCGGGTGTGCTGACGCGGGTGGCACGGGCGGCGGTGCTTGAAGTGATGAACGAGGATTTCGTCCGCACTGCGCGCGCCAAGGGCCTGAGCGACGGCACCGCCATCTGGCGGCATGCGGTGCCGAACGCGCTGGTGCCTGTCGTCACCATGCTCGGCCTGCAATTCACCTTCCTGATTGCCGGCGCCGTGCTGGTGGAAAACGTCTTCAATCTGCCGGGGCTCGGACGGCTTGCCTATCAGGCGCTTTCCCAGCGGGATATCGTGGTGATGCAGGATGTCGTGCTGTTTTTCTCAGGTCTGGTGATCCTCATGAATTTCGTGGTCGATCTCGCCTACCTGGCGATCGACCCGCGCCTGAGGGCGGGTGCGCGATGAGGAAAACGCTTAGCCGTCCCGTCCTGCTGATCGGGCTTTTCATCTCGTTGGGGCTGTTTTCCGTGGCACTCCTCTCGCTCGTCTGGACGCCGTTGCCGCCGACCAAGATGAACATCGTCCACAAGCTCAAGGCGCCGCTCGAATTCGGCTTGCTCGGTACCGACCAGTTCGGCCGCGACGTGGCCTCCGCGCTGATGGTCGGCGCCTGGAATTCGCTGTCCACCTCCATTCTTGCCGTGGCGCTCGGCGCCAGCATCGGCACCATGGTCGGCGTCGTCGTGGCCATGCGGCGCAGCTGGCTCGAACTCATCGTCATGCGCGGCTGCGACATCATCTTTGCCGTGCCGCCGATCCTGTCAGCCATGATGCTCGGCGCTTTCATCGGCTCCGGCCGGTTCACCGCGATCGTCGCGATCGGCGTCTTCATGGTGCCGGTCTTTGCCCGTTTGACGCTGAGTGCGGCGCTGCAGATCTGGACAAGGGACTATGTGGCCGCGGCGGTGGGAATGGGACGATCGAAAGCCAAGATCACACTCGTCCACGTGCTGCCGAACATCTCCAACCAGATCATCGTGCAGGTGACGATCCAGCTCGGGCTTGCGATCCTGACGGAGGCGGGGCTTTCGTTTCTCGGTCTCGGCATGCCGCCGCCGGCGCCGACCTGGGGCCGGATGCTTGCCGACTCCCAGACCTTTCTCGGCCAGGCACCATGGCTGGCCCTGATGCCGGGCCTTGCCATCGCGCTCGCCGTCCTCGGCCTCAACATGCTGGGCGACGGGCTGCGGGACCTTCTCGATCCGCGCGACAATTCCTGATTTCAAGAACGAAGATATTGCGATGAACGACCTCCTGAAACTGACCATCCGCGAGCTGCAGGGCCTCTATGCGGCCAGCAAGCTCTCTCCTTCCGAATATTGGCAGGCGGTCGAAGACCGCATTGCGGCTTTCGAGCCGCATGTGCAGGCGCTTTATCTCTACGATCCGGACAGCGCGCGCGGCCAGGCCGCCGCCTCCACCGAACGATGGATGAAGGGCGAGACGCTCGGTCCCCTCGACGGCGTGCCCGTCACGCTCAAGGAACTAATCGCCACCAAGGGCCAGCCGGTACCGCTCGGTACGGCTGCGGTGGAACTCGTGCCGGCCGCCGAGGACGCGCCGATCGCCGCACGCTGCCGGGAAGACGGCGCGGTGATCTTCGCCAAGACCACGTGTCCGGACTACGGCATGCTCTCCTCCGGCCTTTCGAGCTTCCATCACCTGAGCCGCAACCCCTGGGATCTGACACAAAATCCGGGCGGGTCGAGCGCCGGAGCAGCGGCGGCCGGTGCGGCCGGTTTCGGACCTTTGCATATCGGCACGGATATCGGCGGGTCGGTGCGTCTGCCGGCCGGCTGGACCGGCCTTTTCGGTTTCAAGCCGAGCCAGGGCCGGATCCCGGTCGATCCCTATTACGTCGGCCGCTGCGCCGGTCCGATGACCCGAACGGTCGAGGATGCCGCCATGTCCATGGCGACACTTTCGCGGCCGGACTGGCGTGACGGCACCAGCCTGCCGCCCAACGCCTTCGACTGGCTCGACCTCCACTTGGATGTGAAGGGCATGAGGATCGGGCTGATGCTCGACGCGGGTGTCGGTCTGCCGCTCGACGACGAGGTCCGCGATGCGGTTGTCGCGGCGGCCAAACGTTTCGAGGAGGCGGGCGCCATCGTCGTCCCGGTCGACCCGGTGATGACCCGCGTCATGCTCGATGGGCTCGACAATTTCTGGCGCTCACGCTTCTGGGGCGATATCGAGAAGATGCCGGAGGAGCGCAGAGCCTTGATCCTGCCCTATATCTATCAATGGGCGGAAGGAGGCGCTTCTGTTTCCGGCGTCGAGGCAGTGCGCGGCTTCAATCAGACGATCGAGATGCGCAAGGCCTGCGGCAGGCTGTTTACAACCGTCGATGCGGTCATCTCGCCTACCAATCCGATCGTTTCCTATCCGGCCGAATGGGCGTCACCCACTAACGATCCGGCGCTGCCATTCGAGCATATCGGCTTTACCGTTCCCTGGAACATGTCGGAGCAGCCGGCTTCGTCCATCAACTGCGGCTTCTCGAAATCCGGCATGCCGATCGGCCTGCAGATCGTCGGGCCGCGCTTCGACGACATGCTCGTCCTCAAGCTCTCCCGAGCCTTCGAAGAATGGACTGGCGGCATCGCTCGCTGGCCGGAGCCGCCCGCCACGAACTGATCCTACGATTCATCGGCAGGTCTTCTGCTCCATACCTTGTCTCGGAACAATCACGTTTCTGCCGCGTTCAACGCGGGCAGTCCGAAACGGGACCGCAAAGCCGCGCGCTCGTCACGTATTTGTCGAGGAGGGGTGAAGATGAGAGGTATATTCCTGTGGCCTTGGATGACCGGATTCCGGTGACCGATCTGCTCACCCACTTCTGCGTCATTTGATTTTTCGCAAAGCCGGATCGCGGCCTGAGTGCTTCAAAGAACCGATAAACCGAGGAGATCGAATATGCCCACTGCCAATCCGACCAGCGAATTCGCCCGCAGCGGCAACGGCCAGAACTCTGCCGCTTCGAAGGACATCGAAGCGCAGCTGCAGCAGCTTCGGGAGGACATCGCCTCGCTCGCCCGCTCTGTCGCCACCGTCGGCAACGAGAAGGCAAGCGAAGTGCGCGGCAAGGCGCGCCGCGCTGCCCACGAGGCGGCCGACGCATCCATGCATATGGTGGAGGCCGCCCGCGAACAGGCCGTATCGCTGGAGCGCGACCTCGAGCGTCAGATCCGGACAAACCCCATTCAGGCCGTCGCGATCGCCGCAGGCGTCGGATTCCTGTTCGCACTGATGACGCGCCGCTGATGATGACGGGACTTGGGCCTCTCCTGGCTTCGCTCGCCGCGATCGACATCGCGGCGTTCATGAGCCGGTTCAGGCGAAACGCAATTCTTTATGGTTTCGCACTGCTGTTCCTGCTGACGGCCTATGCGCTGGTGGTCGCGGCGCTCGCCGTCTATCTCGGTGGCCTGTGGGGCATGCCGATGGCCTTGCTGGTCGTCGCAGGCGGCGCGCTCGTCCTGGCTCTCATTATGTATTTCTGGGTCGCGACGGCAAATCGGGCTGAGGCGAGGCGCAAACGCGAAGCAGCGGCAGCCAACAGCAGCAAGGCGCTGATGGCAACCGCGGCACTTTCGGCACTGCCGTTGATCGTAAAGTCGCGGCCGCTCCTGTTTGTTTCGGTTGCGGCCGGCCTTGGTTTCCTGTTGACGAGACAGATGGCGCCGGCCAAGCGTCATGCTGACGAACCGGCCGAATAATAAAAAGCGGCCCCCGGTTTCGGGGGCCGCTTTTCCTTGTTGATCAACCGCTTGATTTTCAGCTGCCGAAGGCGCGGGCGGTGATTGCGGCGTGGTCCGGGTCGGGACCGAAGTCGCCTTCGCCGGAGACGCCGAGCAATTCCTGAAGACGGGTACGGGCCCGGCTGACACGGCTCTTGATCGTGCCGACGGCACAGCCGCAGATCGTGGCGGCCTCTTCATAGGCAAAGCCGGCAGCTCCCACTAGAATGATCGCTTCACGCTGATCGTCGGGCAGCTTGTCGAGAGCCTTGCGGAAATCCTGAAGGTCGAGGCGGCCATACTGCTCCGGATGCACCGAAAAACGCTCGCTGAAGAGGCCGTCGCTGTCCTGGACCTCGCGGCCGCGCTTGCGCATCTGGCTGTAGAATTCGTTGCGAAGGATCGTAAACAGCCAGGCCCTCATGTTGGTCCCGGCAGTGAAGCTGGACTGGTTGGCCCAGGCCTTCATGATCGTGTCCTGCACCAAGTCGTCGGCTTTGTCGTGCCGGCCGGTCAGGGATACCGCAAAAGCGCGCAGATTGGGCAGCGACGCCAGGAGGTCGCGCTTGAAGCCGCGATCGTCGATCTCGTCTTCTTTGCTCATTTTACTTTCACCGGCTTTGCGTTTCTCTCGGCCTGCTCCAGGCGCTCAAGAAGGTCGAGAAAACGGTCCGGAATTCCTTCCTCTTGCACGGCATCGTAGAATTCGCGCAGTTTGCGAGAAATGGAAGCGTTAGGCTGCACCGCTCCAGGTCTGACTTCGTGGGGTTGAATTGTCGTCATATCATCTTTTTTTCTATCTTCTTCTTCACTCATCACGCGGGCAGCCTGTTGCGATATCTCGGGCATGAGAATTCCTGGGAGGAAAATAAGTTCCCCCTTCCGGAACTTTTTTTACTTGCCCACGTTCATAATGGGTCAATTGCCCGTCGGGCATCAGGGGAGATTTTGTATGTCACTTACCACACGCGTTGCGTCTCACCTTCCTTATCTGCGTCGATATGCAAGGGCAGTCACCGGATCTCAGACCTCGGGAGACGCCTATGTCGCTGCGGTCCTGGAAGCGCTGATCGCAGACGTTTCTATATTCCCGGAAACGTCCAAGGACCGTGTCTCGCTTTATAAACTATTCGTCACGATTTTTGGTTCCACCAACATCGAAATCCGGCCGATCGAGTCGCCTTTCGCGTGGGAGCAACGTGCGGCATCCAATCTGTCGACATTGCCCTCGCAGGCCCGGCACGCTTTCCTGCTGATATCGGTCGAAGGTTTCAGTATCGAGGAAACAGCCGAGGTGCTGGATGTCAGCGTCAGCGAAGTCAACCGCCTGCTCGATGAAGCGACCCGCGAGATCTCCCGCCAGGTTGCAACGGAGATCATGATCATCGAAGACGAACCGCTGATTGCGCTTGATATCGAGCAGATGGTGCAGGACCTCGGACACCGTGTCACGGGCATCGCGCGCACCCACAAGGAAGCGATTTCGCTCTTCAATACGTCTCATCCGAAGATGGTGCTTGCCGATATCCAGCTTGCGGACGGCAGCTCCGGTATCGACGCCGTCAATGAAATCCTGAAGTCGTCCAGTGTGCCGGTCATCTTCATTACCGCTTTTCCGGAGCGGCTCCTGACCGGCGAACGCCCGGAGCCTGCCTTCCTCGTCACCAAGCCGTTCAATCCGGACATGGTGAAGGCACTGATCAGCCAGGCGCTCTTCTTCAACGAGGCGGTGAAGGCGGCTGCGTGATCTGCGCGACGCAAGGAGAACAGCGGTCGTCGCCAGCTGGCGCGACCCTGCCTACTCCTTTAGCGGCAGCTGATGTCGTCGCTGCCGGGTTGTTCCAGCACTTGCGACGTCCTATAAATGCCAAACTTGCAAATCCGGGGTCTCTCCAGCGGGCACCCCGGTTTCCCCGGAAGTCCGCAACGGAGTGAGGAAATTGTCGCATCCCCTGACATGGCAGCAGGCTGGTCAGAGCGATGACAAACTGCGTGAATTTTTCATGCCGGCACTCGTGGATCTCGGCGTGAGCGTCATCATCCAGGATTCCCGCCTCAATTATCTCTTCGTCACAAACCTTCCGGAGGTCTGGGCAACCGAGCACGTGACGACGCCGAGCGATATCAGCCTCTTTGGCGAAGACGTAGCCGCCAAGCTTAAGGCTCTCAAGTCGGCCATCACCGAGCCGGGCAAAAACGGCCATATCGAAATCACCGTCGGAACCGAGCAGGTCTACGAATTTCGCGTGCAGGCGGTGGAATTTTCAAAGCGCGGCATCCACCTCGTCACCACCATTATCGACCGGTCGGAGGAGCGCCATCGCGAGCGGCTGCTGCGGGCGCTGTTGAGAGAAGTCAGCCACCGCTCCAAGAACCTGCTTGCGATCATCCAGAGCATTGCGCTGCAGACGGCCCGTTATTCCGGCTCTCTCGAGCTTTTCCTGCACAAGTTCCGGGGGCGGCTCTATTCGCTTTCGCAATCCCAGGACCTGATTACCGATTCCAGCTGGCGCGGCGCTTATTTCTTCGAGCTCGTGCAGCAGCAGACGGAAAAATACCTGCCGGAAAACAAACATCTGGTGCGTGTCGAGGGCGACAACGTGCTGCTGACGCCGAATGCATCGCTGCATCTCGGGCTCGCCTTGCACGAACTGATCGTCAATGCGGTAAGCCACGGGTCGCTTCTGCGCAGCGGCCGCGTCATCAATATCACCTGCGGGCGGATGCAACTCGACGGCCATGACGTGCTGGAGATCGTCTGGGACGAGGTTTTGGAAGCAGCCGTCAACTCGCAGGAGCATGAAGAGGCGTTGAAGGCGCATTTCGGCAGCACAGTGCTGGAGCGCGTCGTCCCGGCTGCCGTCAACGGCAAGGCTCAATATGTCATCGCCTATGACCGCATCAGCTACAGGCTCGTTTTCCCTCTGGAAGGCGCCAACGACTGAGAAGATAGCGGAGATTTCGGCGCCCAGCCTGCCGTCGTGATGGAGGCCACCGGCTACCCATTGTTTGCCCACAAAACTGAGCTGGCCCGGTTCCGATTGACGGAGCCGAGCCAGTTCGTCTCTTCGAGGGGGATTGAAGAGTATGTCCGAAGGCTTTTGTAGGGCGGGGGACGGGGGGTTGCCTTCGAACACTGCTATAACGAGTGGTCCCGGAATAGGTTCCGGGACCCTCGAAAAAAAATTCAGTGCCGGCGGAGCCAGTCGTCGACTTCCCGATCGGCCTCGTCCTGTGCCTTGCCGTAGCGTTCCTGGATCTTGCCGGCGAGCTGCTTGCGGTTGCCCGCGATGACATCCAGATCATCGCCGGTCAACTTGCCCCACTGGCTCTGAACTTTGCCTTTGAACTGTTCCCAATTTCCTTCCACCTGATTCCAGTTCATCGTCTTGCTCCCGTGTTTGTGGGGTGGGTCATTCCACCAAGCAATTGAACGAGATGATCCCTGAGCTGGTTCCGACGGAGGATGAAACAAAAATGGCGGCCGAAGCCGCCATCTGGGTGCATGGGGGCGGATCAGTGTTTCAACGCCCTTGGATCCAGCGCGTCGCGGATTGCGTCGCCCATATAATTGACGCTGAGCACAGTGAGCGAGATCGCCAGGCCCGGCCAGAGCACGCGCGATGGTGTGAGCTGCAGGAAATTTGCGCCGTCGAACAGGAGGCGTCCCCAGGTCGGGAAATCCGAGGGGAAACCAAGGCCCAGGAAGCTAAGAGCCGACTCCGTGATAATCGCCGAAGCGATGCCGAGCGTGGCCGAGACCATGATGGAACTCAGCACGTTGGGCAGGATATGCCTCAGGATGATCCGGTACTCCCGCATACCGCTCGATTTCGCCGCCAGGATGAATTCCTGGCTTTTTACCGCCAGCACGTCGCCGCGGACGATACGGGCGGTATGCATCCAGCTGGTGATGCCGATCACGAAGACGATCAGGATGAAGATGCCGGTTTCCGGTCCGAAGGCGGCGCGGAGCGTGTCGCGGAACAGCATGATGATGACGAGCAGCAAAGGCAGGAGCGGCAGCGCCAGGAACAGGTCGGTGATCCGCATCAACGGGCCGTCGAGCCTTCGGATATAGCCGGAGACGACACCGACCAGCGTTCCGAGGAAGAGCGCCAGCAGCATGGCGGTGATGCCGACGGCAAGCGAGATGCGTCCGCCGGCGAGCACCTGGGCAAGCATGTCCTTGCCCAGATTGTCGGTGCCGAACGGGTGAGCGAGCGACGGCCACTGGTTCTTGTCGCGGATGTTGATGGCATTCGGGGCCACCCGGTGGATATACGGGCCGACGAAGACCGCCGTCACGATGAACGTGAAGACGATAAGCCCGACGACGCCGCCTCTGTGAGCGCGAAACTGTCGCCATATATCGACGAGGGCGGAACGAGCGGGCGAGGCGGCCTTGGCGGGCGGTGCGGTTACGATGGTCGCATCAGTCATAACGGATCCTCGGATCAAGAATGCCGTAGAGTACGTCGGCGATGAGGTTGAAGAGCACGATCAGCACCGCGAAGATGAAGGTGAGCGTCTGCACGAGCGGGATATCCGCCCCCTGCACGGCAGTGATCAGCAATTGGCCGAGGCCATTTACGCGAAAGATCTGCTCCGTGATGATGGCGCCCGAGAAGATCGTCGGGACGCCGAGCGCAATGACCGTCACCACAGGGATCAGGCTGTTGCGCAGCACATGGATGAGCAGGACGGACTTTTCCTTGACGCCCTTGGCGCGGGCGGTCCGCACATAGTCCTGATGCAGGTTGTCCAGCATCGAGGCCCGCACGAAACGGGTGATCTGGGACGCGTTGAAGAGAGCCAGGACCGTGACGGGCAGTATCATCTGCTTCATTTGCGCAACGAAACTTCCAAAGTCCGTGACCCTCAGATTGGTGTCGTAGACCGAGGGAAACCATTGCAGATAGGAGGAGAAGATGACGATCAGGAGGACGCCGGTGAAGAAGGTCGGAACGGAATAGCCGACCATGGCCAGGAAGGTGCCGATCTGGTCGAAGATCGAATATTGCTTGTAGGCGGAAATGACGCCGATCGGGATGGCGATCAGGACGCCGAAGAGATAGGCGAGACCGACCACCCAGAGGGTCTGCGGCAGGCGCTGGACGATCAGATCGACCACCGGGCTTCGGGTCGCCCAGGAGAGCACCCGCATGCGCTCGCCGTCGCCGACCTGCCAGCCGGTGAGGCTTTCGAAAATGTTGAGCGGTTCATTGATGAAGAATTGCTGCAGCCATTTCAGATAGCGGATGAGGAAAGGCTGATCGAGGCCGAGAGAAGCGCGGATCTGTTCGCGGACTTCCGGGGGGATCGTCAACGGCAGATCGCCGGTCGGATCGCTGGGCGCAAGATCCAGCAGCGCAAAGATGACGAAGCTGATAACCAGCAGCGTCGGGATTGCAAAAAGCAATCGCCGCAAGGTGTATGTGAACATCGAGAACTCTCCGAACTGGCGCGGAAGGAAGGGCGTTCGCCGGGCCTGCGCTCAAAGGCGAGGCCCGGCGACCGTCGTTACTTCTTGCGCGACCAGTCGGCGACGTTCCAAAGTTCGGAATCCCAGGCGTTCATGCGAACGCCATCAAGCTTCACGGAATGCGAGGAGACGCTGCCGCGGTGGATGAGCGGGATATGCGCACCTTCCTCGGTCAGCATGTCGTTGAGCTGCTTGGCAAGCTCTTCACGCTTGGAGATATCGGCGGTCTTGGAGAGCTCGCCGACGAGCTTGTCATAAGCCGGGTTGCAGTAACGCGGGATGTTCTGACCCTGCCAACCGTTTTCCGGGCTCGGAACCTTGTCGCAGAGCCATTCGGCCAGGTACTTTTCCGGGTCGGTGCCATCGAAGTTGTTGGTGTACATTTCGACGTCGGCATAGAACTTCTGGAAGGTGTCCGGGCTTGCAGGATCACCGCCGAAGAAGACCGAGGCGCTGACGTTGCGCAGTTCGGCACCCACGCCGATCTGAGACCACATGTCCTTGACGAGTTCCTGTGTCGCCTGACGGACGGAGTTGGTCGAGGTCTGGTAGAGGAAAGACAGTTTCACGCCGTCCTTGGCGCGGATACCGTCGCCGCCCTTCTTCCAGCCGGCATCGTCGAGCAGCTTGTTGGCCGCATCGATGTCCTGCTTCAGGCACCAGCTGTCGTTCTTGGTGGATGCATAGGCTTCCGGTGCCGGGACGATGTTGCAGGTTGGCTTGCCAGCTTCGCCGTAACCGGCCTCGTCGATGATGCTGCGATCGATCGCCAGCGAAAGCGCGCGGCGGACAGCCGGGTCTTTCAGGGCCGGATGCGGGCCTGCTTCCTTGGTGGAGCGCTTGTCGCCGAGCTTCGGATCCGGGTTGTACCAATTGAGGTTGATACGTTCGACCTGGGTGCCGAAGGAGGTCACGAGCTGACCCTTGCCGGCTTTCAGCATGGTGGCCAGCACTTCCGGCTCGACCTGCATGTTCCAGGCATAGTCGAACTCGCCCGTTTCCAGAACGGCGCGTGCGGCCGAAGCGGCATCGCCGCCGCCCTTCAGGGTCGCGGTTGCAAACGCCGGCTTGGCGGGATCGCGATAGTTCTTGTTGGCCTCGAAGGTGATGACGTCGTTCGGCTTGAATTCCTTGACGACGAAGGGACCGGTACCGATCGGACCGAAGTTGGCCGACGTGCAGCCCGGAGCCTTGGCGCCGACGCAGTTTTCGAACTGCTTCTTCTGAATTACCGGGGACTGGGCACCGACGAAGGCGCTGTAGGGATAGGGCTTCGGTTCGGAAAAAGTGATCTTGACGGTCATCGGATCCGGAGCTTCGACGCTCGTGACGCCTTCATACTGGGCTTTCTGCGCGCAGCCGCCATCCGGCGCGACGCAATATTTCCAGGTGAAAATGACATCTTCTGCCGTAAAAGGCGTGCCATCCGACCACTTCACACCGGACTTCAGCTTCCAGGTCATGCTGAGCAGGTCCTTGGCGACGCCACCGTTCTCGATCGTCGGGATCTCGGTGACCAGCATCGGCACGAGTTCACCCTTCTCGTCGTAACGGGCGAGCGGTTCGATCACCATGGAGGATGAATAGACTTCCTTGGTACCGCCTGAGAGGTACGGATTGAGGGTGGAGACGGCCTGCCAGAAGAGGATCTTCAGGTCGCCGTCGGTGCCTCGCTCGGCATGGGCGGCGGAGCCGGCGAAGGCAAGCGCGGCAACCGTGCCAGCCAGAAGAAGTTTGCGGTTTTTCATGCTATTATTCCCCTTGTCGTTCTCTTATGAGTTGTGTTGACGGCCTTCCGGTCATGCCGGAATTTGGAGCCTGGGGTCCGCGAAGGCTTTTTGTAACTTGTTGACTTCGCAGGACGATTTTTCCTTCTATCCTCCTCGAAAATTATCTTCAAAACAAGTTAAACCGTGTCGCCTGACGCGAGCATGATCAAAATTTGAGCCATCTAAGCATAGGCCTATTTTCCGTTCAAGTCGGAAAATTGAAGCTTGCAAAACCTGCTTTATGCGTCGCAATATCCGCCCCGAACAGAGTGGGAAACAGAGAAAGACAACGAGGTCTCGATCATGCCAGTCATCAATCGCGTCGCGGAAATGCAGGATCAAGTCGCCGAATGGAGGCGCCATCTGCACCAGAATCCGGAGCTGCTCTACGACGTTCACGAGACCTCCAAATTCGTTGCCGAAAAGCTGAGATCCTTCGGATGCGACCTTGTCGAAACGGGCATCGGCCAGACCGGAGTCGTTGCCGTCATCAAGGGTAACCAGGGCGAGGGGCCTGTCATAGGCTTCCGGGCCGACATGGATGCGCTGCCGATCCTCGAAACAAGCGGCAAACCATGGGCTTCCAAGACGCCCGGCAAGGCACATTCCTGCGGTCATGACGGCCATACGGCGATGCTGCTCGGTGCTGCCCAATATCTCGCCGAAACCCGCAATTTCAAGGGTTCGGTGGCGGTAATCTTTCAGCCGGCGGAGGAGGGTGGCGCCGGCGCGCTGGCGATGATCAACGACGGCCTGATGGAGAGGTTCGGCATCGCCCAGGTATTCGGCATGCACAACGAGCCGCGCTTGCCGGTCGGCAGCTTTGCGATCCGCAAGGGTTCGACCATGGCGGCTGCCGACACGTTCGAGATCACCGTCCATGGCCGCGGCAGCCATGCCGCGCAGCCGCATCTTTCGATCGATCCGGTGCTCGCGGCTTCGCATATCGTCGTTGCGCTGCAGTCGATCGTCTCACGGGAGACCGATCCTCTGAAGTCGCTCGTGGTGACCGTCGCATCGATCCACGGCGGCGAGGCGAGCAACGTCATTCCCGCCTATGTCAAGCTGGCCGGCACGGTGCGTACCCTGCTTCCGGAAACCCGTGATTTTGCCGAAAAACGACTGACGGAAGTAGCCCAGTCGACCGCAATCGCCCATGGCGCGACCGCGGAGATCGTCTATAGCCGCGGATACCCCGTCACCTTCAATCATGACGAGGAGACCGATTTCGCGGTGGAGATCGCCAGCAAGGTTGCGGGCTCCAGAGCCGTGCACACCAATGTTCCGCCGCATATGGGAGCGGAAGATTTCTCCTACATGCTGGAAACCCGTCCCGGCGCTTTCATCTTCATCGGCAACGGCGATACCGCAAGCCTCCACAATGCGGCTTATGATTTCAACGACGAGGCCATTCCCTACGGCGTCAGCTATTGGGTGACGCTCGCCGAAACAGCACTCGCCGCCTGACATCCGAACCTCAAGGAGAATTTTCCATGCTGCTTTCGGGAACTGCAATGGAACAGGGCGGCGGTTCGGTGACCCCGGTCCTTTCGGTGCGTAATCTGTCAACCTCGTTTCGCGTGAACGACGAATGGCGCACGGTGGTCCGCAATATTTCCTTCGACGTGGCGCCGCGTGAAACGGTGGCGATCGTCGGTGAATCCGGCTCGGGAAAAAGCGTCACGTCGCTTTCGATCATGCGGCTCCTGCCGAAGAATTCGAGCCGGATCGAAGGACAGGTCTTCCTCAACGGCCGGGAGCTTCTGTCCCTTCCCGAAGAGCAGATGCGGCAGGTGCGCGGCAACGACATCTCGATGATCTTCCAGGAGCCGATGACCTCGCTCAACCCGATCTTTCCGATCGGCAAGCAGATCGCCGAAGCTCTCACCGTCCACACGGAGATTTCCAAGGCCGAAGCCAAGGCGGAGGTGATCCGCCTGCTCGAAAAGGTGCGGATTCCGAACGCGAAAAGCCGTTTCGACGAATATCCGCACCAGTTTTCGGGTGGCATGCGCCAGCGCGTGATGATTGCTATGGCGCTCGCCTCCAAGCCGAAGCTTCTGATCGCCGACGAGCCGACCACGGCGCTCGACGTCACCATCCAGGGCCAGATCCTCGACCTCATCAAGGTGCTGCAGGAAGAGGAGGGCATGTCGGTTCTCTTCATCACCCACGACATGGGTGTCGTCGCCGAAGTCGCCGACCGGACCATCGTCATGTATCGGGGTGACGCCGTCGAGACGGGGGAAACCGACGATATCTTCCATCGCGGCAAACACCCCTATACGCGGGCGCTCCTATCTGCCGTGCCGCGGCTCGGGTCGATGGGCGAGCGTAAGCTTCCCTTGCGGTTCCCGATCATCGACGTGAAAACCGGCGAACAGCAGGCGCTAGCGGATGTCTCGGACACGGTCGCCAAGGGAAAGACGCCGATCCTCGATGTCAAGGATCTAACCACCCGCTTCGACATCCATTCCGGCCTTTTCGGCCGCAAAAGCGGCGCCGTGCACGCGGTGGAGAAGGTTTCCTTCAACCTCTTCGAAGGCGAAACGCTGTCGCTCGTCGGCGAATCGGGCTGCGGCAAGTCGACCACCGGCCGCTCGGTCACGCGTCTCATCACGCCGACCAGCGGCGAGGTGATGCTCGACGGCTATGAGGTGATGAAGCTCGACCAGCCGACGCTGCGCAAGATGCGCCGTTCGATCCAGATGGTCTTCCAGGATCCCTTCGCCTCGCTCAACCCGCGCATGAGCATCGGGTCGGCGGTGATGGAGCCGTTCATCGAGCACAATCTCGGGACCAAGCAACAGGCGCGCGACAAGGCGGCGAGCCTGATGGACAAGGTCGGCCTTTCCGCCGACATGATGAAACGCTTTCCGCACGAATTCTCAGGCGGCCAACGCCAGCGCATTGCGATCGCCCGGGCGCTGATGCTCGATCCGAAGGTGATCGTGGCGGACGAGGCGGTCTCCGCACTCGACGTGTCGATCAAGGCGCAGGTCTGCAATCTGCTTTTGGACCTGCAGCAGAGCTTGAACCTCGCTTTCCTGTTCATTTCCCACGACATGGCGGTGGTGGAGCGGGTCAGCCACCGGGTTGCCGTCATGTATCTTGGCGAAATCGTCGAGATTGGCCCGCGGGCGGCGGTATTTGAAAATCCGCAACATCCCTACACCCGCAAGCTGATGTCGGCCGTGCCGATCCCCGATCCCTCGCGCCGCAGGGTCAAGCGCAACATGTCGACGGACGAAATCAAGAGCCCGATCCGCCCCGTCGGCTACGTGCCGCCGAGACGGGAATATCGTGAAGTGGGCGAGGGGCATCTGGTGCAGGTGGCTTGAGGTTTCCTATCGCCTTTACACCCGTTTGACAGAAACTCGCAAAACGTGGCAGCAACGCGCGGAGGAGATTTTCTGCCATGGCAAAACGGTCTGATACGCAAGGACGGCTCGATGATGCGGCGCGGGCCGGGTGGCTCTATTATGTTGCGGGGCGCACCCAGGACGAGATTGCCGCGGCCATGAGCATCTCGAGGCAATCGGCACAGCGGCTGGTCTCGCTCGCCGTTGCCGAACGTCTCATCAAGGTGCGTCTCGATCATCCGATAGCGGCCTGCCTGGAACTTGCCGAAGCGCTGCGCAAGAAATACGGCCTGCGCCATTCGGAGGTCGTGCCGAGCGATCCTGCCGGCGTCTCCAGCACGGTCGGCATCGCCGAAGCGGCTGCTGCCGAGATCGAGCGCTGGCTCAAGCGTCCGGACCCGATCATCATCGCCATCGGAACAGGCCGTACGCTGAAAGCGGCCGTCGACCAATTGCCGCCGATGGAATGTCTGCAGCACCGGATCGTCTCGCTCACCGGCAATATCGGCCCGGACGGCTCGGCCGCTTACTACAACGTCATCTTCTCCATGGCGGACGCGATCAAGGCACGGCATTTCCCGATGCCGCTGCCGGTCCTCTGTTCGTCGGCGGCGGAGCGCGAAACGCTGCACGGCCAAGCGCTGGTTCGTTCAACACTGGAACTCGGCGCTCAGGCGGACGTCACATTCGTCGGCATCGGCGAACTGGGCGTCGACGGTCCTCTGTGCATCGACGGGTTCCTCGGCAAGGAGGAGATGCTGGACCTGGTCAAGAGCGGCGCTGCCGGCGAGATCTGCGGCTGGATTTACGATCGCGAAGGGCAGTTGCTCGGCAATTCCATCAATGATCGCGTCGCCAGTGTGCCGATCCCATCCCGCGAAAGGTCCTCGGTTATCGGAATCGCCCTGGGCAGAAAAAAGTTTGCGGCAATTTCCGGCGCCCTGAAGGGCAAAATCATCAATGGCATCATCACGGATGAAGCCACTGCAGAGCAATTGCTCTCCGCTTGAGCAAAATTATCCACTGTTGAATCAATGGCATGTCCCGTCTCCGCTGCAGTGCAGCGACGAAAGGCGATTGACTTTCTGTGTGGGTTGATGAGTAATTGCCCACGAGCAAAGCGAATGCTCGTTACTCATCTTCTGGGAGGAAGATATGACATTGAAGACGGTTTTGCTGGGCGCCTGCTCGGCGCTGGCGTTTGCCGGCATTTTCTCCACCGCGGCTTCGGCTGAAACTCTCACGATTGCTACCGTCAACAACGGCGATATGGTCCGCATGCAGGGCCTGACTTCGGAGTTCACCAAGGCCAATCCGGATATCGAGATCAACTGGGTCACGCTGGAAGAGAACGTGCTGCGTGAGCGCGTCACCACCGACATCGCCACCAAGGGCGGCCAGTACGACATCCTCACGATCGGCAACTACGAAGTGCCGATCTGGGCGAAACAGGGCTGGCTGCTGGAGCTCAACAAGCTCGGCGACAAATACGACGCCAACGACATACTGCCGGCGATCAAGGGCGGTCTGACGGTCGACGGAAAGCTTTACGCCGCGCCGTTCTATGGCGAGTCCGCGATGATCATGTACCGCAAGGACCTGTTCGACAAAGCGGGCCTCAAGATGCCGGAAAACCCGACCTGGGAATTCATCGGCGATGCTGCCCGCAAGATCACCGACCGCGCCAACGACATCAACGGCATCTGCCTGCGCGGCAAGGCCGGTTGGGGCGAGAACATGGCCTTTGTTACGGCACTAACCAATTCCTTCGGCGGCCGCTGGTTCGACGAAAAGTGGAACCCGCAGTTCGACCAGCCGGAATGGAAGGCCGCTCTTCAGTTCTACGTCGATCTGATGAAGGATGCCGGTCCGTCGGGCGCTTCCTCGAACGGCTTCAACGAGAACCTGACGCTGTTCCAGCAGGGCAAGTGCGGCATGTGGATGGACGCCACGGTTGCGGCTTCCTTCGTTTCCAATCCGAAGGATTCGACCGTTGCCGACAAGGTGGGCTATGCGCTCTTCCCGAGCAAGGAAGGCGTCAACAACCACGGCAACTGGCTGTGGTCCTGGAACCTTGCCGTCCCGACCTCCTCCAAGAAGGGCGACGCGGCTCAGAAGTTCATCTCCTGGGCGACCAGCAAGGAATACACCCAGCTCGTCGCGTCCAAGGAAGGCTGGGCGAACGTTCCTCCGGGCACCCGCACCTCGCTCTACAACAACGCCGAATACAAGAAGGCCGCAGCCTTCGCGGCTCCGACGCTTGCAGCGATGGGTGCGGCCGACATCACCAAGCCGACTGTCAAGCCGGTGCCCTACACCGGCGGCCAGTTCGTCGCGATCCCTGAATTCCAGGCGATCGGCACGAATGTCGGCCAGCTCTTCTCCGCGGTGGTCGCCGGGCAGTCCTCGGTGGATGATGCGCTCGCACAGGCCCAGTCGGCCACCAAGCGCGAAATGACCCGCGCCGGCTACATCAAGTAACCTCCCGAGCATCGGCCGCCCGGTCCTCTTTTCCACCGGGCGGTCAAGCTACAATCCGTCACTGATACAACAAAGGCAGCGATGTTCCTGCGCCGGTCTCCTTCCCAAAGAAAAAAGGCGCGGGGCAACAGAGGGAGGGCGTCGATATGGCAACGCAAAACACGAAAACGTTGGCGCGCCTGATGATGGCGCCCTCCGTCTTGCTTCTTCTCGTCTGGATGATCGTTCCCCTGGCGATGACATTGTGGTTCTCGTTCCAGAACTACAATCTGCTCAATCCCGCCAATGTGAGCTTCACCGGTTTCTTCAACTACGAGTATTTCTATACCGATCCGGCCTTCTTCCAGTCGATCTGGAATACGCTGGTCATCGTCGGCGGGGTGCTGCTGATCACCGTGGTGGGCGGTATTGCGATCGCGCTTCTGCTCGACCAGCCGATCTTCGGCCAGGGCATCGTCCGCATCCTGGTGATCTCGCCCTTCTTCGTCATGCCGCCGGTCGCGGCGCTGATCTGGAAGAACATGATCATGCATCCGGGCTATGGTGTGCTGGCGGATATCGCCAAGTTCTTCGGTCTCCGGCCCGTCGACTGGTTCGCGCAATATCCGCTGTTTTCGATCGTCGTCATCGTCGCCTGGCAATGGCTGCCTTTCGCCACCCTGATCCTGCTCACTGCGCTGCAGTCGCTCGACGGCGAACAGAAGGAAGCGGCGGAGATGGACGGGGCCAATTTCTTCAACCGCTTCATCTATCTGGTGCTGCCGCATCTCGCCCGCGCCATCACGGTCGTCATCCTGATCCAGACGATCTTCCTGCTTGGGGTTTACGCGGAAATCCTCGTCACCACCAATGGCGGCCCGGGTTATGCCTCCACCAACCTCGCCTTCCTGATCTACCGCACGGCGCTTCTCGGCTACGACGTTGGCGGCGCCTCGGCAGGCGGCATCATCGCGGTCGTTCTCGCCAATATCGTCGCCTTCTTCCTGATGCGCGCCGTCGGCAAGAACCTGGATCGATAGGAGACGGATATGGCTCGCAATGTCACGACAAGACACAAGGTCACCGCCACGGTTTTTGCCTGGATCGTCGCCCTCATCATCTTCTTCCCGATCCTCTACACGCTGATCACCAGCGTGAAGACGGAGCCGGAAGCGATCGCCGGCTTCAGCCTGATCCCGTCCGGCACGTTCGAGAACTATGTGACGGTGCAGACGCAACGCGACTATTTCAAGCCGTTCATGAACTCGGTCGTGCTGGCGGTCGGTTCGACCATCCTGGCGCTGATCATCGCGATCCCGTCGGCCTGGGCCATGGCATTCTCGCCGACCAAGCGGACCAAGGACATCCTGATGTGGATGCTCTCCACCAAGATGATGCCGGCGGTGGCGGTGCTGGTGCCGATCTACCTGATGTTCCGCGATTTCGGGCTGCTCGACACTCGCATCGGGCTCACCGTCATGCTGACGCTGATCAACCTACCGATCGTCGTGTGGATGCTCTACACCTATTTCCGCGAGATTCCGGGCGAGATCCTGGAAGCGGCACGCATGGACGGCGCTGGCCTCTGGCAGGAGATCGTCTACGTGCTGACGCCGATGGCGGTGCCCGGCATTGCCTCGACGCTGCTCTTGAACATCATCCTCGCCTGGAACGAAGCCTTCTGGACGATCCGGTTGTCGACAACCAATGCGGCGCCGCTGACGGCCTTCATCGCCTCGTTCTCCAGTCCGCAAGGCCTCTTCTGGGCGAAACTATCGGCGGCCTCGACCATGGCGATCGCGCCGATCCTCATCCTCGGCTGGTTCAGCCAGAAACAACTCGTTCGCGGCCTGACCTTCGGCGCGGTTAAGTAAGGAATACGGATATGGGCAGCATCACGCTCAGACAAGTGTCGAAGGTCTTCGGCGAAGCGAAGGTCATCCCTTCGATCGACCTCGAGATCAACGACGGCGAATTCGTCGTTTTCGTAGGCCCGTCGGGCTGCGGCAAGTCCACGCTGCTGCGGCTGATTGCCGGTCTCGAAGACGTTTCCGGCGGCCAGATCCTGATCGACGGCAAGGACGTCACCCACGCAGCACCCGCCGAGCGCGGCCTGGCTATGGTCTTCCAGTCCTATGCGCTTTATCCGCATATGAGCGTCAGGAAGAACATCGCCTTCCCGCTGAAGATGGCGAAGATGGAGCAGTCGGCGATCGACAAGAAGGTAGAGGCCGCCGCCCGCGTTCTGAACCTCACCGACTATCTGGAGCGCCGCCCCTCGCAGCTTTCCGGCGGCCAGCGCCAGCGTGTCGCGATCGGCCGCGCCATCGTGCGCGAACCCTCTGCCTTCCTGTTCGATGAGCCCCTGTCGAACCTCGACGCGGCCCTGCGCGGCACGATGCGGCTCGAAATCAGCGATCTGCATCATCAGCTTAAGACGACGATGGTCTACGTCACCCATGACCAGGTGGAGGCCATGACCATGGCCGACAAGATCGTCGTCTTGAACCGCGGAAATATCGAGCAGGTCGGCTCGCCGCTCGACCTTTACAAGTCGCCGCGCAACCTCTTCGTCGCCGGCTTCATCGGTTCGCCAAAGATGAATTTCATCGACGGAGCCTATGCCCAGTCGAGGAGCGCCAGGACCGCCGGCATCCGTCCGGAACACCTCGGCCTCTCGAAGGACAGTGGCACCTGGCGCGGCACCGTGAAGGTCGCCGAACATCTCGGCGCCGATACGTTCCTGCACCTCGATGTCGACGGCATCGGTCCCATCACCGCGCGCTGCGACGGCGAGTTCGGCGCCTATCATGGCGATACGGTCTACATGACCCCGGACGAGTCCAAGCTGCATCGTTTCGACGACAAGGGGCTGGCGATCCGGGGATAAGATTGCGACGGGGGCGCTGTGTTCTCCACCGTCATCCTCGGGACAATCCCGAGGATGACGGCGAGGGGAGTGCAAGACGCCTGCCGACCGCGGCTTTCAATCGGGGTCCAGGTCTTGGTCTGAATTATTGGCTTGGGATTTCTCAGGCCATACTGGAGTTAAGATAATGACGGTAAAACTTTCGCTGGCGAGCTTGAAAGACGTGGCGCGCACCGCCGCCGTGCCGGCCTATGATCCGAAGAGTTTGACCCCCGGCATCCTGCATTTCGGGGTGGGCAATTTCCACCGTGCCCATCAGGCGATCTACCTCGACGACCTGTTCAACACCGGCAAGGCACATGACTGGGCGATCATCGGCGCGGGCGTCATGCCATCCGATGCGGCGATGCGCGACAAGCTCGCGGCCCAGGATTTCCTCACTACCGTCGTCGAACAGGACAACAACAGGACCGCCGCCCGCGTCACCGCGCCAATGACCGATATCATCGCTCCGGGCGAAACCGCGGCGCTGATCGAGAAGCTCGCAGACCCGACGATCCGAATCGTCTCGATGACGATTACCGAAGGGGGCTATTTCATCGATGCCGCCGGCCACTTCAACCCGGCCCATCCGGCGATCGTCGAGGACAGCAGGAATCCCAATAGTCCGAAAACCGTCTTCGGCCTCATCCTTGCCGGCCTCAGAGAGCGGAAGGCGAGGGGTATTGCGCCCTTCACCATCATGTCCTGCGACAACATTCCCGGAAACGGCGAGGTGACGGAGAACACCGTCATCGGGCTCGCAAAACTTGCCGATCCGGACTTTGCCCGCTGGATCCACGACAACGTCGCGTTTCCCAATTCGATGGTCGACCGCATCACGCCCGCGACCGGCCAGCGCGAGATCGACATCCTCAGGAACGATTTCGATATCGACGACAACTGGCCGGTCTTCTGCGAAGAGTTCAAGCAATGGGTGATGGAGGACAATTTTCCCTCCGGCCGGCCGCGGCTGGAAGAGGTCGGCGTCCAGTTCGTGCCCGATGTTGCGCCCTACGAGCTGATGAAGATCCGCATCCTGAATGGCGGCCACGCGGCAATCGCCTATCCGGCAGCACTTCTCGACATCCATTTCGTGCATGAGGCGATGGAGCATCCGCTGATCCGCGCGTTCCTCGCCAAGCTGGAAAAGGACGAGATCATCCCGATCGTGCCGCCGGTGCCCGATATCGATCTCAACGACTATTACGGCCTGATCGAGCGCCGTTTCCTCAACCCGAAGATCGGCGACACCATTCCGCGGCTGGCGCAGGACGGTTCCAACCGGCAGCCGAAATTCATCCTGCCGTCCACCCGCGACCGGCTCGCCAAGGGCCTCGATATCGTCGGCCTGTCGCTCGTCTCGGCGCTCTGGTGCCGCTACTTTGCCGGCACGTCGGATAGCGGCCGGGAGATCGTGTTCAACGACGCCAGCGCCGACAAGCTACACGCGGCCGCGCTGAAAGCCAGGGATAACCCGGACGCCTTTCTTGTGTTCGACGAGATCTTCGGCGAGGTTTCGAAGTCCGAGCTGTTCCGGAAACGCTTCGCCCATGCGCTCTCGACGCTCTGGAGGGAGGGGACGGCCAGGACGCTCGAACTTTATCTTCGGGACGAACTTGTCAAATAACGGGTTGGCAAAGTGCTTCAAACGGCGGGACCACTGGTGATCTTCGATTGCGACGGGGTTCTCGTCGACAGCGAACCCGTTTCGGTCCGCGTTCTGGTCGATGCCCTTCGCCGCAAGGGCCTCGACATGGACGAGACGGAAGCCTATCGCCGCTTTCTCGGCCGCAGCCTCGCCACCATTACCAGGACCATGCGCGAGGAATTCGCCGTCGAGGCGGACGAGAGCTTTCTGGAAGACATGCGCCACGATCTCTACGCCCGCTTTCGCAGGGAGTTGCAGCCCATGGCCGGCATTGCCGATGCGCTTGATGGTCTTGATCTGCGTCGCTGCGTCGCCTCGTCCAGCCAGCCGGAGCGCATCCGGCTGTCCTTGACGCTGACGGGCCTCATCGACAAGCTCGAACCGAACATCTTTTCCGCCGCTATGGTTGCACACGGCAAGCCGGCGCCGGACCTCTTCCTGCATGCGGCAAGCCAGATGGGGACCGATCCGGAAAATTGCATTGTCATCGAGGACAGTCCCGCCGGCATCGAGGCGGGCCACCGTGCCGGGATGGCCGTTTTTGCCTTCGTCGGCGGTTCGCATGCCGGCACTCCGGGCTACCGGGAAAGGATCGACGCGCTTTCGCCCGAAGTGGTGTTTGACGCGATGCCGGATTTGATCCACCTTGTCCGAAAATATGTCGAGGGCCGCAATGGCTCCGTTTCGCAGCAGGCTTAGGCTTGCAGCGGCATATGGGACAGGCACAGGGACAGGAAACAGATCCGGATGCGTGATCACCTCGTTGCGGTCGATATCGGCACCGGCAGCGCACGCGCCGGCGTCTTTGACCGCAACGGGCGGCTGCTTGCCAAGGCAAAGCATCCGATTTTGATGTTTCGGCCGAAGGAAAACCACGCCGAGCACGATTCGGAGGATATCTGGGCCGCCGCCTGCCGCGTGGTGAAGGAGGCCCTGGGCGAGGCCGGAATCACGCCGGACCGGATCGCCGCGATCGGCTTCGATGCCACCTGTTCGCTCGTCGCCCGTGATCGCGATGGCAATCAGCTCAGCGTCTCGACGACCGGCAGGGACGCGCAGGACACCATCGTCTGGCTCGACCATCGGGCAATCGAGGAGGCCGATCTGCTTTCGGCCACCGGCCACAAGGTGCTGGAATTTTCGGGCGGCTCGCTGTCGCCCGAGATGGAAATGCCGAAGCTGATGTGGCTGAAGAAACACCTGCCCGGGAGCTGGGCGAGGGCGGGTTATTTCTTCGACCTTGCCGATTTCCTCACCTGGAAGGCGACCGGTTCGGGTCATCGCTCACGCTGCACGCTGACGGCCAAGTGGAACTATCTCGCCCACGAAAATCCCGGCTGGAACGCCGATTTCTGGGCGCTTGCCGGGCTGGAGGACCTCAAGGAGAAGGGCGGCCTGCCGGAAGAGACCGTCGGCGCCGGAACCACGATGGGCAGCCTCAGCGCGAAGGCAGCTGAGGAACTCGGCCTCGATACCGGCGTCCAGGTGGCGCCGGGTCTGATCGACGCCTATGCGGGCGCTTTGGGCGTGCTCGGCGGTGCGTCGGGAAGAGCAGAACTCGAGGCGAGCGTTGCCCTGATCGGCGGCACGTCGAGCTGCGTCGTCGCCTTCGCGCGGGATGCAAAGCCTGGGCGAAGCCTCTGGGGCCCCTATTACGAAGCGGTCCTGCCGAACCATTGGGTGGTCGAGGGTGGCCAGTCGGCGACCGGCGCGCTGCTCGACCATATGGTACACATGCATGCCACCGGCGGCGAACCGACAGCCGAGCTGCACGGGCGCATCATCGCCCGCATCGACGAATTGCGCGCAGAGACCGATGGCGACATTGCCCCGAACCTTCACGTCCTGCCGGATTTTCACGGCAACCGCTCGCCGCTTGCCGATCCGCATGCGACGGGCGTCATCAGCGGGCTCACCCTCGACACCTCCTTCGACGGGCTTTGCCGGCTCTACTGGCGCGCTTCAGTCGCCATCGCGCTCGGCATCCGCCACATCCTCGAAACGCTCGCCGATCACGGCTATCGTTTCGACACCCTGCATGTCACCGGGGGCCATGTGAACAACCCGCTGCTGGTCGAGCTTTATGCGGACGTGACAGGATGCAAGGTGGTGATCCCGCAAAACCGAGACGCCGTTCTGCTCGGCACGGCAATGACCGCGGCGGTCGCCGGCGGCGTGCAGCCGAGCCTGTTCGAGGCGGGGCGGGCGATGGACGGCGGCGGCAGCGAACGGCTGCCGGATTCGGCGCGTGCGGCGCAATACGCCCGGGATTACCGGCGGTTCCTGGCGATGGTCAGGCATCGGGAGGAATTGCGGGGGATTTGACCATGAACAGCCCGGACCTCGACGAAATATATCGCGAATACATTGCCTGCCTGAACAGCCAGGACTGGCAGAATCTGGCTTGCTTCGTCAGTGACGAGGTTGTCCACAATGGCAGACGGCTTGGCCTGTCAGGCTATCGGAGCATGCTGGTCCACGACTTTGAGCAGATTCCCGACCTGCATTTTTCCATCCATCTGCTCGTCTGCGAACCACCTCATGTGGCGGCGAGGCTTGCCTTCGATTGCGCCCCAATGGGCACGTTTCTCGGCCTCGACGTTAACGGAAGGCAAATTTCTTTCACCGAGAATGTTTTCTACCGATTCCAAACGGGAAAGATCACGGAGGTCTGGTCCGTCATCGACAAGGCCGCCATCGAGGTTCAGCTTAAACAATAGGCCTCCCTTGCTCGCGATGCCACATGCCTACCTCCGCTCGTCATCCCTCTGCTCAGACGTTGCGTCTCACATAAGGCAGTGCAAACATATAGAGCCCGCTGAACAGCAGCAGAAATAGGGGAGGCAGTGGGGAGTAGACGATCCAGGCGGGCGGTTCGCCGAATGCCATGGCGGCGAAGTTGGCGGCGACGGTCAGCGTGAAGATGATCGACAGCCAGCGGTGGGACTGCCGGATTGCGTTGCTCCAGGTCATGGTCTTTTCTTTCAAAATCGGTCGTTGATGGTTGCCGGCTTGTCCGCCGGATGGCCGGATGCGGTTCCCATGACGGGCGGTTTTCAGGCCTGTGCGTCCAAAACCTTCTCCAGCGTCTCCAAAAAGCCCTGCCAGCCATGACGGGCGCCGTGAAAGGCCTGTTTCTGCTCCGGCCGGAAGCCGGTCTGCTCAATGCGCAGATGCGTTCCCTTGGCGGTCGGCGTGAGGGTCAGGGTCACCACGCTTTTCAGGTCGTAGGCCGCATCGTCATGCGCAAAGTTCCAGGTGTAGGAGAGCCGTTCGTTCGGCTCGACGATCAGGACTTCGCAATCCAGCACGCCGCCCCATTCCCCGCGGAGATTGAAACGGTGTCCGACGACGGGTGCGAAATCGTTCTTCATCAGCCATTCCTGGATCAGGTGCGGCTGGGTAAGCGCGCGCCAGATCTTTTCCGGCGGGTGAGGGATCTCCCGTTCCACCATCACGGTGCGGGCCTCAGGCGATACTTCGTTCATTGGTCCATCCTTTTAAGAAGATCTTCGAGAGCATCGAACTTCTTTTCCCAGAAGCTGGTCATCTCGTTTGCCCAGTCGACCAGGGGAGCAAGCGCGGCGAATTCCGCGCTGTAATGCGTCTGCCGTCCCTCGGGGCGGTCGCGCACCAATCCGGCCCGCTTCAGGGCCGCAAGATGTTTCGAAACGACCGGCTGCGAAACTCCGGCCCGGGCCGTCAGGGCTCCGACCGTCTTTTCTCCTTCCCGGCACAGGCGTTCGAAGATCGCCCGCCGGGTGGGATCGGCAAGCGTTCTGAAGATCTCGTCATGGGCGGCTGTCACGTCAATTCATACCTCGTCGGCTATGAATTGACGTATAGCTGGTGAGCTATGAATTGGTCAAGCGGGAAACGCGAAGTGGCATTTGCATAATTTATTACGGTGTTCCGCCCTGGCCGCCGCCGGTGAGGAGGGGCGCTCGTGCTTGTTCGCGCGCACTCTCCCACCTACATCTTGGCGGCAACCGGAGACCTTGCATGATCCTCGACGCAGCACGCCTTTCGCTTCTCAATCTTTTCGCGCCGGAAACACGCAATGTCTTCTGGAAGACGCTGGGGTTGACGATCCTGGTCCTGGTCGGTCTCTGGTTCGGGCTGCGGGAACTCTTCGCCTTTTATGCCTGGCCGTGGATGGCGGCATTTTTCCCGGATCTGCCGGACTGGACCGGCTGGCTCACCTTCATTGCCGCCATCGCTGCCAGCATCGGGCTCGCGCTGGCGCTGGCGCTCCTGATCGCGCCGATCACCGCACTGATTGCCGGCCTGTTTCTCGATGATGTCGCCGAAGTGGTCGAGAAGCGCGATTATCCCAATGACGTGCCCGGCAAGGCGATGCCGCTTGCCGAGGCGATGGCAAGTTCGATCAAGTTTCTGGGCGTCGTCATCGTCGGCAACATCATCGCATTGTTTCTGTTGTTCATTCCCGGCATCAACCTGATCGCCTTCTTTCTGGTGAACGGTTATCTGCTCGGGCGGGAATTCTTCGAGTTCGCGGCGATGCGGTTTCGCACGCCGACGGACGCTCGCGCCTTCCGCTCGAAACATTCCTCGACTGTGTTCATGGCGGGCCTTCTGATCGCTTGTTTTCTGGCCGTCCCGATCGTTAACCTTCTGACGCCGCTTTTTGCCGCGGGCCTGATGGTGCATCTCCACAAGGCGATCTCGAAGCGCGATCCGGCGTTCAAGGGTTAGGCCGGCAGAGCCAAACCATCGTACATTGATGCAAACTCGGCACTTGGCGGGATAGGCTTGATGACGTCGATCAACACGCCGTTGGGGTCTGACGTGATGAAATGCCGCTGGCCGAAATCTTCGTCGCGGAGATCGAGCCGGATCGGCAAACCGGCTGCTTTGAGACGTTCGTAGACCGCATCGACATCCTCAACCTCGAAGTTCAGGAGCAGGCCGGAGGCTTTGCCGCGACTGCTTTCCGGGATGGTCTCATGGCTCCCGTCGAGGATTGCCAAGGTTACGTGTTCGCTTTCCCTGGATTGCAGATGCACATACCAGTCTGCCGAAAACAGCGCCTCGAAGCCGAAATGCCGAATGTAGAAATCGGATGTGCCGGCGACATCGCCGGTCATAATGACGGGATAATAGCTGCTGACCTTCATGGCTTTCCCTCCAAGGAGTTTGCGGATACATTCAGTCTGTATGTAAATTTATAGATACATTCAGTCTGTATGTAAATAGCGAGATTAAGATGGCGCGCAGCAACCGCGAACGTACCGATGCGACCCGCACCGCTCTTCTGGAGGCGGCCAGACGCTTATTCGTGGAAAAGGGATATGCCGAGACGGCGACGCCCGACATCGTCGCGGCCGCCGGGGTGACGCGCGGCGCTCTTTACCACCACTTCCCAGATAAAAAAGCGCTGTTCTGGGCGGTGGTGGAGCGTGAAGCGGGGGAGGTCGCTGCGGATATCGAGGCGCGGTCGGCCGAGGCTTCATCGGCACGGGAGGCTCTTTTGCAAGGTGCCTGCGCATATTTCGATGCCATGGCCGCGCCCGGGCGAACGCGGTTGCTGCTCAAGGAGGCTCCGGCCCAGACCGCCGTGGATTCCGGGAATGGCGAAGATCCAGCGGAATCGAGCCTCAAGGTGGGGCTCTCGCATCTCCTGGAGGGCGCCGCGCTTCTTCCGCTTCTCGATCCTTTGACCGTGCTGGTCTCGGCGGCTTTCGAACGGGCGGCGATCGCCATCGATTGCGGCGGCAACCGCAAGAATTACGAAGCGGCGATCGCGGCTTTAATCGACGGCCTCAGCCCCAATAAATTGAGGCGGTAGCTCGACCAGCGGCGCCGGCACGTCGCAGGTCTTTTCCGGCGAGCGACAGAGATCGGCGATGACGCAGCGCTCGCATTCCGGCTTGCGGGCCTTGCAGGTATAGCGGCCATGCAGGATCAGCCAGTGATGGGCGTGATAGAGATACTGCTCCGGGATGACCTTGAGAAAATGCTCCTCGACCTCGTCCGGCGTCTTGCCCGGCGCCATCAGCAGGCGGTTGCCGATGCGGAAGACATGCGTGTCGACTGCAAGTGTCGGGATCCCGAAGGCCATGGACATCACGACGTTGGCCGTCTTTCGGCCGACGCCCGGCAGCCGGATCAGTTCCTCGCGGCTCTTCGGCACTTCGGAGCCGAATTCCTCGATCAGCATTCGCGAGAGCGCAATCACGTTCTTTGCCTTGTTGCGGTAGAGGCCGATCGTTTTGATGTATTGGGTGACACCTTCCTCGCCGAGCGCCAGCATCTTTTCCGGCGTATCGGCGATCTTGAAGAGGGCGCGTGTCGCCTTGTTGACGCCGGCATCCGTCGCCTGTGCGGAAAGCGCTACGGCCACCACCAGCGTGAAGGGGTTGACATGCTCCAGCTCGCCCTTCGGCTCGGGCCGCTGCACGGAAAAGCGGCGGAAGATCTCCTCCATCTCCGCTTTGGTATAGGCGGATTTGTAACGCCTGGGCTTTCGCGCAGAGCCGTGATTTGACTTTTGCAAAGTGCTGGTGCTGGATTTGGTCTTGGAAGTCGCCATATGCGTCTATAGCCAGCCTGCATGAAGGAATGCAACGTGGACATGCCAGAAGATCGGCCGGTTTTCGCAGCCGAACTCACGCCCCATCGTTCGCTCGGCAAGACCGGGTTCCGTGTCGTGCTGGCGTTGTCGGGTGCGGTCTGCCTGATCTATGGTGGGTTCTTCCTGGTTACCGGCGCCTATCCGATCGGCCTCTTCTTCGGGCTCGATTTTCTGGGCCTCTATATCGCGCTGAAGATGAGCTACCGCTCGGGCAAGGCGCGGGAGGAAGTCACCGTCACGCGCACCAATCTTTCGATCCGCAAATTTTCGCCGGCGGGGCGCATGGTAGAGCATCGCTTCAATCCGTTCTGGGCGCGATTCCGGGTGAAGCGGCATGAGGAATTCGGCATTACCGGCATGTTCGTGACGGGCGAGGGGCGGTTTACCGACATCGGCTCTTTTCTCAATCCGGACGACCGGGAGAGCTTCGCAAAGGCCTTCAAGGGCGCTCTCGCCACGGTGAAACGAAAAGTCTGATACTGCAAGAAACGGGTGGTTTCGGCAGAGCCGAAGGAGCATCTATGGGTGAAAGGAGAGATGTCATGAACGCTTTCGCTCAGATTGCTCAACCCGTCACCGACGTGACGCCTGAAGGTTCCGATTATGAAACCGTCCGCTGCGTCATCGAAATGATTACGCTGGATTACCGCGACCAGCCATCGCTGGAAGTGATTGCCGCCGAACTCGGCCAGTCGCCGACCCAGTTGCAGAAGGTTTTCACCCGCTGGGCAGGGCTCTCGCCCAAGGCCTTTCTGCAAGCGGTGACGCTCGACCATGCCAAGCGGCTGCTCGGCAAGGAAGAACTACCGCTGCTCGAAGCCTCCTACGAGCTCGGCCTGTCCGGCCCCGGACGCCTGCACGACCTGTTCGTCACCCACGAAGCCATGTCTCCCGGCGAGTGGAAGGCGCGCGGCGGCGGGCTGACGATCCGTTACGGATTCCACCCGTCGCCCTTCGGCATCGCGCTCGTCATGGCAACGGACCGCGGACTGGCGGGCCTCGCCTTCGCCGACCAGAACAGCGAAAAAGCCTGCCTCGAAGACATGACCTGCCGATGGCCGAATGCCGAGTATGTGGAGGACCGCGAGATCACGGCGCCTTACATCACGCGCATTTTCGACCGTTCGAAATGGTCTGGGGACCAGCCGCTCAAGGTGGTGCTGATCGGCTCGGATTTCCAGGTGCGGGTCTGGCAGAGCCTCTTGAAGATACCATTCGGCAAGGCCGTTACCTATTCGGATGTGGCCAACGATATCGGCCAGCCGACCGCCAGCCGCGCCGTGGGTGCCGCGATCGGCCGCAACCCGATCTCCTTCGTGGTGCCCTGCCACCGGGCGCTCGGCAAAAGCGGCGCGCTGACCGGCTATCACTGGGGACTGACCCGCAAGCGGGCGATCCTCGGCTGGGAAGCAGGAGCGGCGTGACCGGCCAGGATCGTTCGGCCGAGCATGGATCGGGAATGAAGCTGTTCTATATTGCCGTCACGTTGGGCAGCTTCAGGGGATCTACATGCACATCAATCCATCGTTTGGAGAGAGAGTCCGCGGCGCGCTGCGGTTGCTGAAGGGCAGAGGTGACGATGCCGTGGTCTGCAGTTTCTGCGGAGAAGACCGGCATGCCAATGTAGGCAATATCGTTAGCGGCCCGGGCGTGGCGATCTGCGGCGCCTGCGTCGATATCGCGATGAATTGGAAAACGCTGGCATCAGCCAAACCGGACGAAGGGAAGGAATTGGATAGCTTTCCCCTGTTCGAGCATCCGGCCTCGCTACTGCCGGAGAGCCGGGCAACCCTCAACGACCTGATCGAAGATTGCGCCGCAGAGCTTTCCTCCTCGCTCATAGGCTGGTCCTATGCGCGAGGCTACGGAGACTTCACCGACGGCATTTCCGTCTTTGTTCAGAGGCCGCAAGGCGCCAATGGCCTAGTCTATCAGCAGACGTTCACCCGGATGCTGTTCTGGCCATCGCAATTCGAAAAGACGTCTTCCTGACGGTTTGTTGGGTTTCAAGGTCAATGCGCAGGCAATGACTCCTCGCCCAGCCTCAACAGCTCCCTTGCCGCCGTCTCGTCGGTGATCAGCGTATTGCAGCCGATGCGGCGGATGGTGGCGCGGATTGCAATGGCGCGATGGGCGCCGCCTGAGGAAAGCACGATGTGCTTCGCCTTTTTCAGCGTATCGAGATCGATCGACATCACCCGCTCGTTGAGCGCGTGATCGACGGAACGACCTTCCTTGTCGAGGAAATTGAACATGGTGTCGCAGACGCAGCCGGCGGCAATCAGCCGGTTCAGTTCCGCCTTGGAGATGAATCCTTCCGACAACGAGGTGGAATGCGGGCCGATGTCGCCGCAGCTGACGATCGCGAGATCGAGGTTTTCGGCAAGATCGTAGATGGTCTTCAGCCCGCACTGCTCGATCAAGGCTCGTTTTGTCTTGATGGAATCGACCAAAAGCGGTGCCAGGAACATGTAACATTCGGCGCCAAGCTGGCCGGCGAAGCGCCATGTATAGTCGATCGGGTTGGTCTGGTGGACGGCGACGATGCCGCCGAGCAGCGAAACGACCTTGCAGTTCTCGCGTCGCGGCGGACGAAAGCTCGACAGCGAGGCGGTCATGGTGCGGCCCCAGCCGACTCCGATCGTCATGTCGTTCTGCACCACTTCGGAAAGGAACTGCCCGAGCGCCAGGCCAACCGCGCTCGCCATCGCGGTCGTGCTATCGTCCCGCGGCGCCGGCACCACGACGGCCTCGTCCAGGCAGTAAAGCTTTTCCAATCGGGTCGCGAGTTCGACGCAGGTGTCGATCCCCTCGCTGATCCAGATCTGCACCTCCGAGCGTTTCATCGCTTCATCGAGCATGCGGATCACGGTGGAGCGGCTGATGCCGAGACGCTCGGCGACATCTTTTTGCGTTAATCCCTGGTTATAATAAAGCCATGCAGCGCGCAGCCTGAGGGACGCGGCTTCGGAAAAGGCGGTATGGGTCTCGCGTCTGAGCTTGGTCAACGGGGCTCCGAAAGGATCGGGAACGGGTGTTCCGATAATTGGCTCATATGAAACATATGTCAATTCGGAATGACAAATGTCTTGACTTCCTGACCACGGAAGGTCGATAGTCTCTCTACGCGCCGGAGGAGCAAATTCCCGCGACAGGCGTTCAGGTTATGAGTGGATGACCTAAGTTTCCAACGAGGAATATTCGGATGACGTCGAAACTAGAGCAGCTTCGTTCCATGACCACGGTCGTTGCCGATACTGGCGATATCGAGGCGGTTGCCCGCCTGAAACCCGTGGATTGCACGACCAACCCGACGATCGTCTTAAAGGCGCTCGGCACGCCGATCTTCGCCGACAAGGTGAAGGAAGCAATCGCCTGGGGCCGCAAGCAGGGCGGCCAGGACGATGCGGTCGTGTCTGCGGTGGCGGACCGTCTGGCCATCGATGTCGGTGCGGCACTTGCCGAACTCGTTCCGGGCCGCGTCTCCACCGAAGTCGATGCCGATCTCTCCTTCGATACGGAAGCTTCGATCGCCAAGGCTCGTTCGATCATCGCAGCCTACAAGGAGCGCGGCATCGAACGCGACCGCATCCTGATCAAGCTTGCTTCCACTTGGGAAGGTATTCGTGCCGCCGAAGTCCTGCAGACGGAAGGCATCGACTGCAACCTGACACTTCTCTTCAGCCAGGCCCAGGCAATCGCCTGCGCCGAGGCCAAGGTCTTCCTCATCTCGCCTTTCGTCGGCCGCATCCTCGACTGGTACAAGAAATCGACCGGCCAGGACTATACCGCCGAGACTGACCCCGGCGTGCTTTCGGTCCGCCAGATCTACAATTACTACAAGGCGAACGGCGTTTCGACGATCGTCATGGGCGCCTCGTTCCGCAATGCGGGCGAGATCGAAGCCCTTGCCGGCTGCGACCGTCTGACGATCAGCCCGGCCCTCCTCGACGAACTCGACAAGGATACCGGCAAGCTGGAGCGCAAGCTTTTTCCGGAAACCTTCAAGGCCGAGCCTTTGCAATCGCTGAACGAGAAGCAGTTCCGCTGGATGCTGAACGAAGACGCCATGGCGACCGAAAAGCTCTCCGAAGGCATCCGCGCCTTTGCCAAGGACCTGACGGCGCTGCGCGAACTCGTCCGCAAGGAACTGACTCTCGCCGCCGCCTGATATTCCACCGCCTGCATGAACAAAAGGCCCCTCCCGCGACGGGCCTTTTTGCCTTTCATGCCCGCTTTCTGCTGAGAAAGAGGCCGGTTTGCTTGCCGACTTCCAGCACGCCGTTGCCCGCTTCGAAAGCCCTGGCGATCGCTTCGCGGAAGGCAGCAAGCTGGGGTTCGCTCGATCGGTCTCCCGGCGGGTAGGAGGTCAGCGCCAGGAAAACGTCTTCCGGCTCGGTAATCCGCATCCGGGCCGGATGTTCGGAGAAGGCGACATTGCCGAACTCGGCATGCATCATCGCCTCGGCCTTTTCGTAACCGAAGGCAGCACCGCCCGGATCGACCGGCGGGCTGCCGAGCACGGCGGTCAGCGCGTAGATTTCGCGCATGTTGCCGACGCCGTTGGTCGTCACTGCAAGCACGCCGCCGGGCTTCAATACGCGGGACATCTCGGCAATCGCGACGGCTGGATCGGTAAGGTGATAGAGCATGTGCATGGCGATGACGGCGTCGAAGGAGCCATCTTCGAAGGGCAACGCTACCGCGTCGGCCTGATAGCCGGTCACCGATCTGAAGGGCAGGGTGCGGCAGCGGTCGACCGCTTCCGCCACCATGCCGTGGGATTGATCGGCAAGCGTCAGATCGAGGTTGTCGGGGATTTCCTCAACTACCGAGGCCCAGAACCAGGCCGGGCCGCAGCCGATGTCGAGGACACGGTCGCCAGGGCGGAGAGGAATCTGCCGGGCGACCCAGGGAAACCAGCCGGTTTCGGCGATCGTGTATTCCCTGTTGAGGCGACCGCGGGCCGCCAGCTTGCGGCTATCGGCATATTGTTCGGAATTGCCTGAGGTAATCGACGACATGATGCCTCCCATCGAGAAAGTTCGACCATGTCAATATCCCGTGCGATCTGCATCTTGCAAATGCGGCTTCCCGGCGGCCATAGAGATTGGCCGCCGGGTGGATTATCTGTGGATTAGGCCGCTTGGGGCACCGGCATTGCCGAGCCGGGCTTCCGCAGCAAGAGAACCGAGACGGCGGCGATCATGCACATCACGCCGGCGATCTGAAGCGCGGGCATATAGGTGTTGAAGTCGCTCTTGAAGAAACCGGCGCCGAAGGCTGCGGTTGCCGCGCCGATCTGGTGTCCGGCGAATACCCAGCCGAAGACAAGGCCCGCCTTTTCCCGGCCGAACTTTTCGGCAGCGATCTTGACGGTCGGGGGCACGGTCGCCACCCAGTCGAGGCCGTAGAAGATCGCAAAGACCGACAGTTCCATGAAGCTGAAGCCCGAAAGCGACAGGTAGATCAAGGACAGGCCGCGCAGGCCGTAGAACCAGAAGAGCAGCCATCGGTTATCGTAGCGGTCGGAGAGCCAGCCAGCGAAGATCGTGCCGAAGAAATCGAAGATGCCGATGACGGCAAGCGTGCCCGCAGCCGTTACGGCAGCCATGCCGAAATCGCCGCAGATGGAGATCCAGTGCGTCTGGATGAGGCCGTTGGTCGACAGCCCGCAGACAAAGAACGTGCCGAACAGCACCCAGAAGGTGGCGCTGCCGGACGCCTCGCGAAGAGCCACGAGCGGCGAGACGAGCGTCGCCAGAAACTTGTGATCCTGCTTCGGCGCCTTCGACACCGCTGTATCGCCGTAGGCGGGCAGGCCCACGTCGGCGGGATAATCGCGCATCAGGAGAAGCACCAGCAGCATAGCCGCAGCGATGACGGCGACGGTGAGCGTGAGTGCCGCGCGCCAGCCATAGGCTTCGGTGATTGCGGCAAGGAGAGGCAGGAAGACGAGCTGACCGGTGGCATTGCTCGCCGTCATCAGGCCGACGACGAGGCCGCGGCGCTTGGAGAACCAGCGGGTTGCAACGGTGGCACCAAGCACCAGCGCCGTCATGCCGGTTCCAACGCCGATCACCACGCCCCATAGAGCCACGAGCTGCCAGACCTCGGTCATGAACAGGGAGACGACGAGGCCGCCCATGATCAGGGCGAGCGCGAAGGATACGACCTGCCGGACGCCGAAATGGTTCATGAAGGCGGCGGCGAAGGGGCCGAGCAGGCCGAAGAGGACGAGACGAACGGCCATGGCCGAGGAGATGTCGGCGATGTCCCAGCCAAATTCCTGGTGCAGCGGCTGGATCATCACGCCGGCCGAGCCCATGGCGCCGGCGGTCGCCAACATGGTCAGGAAGGTGGTGGCGGCGACCACCCATCCGTAGTGGAGGTTTCTGCCGGCCATCCATCGGGCGGCGCTGGTGGAGATCATGTAACTGTCCCTTTCCTGATCGTCGCCGCGGCTGCGGCGTTTTATGGGTATATGCCCGCTTTCGGGCAAGAAATCAGAGCTCTTTGAGCAGCTCCAGAAGCTGCTTGGTCTTCTCCGGGCCGAGCCGGTCTTCGATATCCTCCTGAACGCTATCCCACAGTGGCGCGCCTTCCTTCAGCAGGTCGCGGCCTTTTTCCGTCAGCGTCAGCATCGCTTCCCGCTGGTCCTCGCCATGGCCGATCGCAACCAGCCCCATGCGCTCCAGCACTTTCGTGTTGCGGCCGACCGTCGAGCGGTCGAGCTCGACCTTGCCGGCAAGCTCGGTGAGCGAGACCGGTTCCAGCCGTTTGATGTTACGCAGCAGGCTGAATTGACCGATATTCACCCCGAGCGGCGCCAGCGCCTCGTCGTAGTAAGACGAAACCTTTCGGGAGGCCTGGCGCAGCATGATGCAGTGGCAAGTGTCGTTAGGCATGGCTGCGGGTATATACCCGCGACGTGGGTTGCGCAAGGGCAAAGTTCAGACAGCGGCGCGCGGCGTCAGTGTGGTCTTGAGGAAGGCGATGATGAACAGCGCAGTCATCAGCAGCACAATGGTCGGGGCGGGGGCGCTGTCGATGAGGAAGCTCAGGTAGATGCCGCAGACTGAGGCCCCGACCGCGATCGCCACCGCCGTCAGCAGCATCGCCGTGAAGCGGCGGGTGAGCAGGAAGGCGATGGCGCCGGGCGCGACCAGCATGGCGACCGAAAGGATGATGCCCACCGCCTTCAGCGCGCCGACGACGGTCAGCGACAGCACCGCGAGCAATCCGTAATGCAGCAGGCGCGTCGGCAGGCCGATCGCCTTGGCATGCTGTTCATCGAAGGAATGGACCAGCAGGTCCTTGCGCAGGATCACAAGGAACAGGGTCGCGGCAAGCGAGATCAAGCCGGTTTCAACAAGGTCGGAGGGCAGGAGGCCGAGCATATCGCCGAAGAGGATGTGGTCGAGATGCACGTCGGACTGCACCTTCACATAAAGCACAAGCCCCAGCCCGAACATGCCGGAAAAGACGATGCCGAGGACCGTATCCTCCTTGATCCGGCTGTTCTCCTTCAAAAAGCCGGTGGCGAGCGCGCAGATCATGCCGGCCGCGAAGGCGCCGACGGAGAGCGGAATGGCGAGAATGTAGGCGACAACGACGCCCGGCAGCACCGCATGGGAGACGGCATCCCCCATCAGCGACCACCCCTTCAGCACCAGGAAGCAGGAGAGGATCGCCATCGGCACGGCAATCATCAGCGTCACGATGAAGGCCGATTGCATGAAGGGCAACTGGAAGGGCAGGATCGCCAGTTCTAGGATCTCGCTCATGCGGTTTCCTCCAGCGTCTTGCGCAGCCGCCTGCGGGCCGCGAGCATTCCGTGTTTCGGAGCGAACAGGAAGGCGGCGAGGAAAAGTGCTGTCTGCAGCACGACAATGATGCCGCCTGTCGCGCCGTCGAGGAAGTAGCTCAGATAGGCGCCGACGAAACTTGTTGCGGCGCCGATCACGAGCCCCATCAGGACGAGCCTGTCGAAACGGTCGGTCAGCAGATAGGCGGTTGCGCCGGGCGTCACGACCATGGCGATGACGAGGAAGGCGCCGACGGTCTGGAGTGCTGCGACGGTGGAAGCCGACAGCAATGTGAAGAACAGGATTTTCAGGAGGTCGGGTTTCAGGCCGATGGTGCGGGCATGGTTCTCGTCGAAGAAAGTCACCATCAGGTCCTTCCATTTCAGCGCCAAGATCGCAAGGCTGACGCCGCCGATGATGACGAGTTGGATCGTGTCCGCGGGTGTGATGGCGAGAATGTTGCCGAGCACGATCGTCTGGATATTCACCGAAGTCGGCGACAGTGACACCATGAAGAGGCCGAGACCGAAAAAGGAGGTGAAGATCAGGCCGATGATGGCGTCCTCCTTCAACCGCGTGCGCTGGTTGAGGAAGAGCATCGCGCCCGCCGCCAGTCCGCCCGACAGGAAGGCGCCGATCGAGAAGGGCAGGCCGAGCATGTAGGCTCCTGCCACGCCGGGCACGATAGAATGGGAAAGCGCATCGCCGATCAGCGACCAGCCTTTCAGCATCAGGTAGGCGGAGAGGAAGCCGCAGACGCCTCCAACCAGCGCGCTGACCCAGATGGCGTTCAGCATATAGCCATAGGTGAAGGGCTCAAGGAGCGTCTGGAGCATCTGTCTTCACCGAAGCCTTTTGTTGGCCGTTGCCGTAGGTCACGAAGGGCCGTTCGTCGTCGCTGATAACCTTGACCCTGCGTTCGTCGGCATCGTCGTGGAGATCGGAGCCGCCGAGGATGAAGTGGCGCAGCACGCCGCCGAAGGCCAGTTCCAGATTGGCTTCCGTGAACGTGTCCTCGGTCTTTCCATAGGCGAGCACTGTGCCCTTCACGAAGACGGTGCGGTCGCAGAAGTCCGGCACGCTGCCGAGATTGTGGGTCGAGACCAGCATGACGCGGCCTTCGTCGCGCAGGGCCCGCAGAAGTTCGACGATCTGTTCCTCGGTCGTCACATCCACACCGGTAAAAGGCTCGTCGAGCAGGATCACCTGTCCCTCCTGCGCGAGCGCCCGGGCGAGGAAGACGCGCTTCCTCTGTCCGCCGGAGAGTTCACCAATCTGGCGCTTGCGGTAGTCCTCCATGTTCACCCGCTGCAGAGCGCGGGTAACCATGTCGTGGTCGTGGCGCGAGGGGATCCTCAGAAAATTCATGTGGCCGTAGCGGCCCATCATCACCACGTCCTCGACAAGCACCGGGAAGTTCCAGTCCACCTCTTCGGCCTGCGGCACATAGGCGACGAGGTTCTTGCGGAGCGCTTCCCGGGCGGGCATCCCGAGAATTTCGACGGAACCTTCGGTGAGCGTGACGAAGCCCATGATCGCCTTGAAGAGGGTGGACTTGCCGGCGCCATTGACGCCGACCAGTGCCGTGATGGTGCCCTTCGGCACGACGAAGCTCGCATGCCTGAGCGCAGTCAACCCGTTGCGATAGGCGACAGTGACGTTGTCCAGTTTCAGTCCGGCGCTTGTCGGCGCCGTCTTGCCCATCATCATTGCGAAAGACCTTTTGCGATTGTTTCGGTGGTCACTCGAAGTAGGTCGAGATAGGTCGGCACCGGTCCGCCTTCCTCGCTAAGCGAGTCGACATAGAGGACGCCCGCATATGTCGCGCCGGTTTCGGAGGCGATCTGCTTCGCCGGCTTGTCGGACACCGTGCTTTCGCTGAAAATGACCTTGATCTGATGCTCGCGCATCGCGTCGATGACTTCGCGCACCTGCTGCGGCGTGCCCTGGCTGTCGGCATTCACCGGCCAGAGATAGAGTTCCTTGAGGCCGAAATCGCGGGCGAGATAGGAAAAGGCCCCTTCGCTCGTCACCAGCCAGCGGTGATCTTCCGGCAGTTTGCCAAGTATATCGCGGATCGGCTGGACCGCAGCCCGGATCTTGTCCGTATAAGCCTTGGCATTGGCGGCATAGGTGTCGGCATGCGCCGGATCGATTTCGGAAAGACCCTTGCGGATGTTCTCGACATAGATCACCGCGTTTTCCGGCGACATCCAGGCATGCGGGTTCGGTTTGCCCTGATAGGCGCCTCCGGCGATCGCCATCGGCTCGACGCCATCGGAGACCGTAACGCTCGGCACCTTGCCGAGATTGGCGAGGAATTTTTCGAACCATTGCTCGAGGTTCAGTCCGTTGCGAAGAACGAGGTCCGCGTCGCGGGCGCGCAGAATATCTCGCGGGGTCGGCTGGTAGTTGTGAATCTCGGCGCCCGCCTTGGTGATGCTTTCCACGTCGGCTGCATTGCCCGCGACGTTCTTTGCCATGTCGGCGATGACGGTGAAGGTGGTCACGACCTTCGGCTTTTCCTGCGCATTGGCAAACGCGGGCACCGCCAGAACGGCTGCGATGAGGAGGAATTTTCGGAAAGACATGCGGCGACGGATCCCTAGCTGCAATTCATTCGCAATCTAACCTAGTCGGGATTTTGCTTCTGTCAATGCTATTGCAAATCATTTGCAACTAGACATGTGGTTGAGCGATGGAAAAGGCAGGGCCGGTTTCGGATGATCGGTCGAAACATCCGCGCGGGCTTAAAGCTTCTTCAAGGAGAATGACCGATTATGCCGCCGATATTCCCTCGGTTGTTTTGCGTAAAGTGGGGTTGACCATGCCGGAGTTCGGCAAGTGAAGGGCCTGGCGTTCCGGGTCTCGAAAAAGCTCATCCTGATCATGGGCGGCATTGTCGTGCTGGGTGGCGGCAGCGGCGCGGCAGCGGTCTTCGTTGGTGCGGACAAGCTTCTCGGCCCGTCCTATCTGGAGATGAACGGGTTCGAATGCACTGCTCTGGAGACGATCAAGATCAAGCGCGACCAGCGCTATTGGGTCCGCAAATACGTTACCACCGAAGAAGCGGGCGACGGCATGGCGCGTATCCGCACGGCGCTCCGGGTCGCCCGCGCGGTGCAGGAAAAGGAGAAGGCGGATCTCGTCCAGGTGGCGCTGATCGACAAGGCCGGCCCGACGGACCGAGCCTTGATGCGCGGCCGGATGATCGGCGCGCAGGTCATCTATATTCCTGATCCCGGCAAGATGCCGAAGGGGACTGCCGCGGCGGTCTACTCCGCCTATTATCTCGACGGTTCGGCCAATGCCAGCGGCGAATATTACGGCATGCGCATCGACCTGCCGGCCGAAGATGTCGAGGCGGTCACGGCGCGGCTGACCGATCATGCCGATTGCGTCGAACCTGCGGCTGCGGTTCCGGAGGGCGCGCATGGCGCACCTGCCGGCGGGCACGGCGAGACGTCAGGCGGCCACGGTGAAAGCAGTGGCGGACATGGCGAAGAACCGGCGGCCGAAGGCCACGGAGCTCCCGCCGAAGGGCATGGGGACGAGGTCGCAGCCAAGGATGGCGGTGGTTTGCTGGGTTCCATAAGCGGCATGATCTTCGGTTCCGGCGAGAAGGCGCCGCCGGCGGAAGGTCATGTTACAGAAGCTGCGGACCACGCGCCGGTTCCGGCCGATGGTCATGGGGCGCCTGCAGACAACCACGCGGCAGCCGAGGATCACGGCGATCAGGCCTCTGCCCCGGCTGCAAAGCCAGGCCCGCACGAGCCCGCTCCGGAGCCGAGGACTGCGGCAGAAGGCGGCAAGCGTTGGTCGAAGGCGACCGGTGCGGATGAAAAACGGGCAGAAACCGTGCATGGCGAAGCGGCCCCGCAGCCGACCGGCGGAAAAATGGATGCCGATGCGGCAGGCGCTGCCTGGCTTGCCAAGATGCGCGGTGAAGAGGGCCAGCAGCCGGTGAAAGGCAAGGAACCGGGTCAAGTTCCGCCCGCTGCAGCCAAGCCGGACGAGGAAGCGTCCGTAAAGCCGGCGCATTGAATTTGGAGGGGATCCCTCCCTTGCGATTTCCCTGCAAGAGGAGAGGCTATAAAATCCATGGTCTTAGCTGAAGCTAAGACCATGGATTTCGTTGGTAAGGCTTGCCTATCCGAAATCAGCAGAGCTGCTCAATCCGCCTTCGCGCGGCGCGCCGGGAAGAGGATCACGTCGCGGATGGATGGCGAATCCGTCAACAGCATGACAAGACGGTCGACGCCGATGCCCAAGCCGCCGGCGGGCGGCATGCCCTGATCCATCGCGTCGAGGAATTCGTCGTCCAGCTGCTTGTCCTTCTCGCCGCGGGCATGTGCCTGCTCGAGCTGCTCCACCATGCGCCGGCGCTGCTCTTCCGGATCGTTGAGTTCGGAAAACGCGTTGCCGAGCTCCCAGGTATTGCAATAGGTCTCGAAGCGCTCGACGAGGCGCGGTTCGCCCGGCACTTCCTTGGCAAACGGCGAGATGTCCTTCGGAAAATGGGTGACGTGGCTCGGCTGGATCAGCGTCGGCTCGACCTTTTCCTCGAAGATGAAAGCGAGGCATTCGCCCCAGGTCCAGTCCTTCTCCACCTCGAAGCCGGCGGCTTGTGCCGCGGCGCGGGCTTCCTCGTCGGTCTTGATCGACAGAAAGTCGATGCCGGTCGCTTGCTTGACGGCGTCGGGCATGGACACGCGGTTGAATGGGCCCTTGAACGAAAGCTCCTTGTCCTGGAACTTGAACTCGGTCGAGCCGTGGATGCTCAAGGCGAGCGTCTGGAACATGCGCTCCACGAGATCCATCATGTCTTCGTAGTCGGCATAGGCCCAGTAGCATTCCATCATCGTGAATTCGGGATTATGGCGGGTCGAGACGCCTTCGTTCCTAAAGTTGCGGTTGATCTCGAACACCTTGTCGGTGAGGCCCGAGACCAGCGTGCGCTTCAGATACAGTTCCGGCGCGATGCGCAGATACATGTCGAGCTTCAGCGTGTTGTGATGCGTCTTGAACGGTTCGGCGGTGGCCCCGCCGTAGATCGCCTGCAGCATCGGCGTCTCGACTTCCATGAAGCCATCGTTTTCCATGAAGCGGCGGATGCCGGACACGATCTTCGAACGCTGCTGGAAACGAAGCTTGGATTCTTCGTTGGTCATGATGTCGAGATGGCGCTTGCGGTAGCGCAGCTCGATATCGGAGAGGCCATGCCACTTTTCCGGCATTGGCAGCAGCGACTTGGTGAGCATGATGATCGACTGGGCGTTGATCGTCAGCTCGCCCCGCTTGGTGCGGCGCACGACGCCGGTCACCCCGACGATGTCGCCGATATCGATAAGCGACAGAAGCGCACGGGCATCCTCCGGGGTGGTGTCCTTGTGCGAGAAGATCTGCACCTTGCCCGAAGCGTCATGGATATCCATGAACATGCCAGAATTGCGCGAGGAATAGACACGGCCGGCAACGGTGACGATATCCTGCGTTTCCACGTCCGCCTCGAGGTTCTTGTATTTCTCGGCGAGCTCCGCATTCGTCAGCGTCCGGTGGAAATGCGCCGGATAGACGTCGCCGACCTTGTCGCGAAGGATGGCGAGCTTCTGGGCGCGCACCTGCGTCGCGTCGGAGGAGAGGGCGGTTTCAGTCGTGTTATTGTCGGTCATCGTGTTTGCCTTTTCGGCGATATCGCCGCAGATCAATTTGCTATGCGGAGCCTTTGGCCCCCTCACCCCACCCTCTCCCCGAGGGGAGAGGGAAATTAGAGTATGCCGCCGGTGCCGCAACTTTCTTCTCCCCCTCGGGGAGAAGGTGCCGGCAGGCGGATGAGGGGGCTGCGGACTAGGCCGCGCTTCCCACCATCGAAGCCACCACCGTGGCGGCGATCTTCAGGCGCTGGCGCACCACTGATCGGCCGAGCAGCGCCATGGAGTCAAACAGCGGCAGCGAGCGGGACGAACCCGAGACGGCGACGAAAAGCGGCGGCGTGACGACGCGCAGCTTCTTGCCGAGCTTGTCGGAGATTGCGCGCAGCTCCGCATCGATCGACTCGACGTTCCATTCGATCATCTTTTCGAGATCGGCCTGGACCGTCTGCAGGATTTCAAGCGTCTCGGCCGGGTTGGTCTTGAGGCCGGCGAAGGAGGCGGGCGTCAGGCCGACATCGTTGGAAAGCAGGAAGCCGGCGAGGCCCGGCAGTTCGCCGAGCTTCGAGATCCGGCTCTGGGAGAGCTTCAGGCCTTCCGTCAGGCGGCTGTTTTCCGAGGCCCATTCGAGCGTGCGGGCAATAAAGTCTTCCGGCGAAAGCTTCTCGCGGATCCAGCGGCCGTTCAGCCAGTCGAGTTTCTGGATGTCGAAGATCGCGCCGGCCTTCGAAAGGTTGTCCGGATCGAACTTTGCCGTCAGCTCGTCCATGGTCAGCATTTCTTCGCCTTCCGGGATCTGCACGAAGAACAGACCGAGGAAGTTCATCAGTGCTTCCGGCAGGTAACCGAGCGCGGAATAATAGGAGATCGAGGTCGGGTTCTTGCGCTTCGACAGCTTCGACTTGTCGGCATTTCGCATCAGCGAGAGATGCATGAAGACCGGCTGCTCCCAACCGAAATAGCGATAGAGCAGGATGTGCTTCGGCACGGACGCCAGCCATTCCTCGCCGCGTGCCACATGGGTGATCTTCATCAGGTGGTCGTCGATGACATTCGCCATATGATAGGTCGGCATGCCGTCGCCCTTGATCAGCACCTGCATATCGACCGAATCCCATGGGATCGACACGTCGCCGTAGACGCCGTCGTGGAAATCGCAGGAACCTTCCGTAGGGATCTTCATGCGGATGACCGAGCTTTCGCCCGCCGCCATCTTGGCGGTCACTTCTTCTGCGGTCAGATTGAGGCAGAGGCCGTCGTATTTCGGCGGCTTGCCGGCGGCGCGCTGGGCCTCGCGCATCTGTTCGAGGCGTTCCGGCGTGCAGAAGCAGCGGAAGGCATGGCCCTTGTTCAGAAGCTCCTGGCCGTAGGGCTGATACATCGCCTTGCGGTCCGACTGGCGGTAGGGGCCGTAGGGGCCGCCGACATCCGGACCTTCAGACCAGCTGAGGCCGGTCCATTTCAGTGCATCCAGCACCTTCTGTTCGAATTCCAGCGTCGAGCGCGTCGCATCGGTATCTTCAATGCGGAGAATGAACGTACCGCCGTGCTTTTTGGCGAAGAGGTAGTTGAAGAGAGCGATATAGGCGGTGCCGACATGCGGCTCGCCGGTGGGCGAGGGGGCGATGCGGACGCGGGGGCCGGTGATTGTCATGAATACTGCTCGATCTTTGCGCCTTCAGCGGCGCGAACCTGCTTATCGGGACTAAGGATTTGAGGCAGGCCTTAGCGCATATTCAGCCGCAGGCGTCAAGGTTCTTGGCCGCAATCCTACCTCACGGGCCAGACATAGAGCAGCGCCGGGACGCTGACGAGGACGATCAGGAACGAAAGCGGCAGGCCAAGGCGCGGATAGTCGGAGAACCGGTAGCCGCCGGGGCCGAAGACCAGCGTGTTGCACTGGTGGCCGACGGGTGTCAGGAAATCGCAACCGGCGCCGATCGCCACCGCCATCAGGAAAGCCTCGGGCCTGAAACCGAGATTGGTCGCGAAGCTCGCGGCGATCGGTCCCATGACGAGTACCGTCGCGGCATTGTTCAGGAAGGGTGTGACGGCCATGGCCGTGATGGTGATCAGCGCCAGCGCCCCCCATGCTGGCAGGCTTGCCGCCACACCGCCGAGCCAGCCGGCGATCAGTTCGCTGCCGCCCGTGGTCCGCAGCGAATCCGACACGGGGATCAGGGCTGCCAGCATAACGAGGATCGGTCCGTCGACCGCCTTGTAGAAGTCCGCAAGCGGTATGGCGCGAAACACGACCATGCCTAATGCTGCTGCGAAGAACGCGACGGGCACGGGAGCGATACCCACCGCGGTCGCCGCCATGGCGAGCGCCAGGATGATCAGAGGCACGAACGCGCGCCGGTGGGTGCCGAGCAGAATTTCGCGCTGGGCAAGCGGCAACAGGGAAAAGTCCTGCAGCACGCCGGGCAGGTTCTTGCGGCTTCCTTGCAGTACCAGCACATCGCCGGCCATCAGCGTCAGGTTCCCCAGCCGTTCCTTGAGCCGCTCGCCGCGGCGGCTGATCGCCAGGAGATTGACGCCGCGCGTGTAGGATAGGGCCAGTTCCTTGGCGGAAAGCCCCCTCAGCGTCGATTCCTGGCTGATGACGGCCTCGACGGAAATCACATCCGGGCGGGCCTGGCCCTTGCCGCTCAGCGGTTTGCCAGAAAGTTTCAATCGACCGCTGGAGACGATCCGGTCGAGCTCGTTCGAGGGACCCTCGAGCAATACGGCGTCGCCCTCGCGCAACTGGAGATCGGGAAACGGCGACATGCGGGCCGTGCCGCGCAGAACGGCCGTGGCGATGACCTCGCCGTCGCCCAGCTTCAGCAGATCGCTGATCGGCTTGCCGAGCACGGCGGATTGCGCAGTGACCGATACTTCCGAGGTGTAGTTCTTGATCTCTATCGCTTCTTCGATCGAGTTGTTCTGCTTCGTCCGGCTGGGCACCAGCCAATGGAAGAAGAGCAGGAAGGTGATGCCGACGACGGTCAGCAGCGCACCCATCGGCGTAAAGTCGAACATGGTGAAGGAACTGCCGGTGAGTTCCTGCCTCAGCCTCGAGACGACGATGTTCGGCGAGGTGCCGATCTGCGTCATCAACCCTCCGAGAAGAGCCGCAAAAGCCATCGGCATCAGGTATTTCGAAGGCGATGCGCCGGATTTCTTGGAGAACTGGAAGGCGACCGGCATCATGATAGCCAAGGCGCCGATATTCTTGATGAAGGCGGAAAGCAGTGCCACCGCGATCATCAGCAGCGCCAGCTGGGTGTGCAGCGTGTTGAGGTTCGGGAAAAATTTCTTGACCGCCATGTCGACGATGCCCGAGCGGGCGACGCCGGCGCTGACGACGAGTGCGCTGCCGACGATGATGACGATATCGTCCGAGAAGCCGGAAAATGCCTTGTCGACCGGCACGACGCCCAGTGCCACCGCCAGCACCAGTGCACAACAGGCGACGACGTCGTAACGGAACCGATCCCAGATGAAGACCGCCATCATGACGGCGATCAGGGTGAAGGCGAGGATCTGCTGTGTGGTCATGCGGCTCCGCAGCTTTGAGAGGTCGGCGAATGAGTTTCCGCTTTTGGAGGAAATCGCCGCTCCGAGGTAGCGCATCAATTCCGCCGGCAGTCCAAAGTTCCGATAAAGCAGGTTCGAATGCTAAACAACCCTGGAGCAGGATATTGCTCCGCAGGGGGTGCCGCATGGAGACAGTCTCGCCGGGGGGGCACAATCGTATACCGCGGGCAAACGAAAAAGGGCGCCGCGGGCGCCCTTTTCATATTCTCCGGTCTCAGTGCAGCGTTTGCTGCCCCGCCTTCTTCTTCCGGCGGGCGTTGCGGGCGATCATGTTCAGGATTTCGACCAGCGCCGAGAAGGCCATGGCCGAATAGACGTAGCCCTTTGGCACGTGGAAGCCCATGCCGTCGGCGATCAGCGTCGTGCCGATCATCAACAGGAAACCGAGCGCGAGCATCACGATCGTCGGGTTCCTCTCGATGAAATTGGCGAGCGGAGTTGCGGCCACCAGCATCACGGTCACGGCCGCGATCACCGCGACGATCATGATCGGCAGATGTTCGGTCATGCCGACGGCCGTGATGATGCTGTCGATCGAGAAGACCAGGTCCAGGAGGAGAATCTGCCCGATGGCAGCTGCAAAAGACATGCTGGCCGCGCCGCCAACCATATCCTCCTTGTGATCCTCCGGATCGACGTTGTGGTGGATTTCCTTCGTCGCCTTCCAGACGAGGAAGAGGCCACCGGCGATGAGGATGATATCTTTCCAGGAAAAGGGGTGGCCAAAAAGCTCAAACAGCGGATTGGTGAGCTGGACGATCCAGGCGATCGTACCGAGCAAAGCAAGGCGCATGATGAGCGCCAGGCCGATGCCGATCTTGCGAGCTCGGTCGCGGTGCTCAGGAGGCAGCTTGTTGGTGAGGATGGAAATGAAAATCAGGTTGTCGATGCCGAGCACGACTTCCATGACCACAAGTGTAACGAGCGCTACCCAGGCCGCCGGGTCTGCTACAAGCGCTGCAATGTCCATCCAATCTTCCCTTTCAATCGCAAAACACAATCGCCTGCCGATTTAAGGATCGGCAGCGGGAAGACAAGAGGCGGTCACGCGACGACCGCCAAAATCAGGCGTGTTCCGCCTCTTTTGCGATCACGGATGTGTCATGAACGCCATAGGCGGCCATGAAGACCTTGATGGCGCCCTTTACGACCTCGTCGATTTCCGACTGCGGGGGAACGTCGCAGAGATCGCCGAACAGCCTCAGCTTGAAGAAGGTGCCGCTTGTCATGTCGATGAACTGGCGCGCAGCCAGATCGCTATGCTCGACGTTCAGATTGCCCAGCGCTACGTGCCGCCTGATGAAATCGTCGAGCACGGTGCGGACGTTCATCGAAGGCGAATTGAAGAACTGCCGACAGAGGCTCGGCATGCGGTCGACGACACCGATCACGGTTCGCATGGCGTTGATCACCTGCAAGGAGGTGATATGCGCAACGAAGTTTATTCCGAATCGGTAGAGTCCTACTTCGACCTCCTCGCTGCCGGCGAGAATATCGCGCATCCGTAGCGTGACGCGTTCCTTCTCCCGAGCGACGAGTGCCGCGAACAGATCTTCCTTGTTCTGGAAATAGACGTAGATCGTGCCCTTCGACACCCCCGCCTCGCGGGTGATATCGTTCATGCTCGCCGCGTCGAAGCCGAGCTTCATGAAGACGCGGCTTGCGCCGTCGATGATCTGCTCCCGTTTCGCGGGGTCTTCCCCTGCCGCGAAACGTCCGGCTGCAACCGGATCGGATTTCTCCTGCTTCCTTGTCTGTCTGGCCATTGGATGCCTTTTTTAACCTTTTCGAACCGAGCGGTTCGATTGCCCTTGATATGTGTCATCGAAAGGTCTATGTCAAGCTCACTGAACCGAGCGGTTCGATGAAATGCTGAACTCCCATTGACGGTATACGAACATGACGGCCTCTCAAAATGGCGGCGCATTGCGCGCCGTAACGACGGATAACATTGGCACCAGCGAAGCCGAAGCCCGCAACGAGCGGCCGACAACCGAGCAGCCTGCGGCGGAAGCGATCGCTGCGCCGGCCGCCGCGAAGGCGCCTGAAAAGAAGAAGCGGCGTGGATTTCTGTTGCCGGTCATTGCGCTTGCCCTCCTCGGCGGCGCCGGATGGTATGGTTACAACTGGTGGACGGACGGTCGGTTCCTCGTTTCGACCGATGATGCCTATGTGGAAGGCAACCTTGCCGTCATTTCTCCCAAGGTCTCCGGTTATGTTGCGAAAGTAAACGTCGTCGAAAACCAGTCCGTCAAGGCCGGCGATCCGCTCGTCACGCTTGATGACGGGGATTATAAGCTTGCGCTCCAAAAAGCAGAAGCGGCGATCGAATCCGCCAATCTCGCAATCTCCCGCATCGACGCCCAGATCGTCGGCGGGCGGGCCGCTCTTGAACAGTCCAAGGCGCAGCAAGGAGCGCTTGAGGCGGCGGTACGCGGCGCCGAGATTACCCAGAAGCGGGCAAGCGAGCTCGCCGCGAAATCCGTAGGCACCACCGCCGACCTCGACAATGCAAAGATCGCGCTCGAACAGGCCCGCGCCAATCTCGTCGCCGGGCAGGCCGCCGTCGCCTCCGCCGAGGCGAATATTGGCCTCCTGCAGGCGCAGCGCAAGGAAGCGGTCAATACGGTCCGCACCCAGGAACTCGCCCGCGACCAGGCAGCCCGCGATCTCAGTTTCACCGTGCTCAAGGCGCCTTATGATGGCGTGATCGGCAATCTCGCGGTCCAGACCGGCGATCTGGTTTCGGCCGGCAAGCGGCTTGCCTCGCTCGTACCGCTCACCGAACTCTACATTGAAGCCAACTTCAAGGAAACCCAGATCGGTCACCTCGAACCGGGCTCGAAAGTGCGCGTGCATGTCGATGCCTATGAGGACCAGCCGATCGTCGGCACTGTCGAATCCATCGCGCCAGCGTCAGGAGCGGTTTTCTCGATGCTGCCGCCTGAAAATGCCACGGGCAACTTTACCAAGGTCGTCCAGCGCGTACCGGTTCGCATCTCGATCCCGAAGGAGGATCTGGAGCGCGAACATCTGCGCGCGGGATTGAGCGTCGTTGTCGATGTCGACACGCGCACCGCGCCGGACAACACCACCGTGGCAGCGGCCAAGTAACCCATCAAGGAGAACGGCCATGGCTACAGCAACGGCCGCGGCGGGTGTCATGCCCGCCGACCAACCTATGGACAGGCGCAAGCTCATCGCCTTTTTCGCGATGGTCTTCGGCATGTTCATGTCGATCCTCGACATCCAGATCGTCTCGGCATCGCTGTCTGAAATCCAGGCGGGCCTGTCGGCCGGTTCGGACGAGGTCGCCTGGGTGCAGACATCCTATCTGATCGCCGAAGTGATCATGATCCCGCTGTCGGGAACGCTCGCCCGCATTCTCTCGACGCGCGTACTCTTTTCCATCTGTGCCGGCGGCTTCACGATCGCCAGCGTGCTCTGCGCCACCGCCACGAATATCGAGCAGATGATCGTCTACCGGGCGCTGCAGGGCTTCATCGGTGGCGGCATGATCCCTTCCGTCTTCGCCGCTGCCTTTACGATCTTCCCCCCCTCGAAGCGCAGCATCGTGTCGCCGATCATCGGCCTCGTCGCGACACTGGCTCCGACCATCGGACCAACGGTCGGCGGTTATCTCTCCCATGCCTTCTCCTGGCACTGGCTCTTTCTCGTCAACGTCATTCCGGGCATCCTGGTAACTGCCGTCGCCTGGAGCATGATCGATTTCGACAAGCCGCAGATGCAGCTCTGGAAGAAGTTCGACTGGTGGGGGCTTGCCTCCATGGCGATTTTCCTCGGCTCGCTGGAATACGTCCTGGAGGAGGGCAACAACAAGGACTGGTTCAGCGACGAACATATCGTCATGGGCACGGTGTTCATCGTCCTAGGGGCGGTGGTGTTCTTCTGGCGCGCCTTCAAGATCGAATTCCCGGTGGTCGATCTCAGGGCCTTCGGCAATGCCAATTTCGCCTTCGGCTCGCTCTTTTCATTCGTCATGGGCGTCGGCCTTTACGGCCTGACCTATCTCTATCCCCTCTATCTCGGCCGCATCCGGGGCTATGACTCGCTGATGATCGGCGAAACCATGTTCGTCTCCGGCATTGCGATGTTCGTTTCCGCTCCGATCGTCGGGCGCCTGACGAACGTTCTCGACCTTCGGGTGATGATGGCGATCGGCTTCGGCGGCTTCGCACTCGGCACCTGGCTGCTGACGGGTATCACGGCGGACTGGGATTTCTACGAGTTGCTCCTGCCGCAGATCCTGCGCGGCGCGTCGATGATGATGTGCATGGTGCCGATCAACAATATCGCGCTCGGCACGCTGCATCCCTCGCGCATCCAGGGTGCTTCCGGCCTGTTCAACCTGACGCGAAATCTCGGCGGTGCCGTTGGCCTGGCGATCATCAACACCATGCTGACCCAGCGTTCCGACGCGCATTACCAGCGGTTGGCCGAACACGTGAACTACGCCAATCCGGCAGCTCTCGACTGGCTGGAGAGCGTTGGCGCCAACTTCAATTCCTACGGACTCGACGGCAGTTCTGCGGCGCTTCAGAAGATTTCCGGGATCATCACCCAGCAATCCTGGCTGCTTTCCTTCATGGACGTTTTCCTGTTGCTCACCGGCCTTTTTGCCAGCTTGATCTTTTTCGTCTTCCTGATTGCCAAACCCGCGGCGCCTGCCGGCGCCGGAGGCGGAGGCCACTAGGTTCCAGAGATTCCACCGCCGGAAAGGGCCGCCGCGCAAGCGACGGCCTTTTTCGTTGTGCGCCCAGCATGGGCGCATTCTTGTGGGTGGAAGTCCCACCGTAAGCTGGTCATGGCGAGCGAAGTGAAGCGCAACTGCGGAAGGGCGAC